>NZ_CP034035.1:619706-929559 GCF_005484945.1 Brenneria rubrifaciens
TAATGATGGAACAAGGCGGCAACGGTATGCAGGCCGATGAGCCAGTAACCGAGCGGCGCGAGGGTTTCATGCCAGTCCATCAAGCTACCGGCGAGTTCAGTATTCGGCGTGGCGGACATTGGCATGCCAATACCAAAGAGCATCCAGTCCCGGCCGCTGTAATAGCGCGAAATGGTGCCCAGTATGGGAAGGGAGATAAACAGCAGATAGATCACGGTGTGTGTCAGCGTCGCCAGCGCGGTTTGCCAGCGCGGTGGCGGCGGGGTAATGGCGGGTGAGGCATAACGCGTACGTAAAAACAGGCGTACCAGCATTAGCGCCAGTACCAGCACGCCGCAACTAAAGTGGGTGACCATCATGACGGTTCGCAGCAGCGAACCGCGTTCAGCGATCCAGCGTAGTTCTATTGTGGCATAAGCCACGACGAGCAACACAAAAACCAGCCAGTGCAGCGCGATTTGCGGTGATGCGAATTTTCCTTTCATCTCTCTTTCTCCTAATGCATGACCCTATTGACACCATAATGAGCGAGTAATCGTATAAAGTATAGGGTAATTCTCGCGTTGTCAGCCTCTCTACTCCTGAGGATTCTTTTCTGATTTACCCGCCATCATGGTCAGGAAATCAAAGCGGCGGCGCAGATCCAGCTCTGCTTCTTCATACAGCAGCGCCGTTTCTTCCGGCATCTGGTTGTTCAGGCGACGAAAGCGCTGCTCTTTCAGCAAGGTTTCGCTCAGGCTGCTTGACGGAGGACGGGAGTCGGTCACCAGCGCGGCTTTGCCTTCTTCGGTACGGCGCGGATCGAAGCGATAAAGCGGCCAGAAGCCTGTCGTGGTGAGCTGGCGCATCTGCTCGTGGCTCAACGCCAGGTCGTAGCCGTGCTCTTCACAGGGGCTGTAGGCGATAATCAGCGACGGCCCCGGCCAGGCTTCGGCTTCCTGAATGGCTTTTACCGTTTGGTTGAGCTGGGCGCCCAGCGAAATCTGCGCGACGTAAACATGGCCATACATCATCACGTTGATGCCAAGATCTTTACGCGCCTTACGTTTGCCTTTTTCCCCAAATTTGGTGACTGCGCCCAGCGGTGTGGCTTTGGATTGCTGACCGCCGGTGTTGGAATAACATTGGGTATCCAGCACCAGCACGTTGACGTTTTCACTCAGGCTCATGACGTGATCCAGACCGCCATAGCCGATGTCATACGCCCAACCGTCGCCGCCAATCAGCCAGATGGATTTATCCACCAGATGATCGGCTTCAGAGGCCAGCGTACTGGCCTCATCACCGCCCATATCCGCCAACAGCATCCGCAATTGTTCAATCTGCCTACGGCGCAGTTCCGGCGCGATCGACGTTTCCTGCAAGGCGGCGACCAGATCTGCCGGTAACTGCGGCGCCAGCGTGTGCAGCAAGCGGATGACGCGCTGACGGTGTTGATCGACGCTCAAGCGAAAGCCGAGGCCGAATTCGGCGTTATCTTCAAACAGCGAATTGGCCCACGCCGGGCCGCGGCCATTGGCATCGGTGGTCCACGGGGTTGTCGGCAGGTTGCCGCCGTAAATGGAAGAACAGCCTGTCGCATTCGCCACCAGCAGACGATCGCCGTAAAGCTGGGTCAGCAGCTTAATGTATGGCGTCTCACCACAACCGGAACAGGCGCCGGAATACTCGAACAGCGGTGAAATCAGTTGAGAAGTCCGAATATCAATGCGTTCCAACCGGGATTTATCGATTTCCGGCAGTTGCAGGAAGAAATCGAAGTGCGCTTTTTCAACGCTCAGGTTGTCCAGACGAGATGCCATATTGATGGCTTTGAACGCTGGATTCTGACGATCTTTCGCTGGGCAGACTTCCACGCACAGATTACAGCCGGTGCAATCTTCCGGCGCCACTTGCAAGACGTATTTCTGTCCGCGCATATCGCGGGCTTTGACATCCAGCGATTGCAATGATTCCGGGGCCGCCGCCATCGCATCGGCGGGCACCACTTTGGCGCGGATGGCGGAATGCGGGCAGGCGGCGACGCAGTGGTTGCACTGGGTACACAACTGAGGCTGCCACAGCGGGATTTCTTCCGCGATGTTGCGTTTCTCCCACTTCGTCGTTCCGGTCGGCCAGGTGCCGTCAGGGGGCAATGCGGAAACTGGCAGGGTATCGCCCAGACCCGCCAGCATGGTCGCGGTAACGGTTTTTACGAAATCCGGGGCCGCGTCGGAAACCACCGGCGGGCGCCGCGGGCTGTCTGGGTTGACCGTTTCCAGCGGCACGGCGCAAAGCGCATCTAATGTGGCGTCCAGGGCGCGCCAGTTGCGTTCAACCAGTTCCTGACCTTTGCTGCCGTAGCTTTTGCCAATCATGGCGCGCAGTTTTTCAAGCGCGAGATCCCCCGGCAGGATTTGTGAAAGGTGGAAGAAGGCCATTTGCATCACGGTGTTGATGCGGG
The DNA here is from genome assembly GCF_005484945.1 of Brenneria rubrifaciens. Taxonomy (NCBI): domain Bacteria; kingdom Pseudomonadati; phylum Pseudomonadota; class Gammaproteobacteria; order Enterobacterales; family Pectobacteriaceae; genus Brenneria; species Brenneria rubrifaciens. The sequence continues at coordinate 622,150 of NZ_CP034035.1, forward strand.
CGCCTAACTGACATTCACGGGCAATTTTCGCCGCGTTGATGCAGTACACCTGTGCGCTGCGCGTCCTGAGGCCGGCCTGCACTTCTTGCGGCAGACGGTGCCAGATATCGTCGCCGGCATACGGTGAGTTGATCAGGAAGATACCGCCAGGCTTCAATCGTTCCACCATGCTGTATTTATCGATGAACTGCCATTGATGGCAGGCGACAAAATCCGCCTGATCGATCAGGTAAGCGGAATTGATCGGATGCGGCCCCACGCGCATATGGGAAACGGTCAGGCTGCCCGCTTTTTTGGAATCGTAAACGAAGTAGCCCTGTACAAACATCGGCGTGGTTTCACCTACGATCTTGATGGCGTTTTTGGTTGCCGAGACGGTTCCGTCACTGCCCAGCCCGTAGAACAAGGCTTCCAGCGAGGCGGTTGTCGGCAGGCGCTGTTCCGGCAGCGGCAGGGAAAGATGGGTTACGTCATCATAAATACCAACGGTGAAGCGGGGACGCGGGTTGGCAAGCGCTAACTCATTAAAAATGCCCTGTACGCATTGCGGCGTGAATTCTTTCGACGATAAACCGTAACGGCCGCCAATTACTCGCGGCATGGATGAGCGCTCACCGATGGAAAACGCCTCGGCCAGCGCGGTCATGACATCCAGATACAGCGGTTCTGCCGGCGCGCCCGGTTCTTTGGTGCGATCCAGCACGGCGATGCGTTGCGCTGTTTGCGGAATGGCGGCCAGTAAATGAGGGGCTGAGAAAGGACGATAGAGACGCACCTTAACCACGCCAACCTTTTCTCCACGAGTCAGCAGGGTGTCGATGACCTCTTCACACGTCCCTACGCCAGAGCCCATCAGAACGATAACTTTGGCCGCTTCCGGGTGGCCGTAATAGTCAAATGGCCGGTACTGGCGTCCCGTTGCTTGGGCAAAGTCGTTCATTGCCTGTTCAACATGCTGGCAGGCGGCGTTATACCACGGGTTGGTGGCTTCGCGCGCCTGGAAAAACGTATCCGGGTTTGAGGCGGTGCCGCGGATCACCGGACGCTCAGGTGTAAGTGCTCGCTCACGGTGTGCGGCAATAGCCTGCTGGGGCAACAACTGGCGGATAACGTCATCGCTCAATGGTTCAATCTTGTTGATTTCATGCGAGGTGCGGAAACCATCAAAGAAATGAATAAACGGCAGGCGGCTATTAAGGCTGGCCATTTGTGAGATGAGCGCGAAGTCCTGCGCCTCTTGCACGTTACTGGCGCACAGCATGGCGCAACCAGTCTGGCGGACGGCCATGACGTCGGAATGATCGCAAAAAATCGACAGCGCGTGCGTGGCGACCGTACGGGCGGCGACATGCAGCACAAAGGGCGTCAGTTCGCCCGCCAGCTTATACAGCGTCGGGATCATCAGCAGCAAACCCTGCGATGAGGTAAAGGTGGTCGCTAACGTTCCGGTTTGCAGTGCGCCGTGCACGGTGGCGATCGCGCCTCCCTCCGACTGCATTTCAATAACGCGCGGCGTATCGCCCCAGATGTTTAACCCGCCGTCGCTGGACCAGGCCGCAGCCTGCTCCGCCATGGTGGAACTGGGGGTAATGGGGTAGATGGCGATGACCTCATTGGTTCGCCAGGCGACAGAGGCGACTGCGTTGTTACCGTCAGTGGTGATCATGATTAACCTTTTGCTCACAAAGTCCTTCATCTTTCAGGTTAAGGCGTGTTGGTTGCTTTTGCTCTGCCTGTATACTGAAATTTATCGGGCATAAACGTAAATACGATTTTTATTCGGAAGATTATCGCAAATCTTAGGTATCAAGATGATGAATCGATTGGCGTGGAGTTGTATCAATATGTGTTTTAGTCAATTTGGCATTATTATACACATATACTTCAGATGCGGGTTGTGGCGTCTTTTTGTCCCCATAATCCATCATGTGAGAGGCGCTGATTGCATGAAGGAACCGAATGGTGGCGAATGAATTAAAAGACAAGCTTGTTTCCGTGCTGGCTGCGCTACAGACACAGGGTATGACCCCGGAACAGGCTGTCGAGCATATCCTTCACTCTTTCGGGGGACGTGCCGGAGAGATCTCGACGATTTCCGTGATTACGCCGGGGCTGATTGCCGATGTGCTGCTCACGGTGTATCGGGATGCTGTGTCCGCCCGGCAAATCGCCATCATTCTGCACCGCCTGGGTTATGACCGGCAGGCTGTGGCCGGTGCGTTACGTTCTTTCTTTCCTGAGCTTTCCCGCCCCGGCGATGGGGAAAAAGGGGCTTAGTTTTACCCTGAAACCAGCCGGGAAGATCCGCCTCAGACGATTACCCGGCCGCGTAGGGGGGAAGTATTCATGTATCGCAGAATCAGTGGTGATGACTATCGCAAAGTTTTTGTCGTCGGCGATATTCACGGTTGTTATCAGCGCTTGCTGGAGGGGCTGAGCATGCGGCATTTTAACCGTGAGACAGACCTGCTGATCTCGGTTGGCGATCTGATCGATCGCGGGCCAGACAGCCCCTCCTGCCTGGCGTTGCTAAACGACCCCTGGTTTACCGCTGTGTGCGGCAATCATGAGAAAATGGCGCAAGAAGCGCTGAAGGGCGTCAGCGGCTGGCTTTGGGCGCGTAACGGCGGTTCATGGTATTCCGCGCTTGATGGCGCGGATAAAACAATAGCAGCTAAACGCATCGTCCAAACGGCAAACCTGCCGCTGGTTATCGAGGTCAGCCTCGGCCACCGACATTATGTGATTGCCCATGCGGATTATCCCGCGAACGAGTATGTGTTCGGCAAGGTCATTGACGAGGACGAGCTTGTTTGGGGGCGTACCCGCATCACGCGCGCAATGGCAGGAGAGGGCGATAATATCTCCGGCGCTAATCTGTTTATCTTCGGTCATACGCCGCTTAACAAACCCTTGATATTTTTTAACCAGCTTTACATCGATACGGGAGCGGTGTTCGGTGGCCCACTGACGCTGATTGAACTGCGCTGATAAGGCGCACCGCACCATCGTAGAGCATGCATCGGCAGGCGTGAGCCACTACGGGATTACTTAGCGTCAGAACAGCAATGGAGCCGCCCAATACGGCGGTCGTGGCGCGATAATGCCTGTAACACAAACCGTGGTGGCTTTAAGGCCGGGCTGCGGTAGGAGGGCACACATTACCGGGGAGCATCGTAAGATATCAACCAAACCAGAGGGCAATGATCTGGGTGAGCGCCTGTCCCAGTATTCTGCACCACACTACCGTACATCGTCGAACTGTTTGAATATCGCGCGATTGGCCTTTCATTTACTCCCCCTTGCCCCTTCTTTCTCGATTTTTTGATTATATTTTTTATAATTATTATTTTTTTAATCATATTGTCATAAAACCCTTTTATTAGTTTATGATTCTTGACTTCACTTTAATGTGATTCATTATCGTTTTTAACCGGACTGCAAAGAAAAATATGAAATGTGGTTTTGTTGTTTTTGAGGTTTAAATCCAGATCTGTTTGATCTGGCTAATTCCGCTTAGAGAAGTCATTGAACCAGATTTCAGGAAAATGGGATCATATAAAAAGGACATTTTTGTGCAGAAAATAATAACCGTTGTAAAAGATCTTTATATATGTCTTGATACGCTCAGGCTATCAAAAACGATTAAATCTATCGGTATAAATGATTTGTAATGAATTTTTTTTTGTTTAGAGTGAGTTCGAGATACGGCATCACTCTAAATTGAATTTAGATGGATATCTTTATATCTTCAAGAAAAGAGGGTCTGAAAATGGACGTTTTGGATAGCACTCTGTAATTCATATTCACGAAATCATCAATGATAATAGTATAGCGCACAGGTGTTGGGATCGCCTGGCGTTTGCTTTCTCTCATCAAAACTATTTTATATCTTCAGAAAATTAATAAGATCCTTGCGGAAAGTGGTCTGGAAGCTGATAGGTTATAACTATTTTATTAATTTAAAATTATTTTATTCAAGCAAGCTATAGTTAGATTCATTTAAAGTAGGTTGAAATGTTGGTTGTTGTTTTAACGGTTCTTTTTACTGGCTGAGTCTGTTTAAGAAATCAATTGATATAAATTTTCTTTGCTAATTGAACCAGTAAAAGCATAGAGTAAACAGTAATTTTAAAAGTTAGCGTTATCAAATGCCAAGTTAATGATGCTATTGTGAAATATTTAATTTGGTTATATTTGTAGAGAAAGAATTTCTAAGTCACTTAGAAATGTCGCCATTGCATGTGCATTTTAGTTGCAATACTTAGCACGCTATTTATTTGGCGATGGAATCATATCGTTCATTTATTCAGTTAAATTATTCTCAAGGAGAAACAATGATGCGTAAATTATTTAAAGCATTACAGAAAGATGAGCGTGGTGTATCTGCCCTGGAATATGCCATTCTGGCCGGGGTTATTGTGGTGGTGGTTGCTGCCGGAGTGGGAGGATTCAAAGGCAATATTGAAACACTATTTAAGAGTGCGGATTCTGCTATTAAAGAGGCGGCAACCAAAAGTGAATCTACCACTGCTGGCAAAGGTACCGGCGGCTAATGATTTTTGCGCCGCTGCTGGTGTTATTTGGGCTGTTAATACATGCCGATTTAACCCGTCGCTGCCTGCCTAATCGCTGGATATTGTTTTACGCCCTATTATTTCCCTTTTATTTTTTTTATCAGGGAACTAATTGGGTGCTATTCGCCACGCATTGTTTAATAGGCTTAATTACTTTTGCGCTGCTGCTGCTGTTATTTATTCGCGGCGGCGTCGGCGGGGGTGATGTCAAATTAGGCGCAGTGGTGATGCTCTGGGCTGGGCCGCTTTACGCGGCGCCAGCTCTGGTCGTCATTAGTGTGGTTGGTGCACTGTTGGGTATCGCGGGCTGGCTGGCGGACAGAATAATAAAACCGCCGGAAGCGGCTGTCAGCGGAATGGCCTCTACGTTGGGTTATGCGATTTCGGCCCGGCGCGGCGTACCCTACGGTGTGGCATTGGTCGCAGGAGGGATGACCGTGCTGATTATTAGTCAGGGTTTACACGTGTGATTTAACCCGTGCCGCCATCCTGTTTTTCAGCTTTTCAGCGAGTTGCTAATCCAGTCGGGAGTGAGCTGTTGATGTCTTCGGTATTGAAATTGGCTTTGATTCTGCTGGCGGCTGCATTGCTGGCCGGGATCGCCCGCATCATGTTTGTCAGCAGTCAGCAGTCAGCAGTCAGCAGTCAGCCCCCCGCCGGAACAGACGGTGCAGGTGCGGATCGCCGCTGCGGTATTGCCGGAAGGATTGCTGCTGCGCGAGGGTGATCTGGGCTGGAAAGCCTACGCGGAAAACGACGTCCCGAAAGGGGCGCTGATTGAAGGTAGCGCCGAAGCCAACCTTAACGGTGCGCTGGTACGCAAACAGATGAATAAAGGGGCGCTAATTCTGGCGAGTGATGTGATCCGCCCGGATGCGCCTGGTTTTCTTGCTGCGGCGCTAAAGCCGGGGATGCGTGCGGTTTCCGTGCCGGTGGATGACGTTTCTGGTAATGCGGGGCTGATTCAGCCGGGTGATTTTGTCGATATCATCCTTACTCAGCGGATGCGGCAGGCGGAGAACAATCATAACGGTAACGCACCGTTGGTAGTGAGTGAAACGGTTGTCGAACGAGTACGCATTATTGCCGTGGGTTCCAGTATACAGCGTCAAACGGAGGAGAATGGCACAGCTATTCGCGCCAATACGGTCACCATTGAGGTGGCGCCCCGTGCGGCGGAAGCGGTGACCGTGGCGGCGCAACTGGGCAGCTTATCAATGGCGTTGCGCAGTTTTGCGGTGGACGATCGGGATGCGCTCAATCGTGATAATCCGCAATATGCAACGGCATCGGTTGTGGCGTGGGACAACACAGTCGGGAAAGAAAACCGGCCTATATGGGGCGGCGATGTCTCCCGTGCATTGGGGAATACCGTCTCGAAGCCATTAGAAGAGAAGGCGACCCCGCTTAAGCCACGCCAGGTGATCATTATGCGGGGCAGTCAACGTCAGGAACAGGAGTTTGGCACCTATGCTCGCTAGTATTTCATTGCGCACTTTGATATTTACGCTGGCGTTGTCCGCTTTATCGCTGACCATGGCGGCCAGGGCGCAGACACCGCTGGCGGAGACACCGCAGGAGGAAACGCCGCTGGCGCAAACCCAGCGTGAAGAGACGCCTCCGGCGCAGACTTCTCAGGAGGAAACGCCGCTGGCGCAGACCCAGCGTGAAGAGACGCCGCTAGCGCAGACGTCGCAGGAGGAAACGCCGCTGGCGCAAACCCAGCGTCAAGAGACGCCTCCGGCGCAGACGTCGCAGGAGGAAACGCCGCTGGCGCAGATCCAGCGTGAAGAGACGCCTCCGGCGCAGACGTCGCAGGAGGAAACGCCGCTGGCGCAGATCCAGCGTGAAGAGACGCCGCAGACGCAGACGTCGCAGGAGGAAACGCCGCTGGCGCAGATCCAGCGTGAAGAGACGCCGCAGACGCAGACGTCGCAGGAGGAAACGCCGCTGGCGCAAATCCAGCGTGAAGAGACGCCGCAGACGCAGACGTCGCAGGAGGAAACGCCGCTGGCGCAGACCCAGCGTGAAGAGACGCCGCAGACGCAGACGTCGCAGGAGGAAACGCCGCTGGCGCAGACCCAGCGTGAAGAGACGCCGCAGGCGCAGACGTCGCAGGAGGAAACGCCGCTGGCGCAGATCCAGCGTGAAGAGACATCGCAGGCGCAGACGTCGCAGGAGGAAACGCCGCTGGCGCAGACCCAGCGTGAAGAGACGTCGCAGGAGGAAACGCCGCTGGCGCAGATCCAGCGTGAAGAAACACCGCTTATGCAGACACTGTTGGCGAAAACACCGCTGGTGCAGACGCCGCTGGCGAAGGCACCGTTGGTGCAGACGCCGATGGCGAGGGCACCGCTGGTGCAGACGCCGATGGCGAGGGCACCGCTGGTGCAGACGCCGCTGGCGAGGGCACCGCTGGTGCAGACGCCGCTGGCGAGGGCACCGCTGGTGCAGAGACCGCTGGCGCTGTCTGTCGGCGCTGGGAAGTTAATCAATGTCGCCGCTGAGATGACGACGGTATTTGTTGCGGACCCGGAGATAGCCGATGTGCAGTCGCCGGCTGAGGGGGCGGTGCTGGTGTTGGGGAAACGGGTAGGCACTACATCGCTGTACGTGCTGGATGCAGCGGGCAAACCGCTGCTACAGCGCACGGTGGTGGTTCGCCATAATCTGGGTGAGGTGCAAAGCTCATTACGCCAGCGTTTTCCGAAACTGCGTCTGGGGCTGACGTCGGCGCCTGGCTCGATTATGGTGGCGGGTCAGGTTCCCAACGCCGAAACCGCCGAAGCGATTGTCCAGACGATTAGTCCTTATCTGACGGAAAAGGAGCAATTACTCAACCAGTTGACGATCGCCAGCCCGGTGCAGGTGCATCTGCGGGTGCGGGTGACGGAAGTTTCGCGCTCGGTCATACAGCAACTGGGGGTGAACTGGGAAGTTATGTCCAGTCCGGGAAACTTTATGCTTGGGTTGGGCGGCATACGTGATTTTACATCCGGCTCGGGCACGGGGACCACTTATACCAGGGCGCCCGGCGCGTATGGCATCGTAGGTGGGTTCAAGACGGGCAACACGTCGATTGAAACCATGATTGACGCGCTGGATCAAGAAGGACTGGTCAGTATTCTGGCTGAACCCAATTTGACCGCGGTGTCCGGTCAGACCGCCAGCTTTCTGGCGGGCGGGGAGTTTCCGGTGCCAATCAAACAGGAATCGGATTCGATGAGCGTCGAGTTCAAACCATTCGGCGTTGCGCTTGATTTTACCCCCACGGTGCTGGGCGACGACCGCATCAGCCTCAAAGTCCGGCCTGAGATCAGCGAGATCGACCCTAATAACAGCATCGTGATGGACGGGCTGACGATCCCCGGTGTTTCTGTGCGGCGCGTCGAAACCACCGTCGAGCTTGCGAGCGGCCAGAGCTTCGCTATCGGCGGGTTGTTACAGAACAACGTCAGCGACATGCTCTCAAAAGTCCCCGGGCTGGGCTCGGTGCCTGTGTTGGGAAAACTGTTTTCTTCTTCAAATTTTCAAAACAATAAAAGCGAACTGGTGGTGATTGTCACGCCGTATCTGGTGCGGCCCGCCGCTGCCAGTCAACTGGCTACCCCGCTGGACAGCATGCGGGCCAATACCGATATCGAGTTTATTGTGAATAAAAAGCTCGGTTATGACCCGTTGCTAAATGAAGTGCCCCGGCTGACCGGGTCGGCAGGTTTTGTTTATTAGTGATTTGTGCGCAAAAGGAGTGTGAGGATGACTATTTCCACCGAGCCGCGCCGCAGTCTCGCTTTACTGGTCATCATTGGCGCGGCCATGCTGTTGGCGGGCTGTGCTTCATGGCAACGGGATGACGATGGTATGCCGGATGTTTCATCAATAACGTTGCATCAGCGCGGCGGACGCTGGGTTGCGGTTCCGCCAGACTGCTACAAATTACTGCAACCTGGCTACCACTGGAGCCTTGAAGGACGCAAGCAGGTAGCGTTTGGCTGCGCTACCTATACCAATCTGGCGATCAGTCTGGCGCGGCCACAGGATTTATCCCGACCGCGTGTTTATAGCGGTATGCAAGCGGACGCGGCGGCTTTGGCGATAACGCGCTATCGGCAGAATAAGGTCGAGCCGCTACGACAGACCGAGTCGACTTCGAAAACAGGTGAATAAGCGGATAGGGACATATGAGCGTACTGGGTGAGAAAGATCGTAGCGAACAGCGTACGGTAAACTTCGCTGCATTTGTTCAAGATGCGAGCAGTAAAGAGGAAATAACACGTTTCCTGAAGGCGAGCACCCTAACTGATAGCCGGGTCGAGCGCGGTAATATCGATGATGTGATCGCCTGGCTGAAAAAAACAGGCCGTTCACCACAGCGATTGCTGGTGGATATCTCGGGCTCCAGCGGACCGCTGGATGAGCTGGATCGGCTCGCCAATGCCTGTGAACCATCGGTACAGGTCTATGTGGTGGGGGATCGCAACGATGTCGGGCTGTATCGCAATTTGCTGCAACGCGGAGTGCAAGACTATCTGGTGAAGCCGCTGGGCGCCGAATTACTGCGCCGTACGCTGGAATCGGATGGCACTAATAGCGTGCGCCAGCGGCGTCTTGGCAAAGTTATCACGGTGGTTGGCACGCGTGGTGGGGTCGGCACCACCAGCGTGGCGACGCATCTGGCCAGAGAGCTTGCTGTTGGCGGTGCGCATCGACGCGTTGTGTATATCGATCTCGATTTTTATGGCGGCAGCGGCACCAGTATGCTGGGGCTGGCGGGCGGGAGCGCCCTGCTTGAAATTCTGGGGAATGTAAACCGTCTGGACCCGCAGTATCTGGAGCGTACGCTGTCTACGGTGGACAACAGGCTGTATGCCCTGGGTGCTGAACTGGATTATATGGACGACTATAAGCAGGCGGAAGGCGCGCTGGAGGCGCTACTGGCGACGCTCAGTCAGCATTTCCACTATGTGGTGTTGGATATTCCCCTGCGTGGCGGCGAGCTGGCTTCCGAAGCATTTTCTCATGCCAGCCTCGCCTGCGTGGTGACGGATCGGTCGGTTTATTCGGCCAGATCGCTGGTCAGGCTGGTGCGTCATATCGAGGCGCACCCCAATCCGGCGACGGTGTATAACATCGTCAATCAACCACAGCCATTGAACCGTAATAAAGCCAATATAGATGATTTCGTCAAAGCGGTAGATCTGCCTGTTGCGGTGGAAATCGGCTATGACGCCCAATCGTTGTCGCTGGCGGAAAATTTGGCAGAGGCGCTGCCGGAGCGAAGTGAGTTTGCGCAGGGCATAAAACAGCTTGCCAATATCCTGACGGGTGAAGTTCAGAGCGGGCAGCAGGCCTCGTGGTTGCAGAAGTTGTTAATGAAGGGGTCAGCATGATTTTCGGACGCAAATTGACAGTGGCGCCCGAATCGGTGACGCCGCCGCAGGAAACTTCGCCGCCAGAAAGTGATAGCGCTCAAGAGAAAAAATCGATCGCCGCGTCCGTAGTGAAAACCGCGTCCCCCGATGCGGGATCTCCGGTGGCTTACCGCCTGCCGGAAGGCGAGGATACGGTGGTGCGCTCCGAAAACTACCTCCGCATCCGCCAGACGGTATTTTCCACCATTGATGTCTCCAGCGCGCTCAATCGCAGCCGTGAAGAGGTCAGGCATGATGTCGAAACCATTATCGCCGAAACGGTGGTGATGGAAGGTATGCCGGTGACGCAGACCGAACAGCGGCTGATGGGGCAGGAGATTCTTAACGATATGTTTGGTGTAGGGCCGATTGAACCATTGTTACAGGATGAAACGGTGTCCGACATTATGGTTAATGGTCCGGATCAGATTTATGTGGAACGTTTCGGCAAGCTGGAATTAACGCCGCTTAAATTTCGCGATAACGCTCATGTTATCAGCGTCGCCCAGCGTATCGCCTCGTCAGTGGGGCGGCGGGTGGATGAGAGTAGCCCCATGGTGGATGCTCGGCTGTCCGACGGTAGCCGGGTTAACGTGATTTTACCGCCGCTGGCGATTGATGGCGCGTCGATCTCAATCCGTAAGTTCTCCCGCCGGGATCTGACGCTACAGCGGCTGATAGCAAGAAACTGCCTTTCGCCGGCCATGGCCAGGGTGTTGGAGATCGCGGCCGCCAGCCGGCTCAATATCATTATTTCCGGCGGCACGGGGTCGGGGAAGACCACGCTGCTTAATGCGTTGTCGCGGTTTATCTCTGTGAATGAACGTATTATCACCGTTGAAGACGCGGCCGAATTGCAGCTACAGCAGCCTCATGTATTGAGACTTGAGACGCGGCCGGCGAATATGGAAGGGAGCGGTAAAGTGGCTCAGGGGGATTTGGTGCGCAACGCGCTGCGTATGCGGCCTGACCGGATCATCCTGGGTGAGACGCGAGGCGTGGAGGCGCTGGATGTGTTGCAGGCGATGAATACCGGCCATGACGGTTCGATGACAACCCTGCATGCCAACAACCCGCGTGATGCGCTGATCCGTTTGGAAAGCATGGTGTTGATGGCGAACGGAAACCTGCCGCTGTATTCCATTCGTCGCCAGATTTCCAGTGCGGTACACATGATTGTACAGGTTGAGCGGATGCGCGACGGTACCCGGCGCGTCACCAGTATTACCGAATTGGCGGGGATGGAAGGTGAAGTGATTGTCACCCAGGAGCTGTTCCGCTTCAGTTACGATGCCAGCGCTTTTGATGATGAGGTGAAGGGAACCTTTGACAGTAGCGGCATGCGACCTATTTTCGCCGAGCGCGCGCGTTATTACGGTATGGAAATTGCACTGTTGGAGGCAATGCGCCCATGAGCCAGGCTGATGTGGTGATGCTGCTGGCCTTTGCCGCCAGCGTGTTGGCCGGGCTCGCCATCATCGTATTGAGCAATGCGTTGAGTCAGCGGGCCGTCGTGCGTATTCGGCAACGTTTGAAAGCGATTACCGGCTTTTCGGGCAATGCGTCACGGCAGAAAATTCTGCTGGAACTGGAGCGCGCTCAGTCGGAAGCGCGTCGTCGTCGTCGGCGTCAGGCGATGGGAACGCTGGGGTACTACCTTAACCGGTTGGATACCGTGGGCGGGAAACAAGGAAAGCGGATGCTGTTCGTATGCACGGCGGCGACACTTCTGTTTGGCATCGCTCTGCTAGCGCTTGGTCTGATACCGGCTACCTGGTGGAGTATCCCGCTGGCGCTGCTGGCCGCTCCGCTGGCCGTCACCATCTTTGTCTACCAAAAACAGGTTGAGCGGTTCCAGATTCAGTTTCTTAATCAGTTGCCGGAGGCGATGGATCTGATTACCCGCGCTAGTCAGGCCGGGATACCGATTACACAGTCCATTCGTAATGTCGGCAACCATGTCACGGCGCCACTCGGGCCGGAATTCCTCAAGATGGGCGACGGGCTGTTATTAGGTAATGAAATTCAGGAGGTGGTGGACGAAGCGGTATTGCGTGTCAAATTACCTGACTTTGCCTTTTTTGCCGTCTGCCTTGCTTTACAACGTGATACCGGCGGATCGCTGGTGGAAGCGCTGGATAATCTTTCCACCATAATCCGCTCACGGCGCGATTTACGGCTGAAGACCAAAGCGATGACGGCCGAAGGGCGCCTGTCCGGTTTGATCCTCGCAGTGTTGCCGTTTTGCATCACGGGCGCGCTGTTCGTGCTTAATCCGACGTACATCGGCATCATGTTCGATACCCCTAACGGACAAAAGCTGCTTTGGGTCGCGGGTATTATGCTGGCGCTGGGCGTGATGTCGATTCGCAAGATCGCCAAAATGGAGGTTTGAGTGGATTTACTTTATGTCACATGCCTGTTGTGCGCGGTAACCGGCGTGGCGTTATATCTGTATGCCCGCGTCGGACGCCGCGCCAGGCTGGCTGAACGGTTGCAAGCCGAGGTATTACGTAAGCGTAGCCAACTTCAGGAGCAGGTTGATTCGTGGCGGCACCACGCTTTACCTCAGCGGGTGCTGCGGATATTACAGCGTATTGGTCACTTTGCGCCGCTGTTCAGCGCGGCCCAGCGCACAGAAATTGCGGGAAAACTGGTGTCGGCCGGGTTCCGCAGTCCTCAAGCGCTGATTATTGTCGCCGCTTTGTCACTGTTGTCGATGGTTTCTCTGGGGTTGCTGGTGGCGTTTTTCGCCTGGCCATATCTGGAAGGCAACTGGATATATGCGCTGGCGCTGATACTACTGGCAATCTACCTGGGTACGTTATTCCCGCGTCTGCTGCTTGACCGAATGGTGCTGCGGCGTCAGCGGCTAATCCAGCAAAGCCTGCCGGACGCACTTGATCTGCTGGTGATCTGCACCAATGCCGGGCTGGGTTTAAACAGCGCCCTTCAGCGGGTGGCCGAAGAAATGGAAATGGTCTGCCCGGCGCTGGGGGATGAACTGCGTTTAACCTCTGGCGAATTGCAAATCAGTAGCGATACCGAAACGGTACTCAACCGACTGGTTGAACGCACCAGGCTGGATTCCATCCGTACGCTGGTGAACACGCTGCTGCAATCACGTCAGTATGGCACGGCGATTACTCAGGCATTGCGTGTTCTGGCTCGCTCCGAACGTACCGCCCGCATGATGCGGCTGGAAGAAGCGGCCGCCAAGCTTGCGGTGAAAATCACCCTGCCCATGATGTTGTTTATTATGCCGACGGTGTTAATTGTGGCGGCGGGGCCGGCAGTACTAGGATTGATGGCTTTTTTTGCGACACAGCAACAATAAAAATATCACATGAAGGATGGTGGTGATGGAACATAAATATCGATTAGTTCTGATGCTTTGTATAGCGGTTTTATTGGCGGGCTGTGGTTCAGCGCCAGCGCATAAGGAAAAAGAGGTACAGGGAAAATCTCTTGTTGGGGAAAGCGATCTGCGCATTGCCGCCAGTGCGTTACAGAGTGGAGATTTCAATGTCGCCCAGTCAATCTATGGCCGTTTGGTTAAACAACAGCCCGATAACGTCAACGCCTGGCTAGGACTGGCGGATACCCATTTCATGATGGGCGAGTTGGACGCCGCCAATAAAGCGTACGCTACCATGCAGCAGCTTGACCCGAAAAATATTGACGCCCAACTGGGACAGGCCCGGATTTTGGTGCGGAATCGCAATCTGACGGAGGCCATCGCCCGCTTTAAGTCTATTCTCACTCGTTTTCCCAATCATCCGCTGGCGCTGTCCGGGCTAGGGGTCAGCTACGATCTGTCTGGCGATCCTGACCAGGCGCAGAGCACTTATCGCCGCGGGTTACAGTTACACCCTGATGACGCGGCACTGCGTACCAATTTCGGGCTATCGCTGGCGTTGAGCGGGAAACCCCGCGAAGCAGTTAATGTTCTGCTGGGAAACTCCGGCGTATCCGGCAAACTGCCGCAGGCGCGGGATAACCTGGCATTGGCATATGGCATGTTGGGGCGGGACGATGCTGCCGAAGAAATTCTGATGAGCAGCCAGTCGCGGAGCGCGGTAGAGGATAATTTGGAGTTCTATCACTACCTGCGCAACAACATGAGGTGACCGTGTGAAAGTTAACGTTGCAACGTCTCTGCGCCGCAATCAGCGCGGTGTCACCGCGCTGGGATATGCGCTGGTCGCGCCATTACTGTTTGCTGTGGTGTTTGTTGCCTTGGAAGTGGCTTTCATCATGCTGGCCGACGCGCATCTGGATATTGCGGCCAACCGGGTGGCGCGTATGGGGCGTATCGGCATTCAAGGGAATTGTCAACAGGCTGTGCGGGGCGTCATGAACAACACATTGTCCGCCTGGGTTCGCAACGAGAATGAAATGTATGCGGACGCCAAAATTTACACGCCGGGCGGGGATAATGATTTCAACGATCCGGGTGATAAAAATTATGAGCCGGTTTGTAACGCTGGCGGGCGGGGCGATATGGTGATCTATCGGCTGGCTTTTGACCGTCCCGGTCTGACAGGGTTTATCGCCTGGCTGGGATACACCAAAATGCGTTTTGAACGCGTGATCCTGATCCAGAACGAACCGTGAGACAGCGTATGATGAAGATCGGGTATTCTCTGCGGCGGCGTTTGGCACAGACCGCATTGTGGCGTGTCGGGCGCGACAGCAACGGCGTGGCGGCGGTCGAAGCGGCGCTGATTATTCCAGTGGCGGTCTTTCTTATCTTTGGCGCCTGGGAACTCTATAGCTATTACAGAGCTGCGGCGGTAGTGGAACGCACGGCGTTTCTGGTGGCAAACAGCCTGTCTATGCAGCGTGAATTGAAAGACGGTAATCAATGCTCTCTGGCCGATGATGTCTGCACTTATAACGCCATTGCCCAAGATCTGATGACCCCGCTCGATTATAAAAATAACGGCGGCCTCATCATTAGTCTTTATACCGCGAAACCGGATAAAAGAGGTGCCCTGGTCTGGACGTCCAAAGAGGCAGATAAGGAGGGGTGGCGGAGAATTTATCGAGGCAGCGGCAATAAACGTGCTCTGGTTTCCCTGTTGGCGCCGCCTGCCGGCTTCCCGCAGGCGACGATTGACGACACCACGATCGTGGTGGAAGCGTTCTATCACTACACCCCGTTTACCATCGCTTCAACATTCTGGCCGAAACTGGGCGGCGAGCGGCAAATTGTCAGCCGGGTATTCTATCGCCCACGTTTTGGCGCCTTAAAGGTGTTGGGGAGATAACACGATGGAGAAAAGAATGATGAGTACGCACTGGCTGTTCCTTATCACACTGCTGCGGGAACAGCGCGGCGCGGTAACAATGACCTATCTGCTCTGTTTTCCTGTGATATTGCTGGCGCTGCTGGGGTCGATTGATTTTATCCGTTACAGCATGGCGCAGGACAAGTTGCAGAACTCGCTGGATGCGGCGGTGATTTCCGCCGGGCGTAATCTGGACAAATTCACACCAGATAAAGGTTCTGACGATGAAACCAAGTGGCGCACCGACGCCAGCCGCTATTTTCGCAGCAATATGCCGGAGAATTTTCTCGGCAGCCACATCCCGCTGGAAAATTTAAAGATAACTTACGGCACTGAAAACAATGAACAGGGCGCTATCTCCGGGCAACTGGTGCGAATGTCCGTAAGTGGCACCTTGCCATTATTGTCAACCGGCATGATGGAAAGAACCGCTTTTACACTGATGGCGACAAACGAAGCGGTACGCCGTACCCGCAGCGATGTGGAAATGGTGCTGGCGCTGGATAATACCGGTTCTATGGGGCATGAAGACCGGATTGGCAAGCTGAAAATCGCTGCTACGAAACTGGTGGATACATTGCTGAGCGCGGCGCAGGCCGGCAAGGTCGCCAGCCAATCATTCATCGGTGTCGTGCCTTTTGCCGATACGGTGTATGTTGGCCAAGAGAAAGTACATTGGCTGTCACCAAGGGCGCAGCAGATGCGCTACATCGAAGCAGGCAAGCATTGGGGCGGTTGTTTGGTAGAACCTTACGTCAATAACACCTTCGAGGCCAAACCGGGGTTACCAGGCAATTTTGAGCCGCTGATGACGGTTGGGACAAAAGAAATCGACATGAAAAAAGTTGAAAACGTCCCTTATTATGAAATTGATGGCAATTCTTTAGAAATTAGCGGCCAGGACATTGATAAGCGAATAAACGATCCTGATTTGAAAAATAATCATACAATCCGAGTCAGCTTCGCTTTTAATTCTTATCATCGCCAATGGCAATATGGTGATACAGGCTGGTTGAATAATTGTCTGTCAGACCGAAAAATGATTTTTCTCAGCAATAATGCACCCGATCTAAAGCGTAAGATTAATGCAATGGAGATAGGTGGTCGTACTATTATTCCATTAGGTTTATTATGGTCATGGCGTATGCTTGACGCAGACTGGCGTGGCGCTGACGGTTGGGGGGATAGTAATAAACCCCGCGATCCCGCGATCGGCTTGAAGAAAGTTATTGTTCTGCTGACCGATGGCAATAATGGCCTCGATCCTGTCGTAGGCACTACCGTCCCCTTTAAATTGAAAGATGTAGGCGTTATTATCGATGGCGAGAATGATGGTGAAAAGAGTGTTAATTTAAGTTTTAAATATCGGTTAAATAAAGGTGATGCCTGGTCGAAACGGTATTTACCGCTGAAAATATCTGATGATAGTAACTTTTTAAATAGATTCTATGCTAATAGCTCTGATTTTAATTCGTTACGAATAGGCTCTCCTGATGAATTAAAGGCAGGGGGGACTGAAAATGGTACAAAAATAAATCCTTTTGGTCTGTTATTTCAGAAGCCGAGTGGTAACGACTCTGATTGGCTGGTCGGTAATAATACGCTTAATACGCTGACCACCAAGCTGTGTGAAAACATTAAAAACGAATACCAGGAAAAAAATAAAAATATCGAAATCTACACAGTGGTGCTGGGCAGCGGCACCAATGACAGAACCAAATCTATGATGCAAAACTGTTCTAGCGGCACGGGCAACTATTTTGATGCCAGCAACGTGGACCATCTATCCTCTGCGTTTCAGAGCATTGCCAGTTCGCTCACCGAACTGCGGTTAAATAAATAGCTGGGGTCTCTGTAAGCTATGATGTATTTTTTGATTTATAATGGGCTTTGCTGCACCTCGAAAATGATTTATTCAACAATCTATGGTCACCCCGTTTTTTGCAACTACTGAATTTGATACAAGTTGGCTTGCTTTAATCTATTCGGCGTCACGGTGAGCAAACATGCCTGCGCCTTGATGAGTTTCGCGCCTGATGAACCTTAAAAAGCCGTCGGCTTCATTGAGCCATTATTGAATTCAGGTTTTCATCAGGCCGTCAGGCCTTTTATGTCATCAATATTCAGTCTTCGCAAAACCAGATGGGTCACTATTTTAATCAATTAGCTGTAAGTCTGCCTCAATAAGGGTTTGTCCTAGCTTTTTGGTTACTGGCACCGCATACCTGAAATACCAATTTTTCTTGCCGCCTACAGAGAGAGGGGCGATTCGTAGCATCAGGCCGTCACCATCAAAAAGGTTGATCTCCTTTTCTGCTGGCTTAGTATTTTTGATTTCAGTGTCAGTAAGTTTCTTAGCGATCTTTGCCATTTTAGGACCCTCGATTTTGGGACCCTTTGCGTTGGGTCCCAAAAAGGGTGCCATAACGAGTAGCTTCGCGCTGGGGGGATTTGAATTTGTCATTTAATTATTTAATTTTAAAATATATTAATGATTTTTATTTAGGATTATGGGCCCAAGAGTGGGCCTAAAAGTTTATTCACATTAGATCCTGTCCCTGTGATGGCTGGTAAGGTGAACGAAGTACAATGGTCCATTTCATATTAAGCTCTTCACTAATGCGCTGGTGAATGTTCACTTGAGCCTATCTATTAGAAAATAAAAGTTAGGTAATGCTGGTGTAAAAAATCTTGAGGAGTGCAATACAGGAAGAGGTAGTTATCTTTCTTGTATGACGCTGACAGATGGGAGTCTGCGATGAAAAATAACGATGTAATTTGTTTATTATAAACAAATTTTATATGATTTTAGCTTGTTCTCCGAAGATTGTGGGGGAATTATGGCTCGGGAACATAGGCATCCACCAAGCGCAGCATGTCTTTCGGCCTCGATGAGGGATCTTGGGTATTCGCTCGAAACGGCAATTGCTGATTTGATCGACAACAGCATTTCTGCTGGTGCAGATATTATCGACATTATTTGTGATGTGTCAGGTAAGGTGCCTGTTGTCGCAATTCTTGACAACGGGACAGGGATGTCGGAAGACGGATTGATGGACGCGATGAGACATGGAACTGGTAATCCCAAGCAGCATCGTTCGCCGCGGGATCTGGGGCGCTTTGGTCTTGGACTGAAGACGGCGTCGTTCTCGCAGTGCCGTTCCTTGACAGTGGTCAGCACAAGTGATGCTTCCATCTGTGGTGCCGAGTGGAACCTGGATCGCATCGATGCAGCAGACGACTGGATTCTGAGCATTCTTGATGAGACCGACATCCAGGCGCTGCCCTATGTCGATCGCCTCGGCAGGAACGGCACCGCAGTCCTCTGGCGAGAACTCGATCGCATGCTCGAAGACGAAGTCGGGGATCGGCGGCAGGAAATCGTGAACGAGAAGCTTGAGGTGGTGGGGCGACATCTCGCCCTCGTCTTCCATCGCTTCCTTTCGGGCGAGGTCAAGGGGCATCCCAGAATCACGCTTGCCATCAACGGTCACCCCATTGCCGCATTCGATCCTTTTTGCAGAAAGAATCCGGCCACTCAGGTTCTTCCGGAGGAAATCGTCCGCATCGGCGATGCGGAAGTGCGCCTGCAACCCTATGTGCTGCCACACCACAGCCGTCTTCCCGCGTCCGAGTACGACTACTACCAGGATCGCAGTGACTTTATCTCCAACCAGGGAGGCTATGTCTATCGGAACGGGCGCCTGATGGCGTGGGGAGATTGGTTCCGGCTGGTACCGAAGGGTGAGGCCACCAAACTGGCACGGGTGCAGATCGACTTTCCCAACACTCTGGACGAAGCTTGGACGATCGATATCAAGAAGTCGCGCGCCCGCCCGCCCCACGCGGTGCGTGAGCGCCTGCGTCAGATAATATCTAAGATTGCCAGCCGCAGCGTGACGGTGCATCGGGGGCGTGGACAGAAGCTGTTTCAGGAAACCCAAGCTCCGTTCTGGGAGCGCTATGCCGATCACGATGGCATCCGGTTCACGATCAACGACCAGCACCCGATCATCGCCTCGTTGGCAAGAAGACTCTCGCCAGAGGATGCCGATCTGCTTCGCACGCTGCTTGATTCAGTTGCTGCCTCGCTTCCAGTAGAGATGATCTATTCCGACTACTCGACCCACCCGCGCGAGATCAATCAGCGATCGGTGGATGAAAGCCAGACCATGGAGCGCTTGAGGAGCCTGCGTCAGGTTCTGTACGGTGACGGGCCGGGCGATGCGAAGGCGTTTCTTCAGATCGTGCGCTCCACGCATCTTTTCGATGGCCAGATCGAGCTGGCCGAAAAATTCATCAGCGAGGCCTTTGCATGAGCATTACAGCCATCACGGAAGAACGGAACATTGCCAACGCTCTCATCTCGGGCCTCGCCAACATGGCGGAAACGCCAACGCGCAATCAGGTGGAGGAAAAGGCAAGGCAGATTGCTTCAATCTTCGGCTATACAGGAGACCTCCGCAACATTGTCACCGAGGCCATGGAATCGGTTGTGACCCGCATGGGAGCAGGCACCTCATTGGTTGATGTCAATGCGAAGCATAACGATCAATGGGTTCACAAGCGCGAGGACGTTAATTGGATCTATGCGAAGGCATATGAGGAGTTCCTTCGCAACGAGGGCTGGCCTCCTCAGATGGTCCAGTCGCTGAGCGATGTGACCAACCGCATTCTTGGTCACCTTCAGGATCCACTGAGCGAAGGCTCGAGCTGGAACCGTCGTGGCCTGGTCATCGGCCATGTGCAGTCGGGGAAAACGGCCAACTACACGGGTTTGATAGCACGTGCAGCCGATGCGGGCTACAAGTTCATCGTCGTCATCGCGGGCATTCACAACAACCTGCGCAGGCAGACACAGCAACGCATTGACGAGGCCTTCATCGGTCGATCGAGTGATCCGGAGGATCGTCGGAAAATTGGCGTCGGCCTTGATCCAGACTATCCCGGTGCGGCAACACTCACTAACATCAACGAGGACTTCAACAAGAACACAGCGGCCAAGAGCGGCTGGAAGATCAACGACTTCAGCAAGCCGATCATCCTGATCATCAAGAAGAACGTCACGACGCTCACTGCGTTGCATAAATGGCTGAAAGAACTGAACGCCGAAGGGAAAGACCGCATCTCCGATGTACCCATGCTGCTGATCGACGACGAAGCCGACAACGCATCCATTAACACGAACAAGGAGGATCTGGACCCGACCAAGACGAATGCCATGATTCGCCGCATCTTGGGATTGTTCGCGAAGTCCTGTTACGTCGGATATACGGCAACCCCATTCGCCAACATCTTCATCAATCCGGATGCCTATGACGATGATGTGCAGGAAGAGCTATTCCCTCGCGACTTCATCTATTGCCTGGATGCACCCACAACCTATTTCGGTGCGGAGAAGGTATTCCTCAATGAGGCGACAAGCGAGTTGATCATCAGGCCGATCGATGATTGCGAGGATCTCATTCCCTACTCGCACAAACGCGACGATCCCGTCCACGAGTTGCCTCCCAGTCTCTATCGCGCACTCGACGAGTTCATCGTCGCCCGCGCCATTCGGAACCTGCGCGGACAGGCCGGCAAGCATTGCTCGATGATGGTCAATGTGTCGCGCTTTGTGCCGGTGCAGAAGGCTGTGCGCGATTTCCTGAGTCTCAGGGAGAAGAAGATCAGAGAAGCAGTTCTCGCCAACTACGCGATGCCGGAAGACGTTTCGTTAAGAAACATGTACATGAAAGGCCTAAAGGAGGCTTTCGATGCCGAATATGCCGACGTTGGCGTCACATGGGCTGAAGTGAAGACTGCCCTCAATGGCGTCTTCGAGCATCTTCACCTCTATGTTATCAACAGCAAGAGTGACGAGGTGCTCGACTACAACCGGTACGAGAAGGAAGGCATCGGGCTGACGGCGATCGCGGTCGGTGGCCTGAGCCTGTCGCGAGGTTTGACCATCGAGGGATTGACCGTCAGCTACATGTACCGCAACACGAAGATGTACGACACCCTCATGCAGATGGGTCGCTGGTTCGGCTACCGGCCGGGCTTCGAGGATCTATGTCGCGTCCATCTATCGCGCGATTCGATCAACTGGTACTCCCACATCGCCGATGCGGCCGAAGAACTTGTACAGCAGGTCAAGCGCATGCGACGCGACGGGTTGAGCCCGCGCCAGTTCGGTCTTTATGTCATGTCTCACCCAGACAGCCCCCTCTTGATCACGGCAACCAATAAGATGCGAAGCGGAGAAAAGGTGAAGTTTCGACAGAACTTCAGCGGTCGAATGCTGGAGAGCTATATCGTCTCGACTGATCCCGACGTCAATGTGCACAACTTTGCGCTGATCGAAGGTTTTTGGCGTGAGCAATTTGGAGAAAGGGCAGAAGAGCCCACCGGGAAGGGCGTCATATTCAAGGACGTGCCAGTCGAGATAATCGAGGATTTCTTGATTGCTTTTCAAGCACACAGCCATTTTTCCGATCGAAAAGACGATACTGTTGCCTATCTGCGTGCACTCTCCGAGAAGCATCCTTCCGGTGATGTTCTTTTGATCTCACCTGGGGGTAGCGACAGGCCGTATAGCCTCAACGGACAGTCGCGTGTGGTTGCCAATCTCCAAGGCTCCGCTTGGCAATTGAACAAGGATCGTGTGGCTTCACGGGGAGACGAAAAGCTGGGCCTATCTCCAGAGCAGCAAGCTGCGGCAGTGGAGCTGGCTGCGTCCGGAGACAAGCCGGCTGCACCATCGGACACCCATTATCGCGAGATCAGAAACAAGCCATTACTGATGATTCATAGTTTGGATCCCCACGGCGATTCCCGTGTGAAAGGCCCCGTTGCCGCGTTTGGTGTCAGTTTTCCTGCCGGCCACTACAAAACCGAAATCGAAGTTGTGGCGAACAAAGTGTGGCTGGAAAGGATGCAAGGAACGCCTGACGACCCAGATGCCGAGGAGGACTATGATGACTGACTCCTCACCTTGGGACGAAATCGCCGTTCCTAGCACGGACTTCAATGTCCGCCAAGTTGCGGCAAAAACAGCCGTGCCCTGCTTCTGGGGACGTGATGACAGTGGTGCCTGCCTGTTCATTGTGGAACTTCAGGGCGACCACGCAGCCCAGTACCGGAAGAATGCGGTCACGGTGAACGGCGTCGATGTCGATCTTCGTGCCGGCGCTCGGGGGCAGCAACACCTAGTCCTCGTTCTTGAAAGACAGGTCGATCGCGATCTCTTCGAAGGACTGTGCCAAACCCTTGCATTCGCACTGGAACACGCCACCGATTCGGCCAGCTCTCTGGCAGTCTCGCTGGCACACATCCGTCGCTGGAAGACTTTCCTCTCGGGCCGAAGTCAGCATCTTTCCACCGAGGAAGTCCGTGGTCTCTTCGCTGAAATCGTCTTTCTGATGGAACTGATCGATCGGCAAATGCCGAGCAATGCCGCTGTTGAAGCCTGGCTTGGTCCGGAACGATCACATCAGGATTTCATCTTCGGCAATACGGCTGTTGAGGTCAAGTCACTCTCGGGCGCCGAGCGGAGCAGTATCCGCATTTCGTCGGAAGACCAGCTTGAATCCCTGAACGACGCACTGTTCCTGCGCGTCTACCGGCTAAGCAATCTGGCTGACGCGGCAGGTGCCCGCTCGCTCAACGAGCTTGTCACTGCCGTCCAGGCGCGGCTCGATAAGGCAGAGGCCATCGAGGCCTTTGACCGGAAGCTGGTTGCACACGGCTACGCTCCGCTCCCTAACTATGATGAGCAACGTTTTGTCGTCAGCGACGTGCGCAGCTATCAGGTCGCCGACGATTTTCCGCGTCTCATGCGGTCGCAACTGCCGGCAGGGATTACCAAGGTAGCCTACGACATCAGACTGGAAACGATTGCGCAATACGAGTGCGACGGTGCCGCCGTCTTCGGAGGAGAGTGATGGAGCAAACCGGCGAAGAGTTCTTCCACGACTTCCGACAGGAACTGCTGGCAGGAGCCGAAGCCAATGGCAGGTTTCAGCTCGACGAGTTCATGGAAACCATCGCTGCAGAGCTTGTCGAAACAGGCTTCACGGAAGGCTTCGAACTTTGTCATTTTCGGGCGCACCGCGGAGTGCGCGTGGACGGCTACTGGTTCAATGATGAGGGAGTCCTGAACCTATTCATTGCAGACTTCGACTCCCGCAACGAGCTGGCGTCCCTGACCAGGACGGACGTGGATGCTGCATTCAAGCGCGTTGCCAACTTCTTCGATGCGAGTATGGACAGGAATCTGGCTGACGATCTGGAAGTCACTTCGCCGGAATACGGCATTGCCAGACAGATTGTCGATCGCAGAGGTGCCATCAACTCGCTCAACCTTATTCTTTTCTCCGAACGCACGCTCAGCGGGGCGGTGCAAAGCCTTCCGGATGGAGAAGTTGCTGGCGTTCCCACCAGTTATCACGTATGGGATATTTCACGGCTTCATCGTCAGCGAAGCTCACGCAGCCACAAGGAACCACTCGATCTCGACTTCGAGCAGATGTTCGGCCAAGGCATCGCCTGCCTTCCTGCTCACTTGACAACCGATGCCTATCAGTCCTACCTCATGGTCATGCCAGCAGATGTGCTGGCGACCCTGTACGGAAGTTTCGGAGCGCGCCTGCTGGAGCAGAACGTTCGAACATTTCTGCAGGCTCGTGGTAATGTAAACCAAGGCATGCGGGCAACGATCATGAACGAGCCGGGGATGTTCTTTGCCTACAATAACGGGATCACGGCCACCGCGCAGAGTGTCGAGACCGAGGCAACGGATTCCGGTCTGGCGATCACAAGGATTGTCGATCTTCAGATCGTCAATGGTGGGCAAACCACCGCATCCCTGTTCCATACGCGGAAGCGGGACAAGGCGGACCTTTCCCAGATATTCGTTCAGATGAAGCTGTCTGTCATCGACAGCCAGCAAAGCGAGATGGTTGTGCCGAAGATATCGGAGTATGCGAACACCCAGAATCGGGTGAATGCTGCCGACTTCTTCTCGAATCATCCGTTCCATGTCCGAATGGAAGGGTTCTCGCGGCGCATATGGGCGCCGGCGCAGAAGGGAGCCCCCCGCGAGACGCGCTGGTTCTATGAGCGGGCACGCGGTCAGTATGCCGATGCACAGTCAAAAATGACACCGGCAGAGCAGCGTCGCTTCAAGGCCGAGCATCCCAAGCCACAGATGTTCACGAAGACGGATCTGGCGAAGTTCGAGAATGTCTGGGATGACCATCCAAGATGGGTCAACCTTGGCTCCCAGAAGAACTTTGCGCGCTACGCTGCACGAATCGGCAGCGAGTGGGGAAAATCGTCCGACGCTTTCAACGAGTTCTATTTCAAGAGAGCCGTCGCGCGCGGGCTGATCTTCCGTGCCACCGAGCGCATTGTTTCTGCGCAACCTTGGTACAACGGTGGGTATCGAGCAAACATCGTGGCCTACACGCTGGCGGTATTGGCTGAGATCACGAAGCGAAGAAAGGAGAGCATCGATTTTCTGGGAGTCTGGAATGCACAGATGGTTGATGCCGTGTTGGAGGATGCCATCGCTATCGTGTCGGGCGTGGTGAACGATGACATCACCAAGCCACCACACGGTATCTCGAACATTTCGGAGTGGTGCAAGAAGGAAGCGTGCTGGACGAGGATACAGGCTCGTACCGAAGCCATTGCCAATCTCCTTGCGCCCGAGTTCTATGAGCGCCTTGTTTCTCTTGAAGATCAGACGGCGACCGTGCGTTCCGCGAAGCAGACGCAGCGAATCGACAATGGCATTGAGGCACAGCGAAAAGTTCTGGCTGTTCCTGCTGCGGACTGGACCCGCATCCATCGGTCTCTGCTTGAAAGAAGTCTACTCACGCCAAAGGAAGCAGGCGTACTGAAGGTGGCTATGCAGATTCCTAACAAGATTCCAACAGAGAGGCAGAGTCTGGTTTTGCTGGAAGTTCTTGATAAAGGACGGCAGGAAGGCATTGTTGTGTGCAAATCTTAACTATGATTTGCTCAATCACTTTATGATTTCGTGACCGTTTTTTGGGGTATCTTCCAATATTGAAAGAACGATCTTGGCTATATTAAAAGCAAGGAATGGCGGTACGGCGTTTCCTACCTGATGAAATTGCTGGGTCCGATTTCCTTGAAAAAAATAGTCATCTGGGAAAGTCTGTAACCTAGCCGCTTCTCTTACCGTCAGGCTGCGACACTGATATGGGTCATAGTGAATAAAGTAATGTCCATCTTTGGCTATATGACTGGTAATTGTAGTTGATGGCTGATCTTCCAGTTGTACTCGGAAGCGATCAGCGAATTTTCCACTCTTCCAGTTTTTATGAGCCGGAGTTAATCCCTCCAAAGAAAAATCCTTATGGCCTTTAGGGGAAATACCTTTTGCTTGAGCAAATGCTGCGGCAAATAGGTAACGACGCAGGTCACTCTCCATATGCCCTCTGGTTTCATGATTCATAAAAAAATTGAGATGCTTTGATGCCAACCCTGTATACCATTGGGCTAATTCAGAGAAACATTTTTGAGGGTTACGATATTTTTTTCGTTGCATACCGTAGTCACGTGGTAAACGTGTTGCTATGGCAACTATATCCAGAATATCAGCGACATCTTCCAGTTCATTCTTTTCCTTACGGGCCTCTTCTGCGAGTTCACGAGCATGCTTGGTAAGAAGGTCTGCCCATCGTTTAGCAGAATCTTCACCTTTGGATATCTTGCTGCGAAGTGAGGGAAGATCCCCAATAACCTGTCTTACGCTGATAGGTGCGAAAGCTGGTTTGAGTACGTTCGGTCGCCATCCAGACCCTTTGTCACGGCACAGATCATCTCTTATGCCTAATAGAATCACCCGATGTCTAGCTTGAGGTATACCATAATGTTCCGCACGTACAATAAAGTCACGAGCGTCAATATTTTTAGGGTCATCTCCCTGACCAAAAGATGTATCTGTAACTAATGAAAAAATGCTATAGCCACAGCTTACCAAGTCTTTTAGAATACTTTGAAATATTTTCGAACCATTAATTTTAGATGAGAGAATACCCTTAACATTTTCCATTACGAAAATCTGCGGTTTATACTTGTCAATGATGCGTAGATATTCCTTGTAAAGGAAATGGCGGGGGTCTTCTTCTGCTTTATAATTGACGTTACCTTTGTTTCTGGCTCTACCGACTAGAGAATATGCTTGGCAAGGCGGGCCACCAATCAGAACCCAAGGCGTTTTCGAGTTTATCCCTTTTTCCCTGATTGCCTGATCAAGACGAAGGTTGCTATCTGCTTTACCTAGTGTCAGCATCAAGGCTTCATCGCATGCCTCTACCCAAGCATTGCTTGTTTTTTCATCCCATTCTGGAAGTGGGGTAGCATCTTTAGGGATGCAGCTTTTACCGTTACATAGCGAAAAATAAGGGGCAACAGCATCGTTGCCTAATCTCTTCAAATTACGGTAGAAGGCTCGCAGTCGAAGCGTTGCATGTGCGGAATGTTCCATCTCCGCAGAGATAGCGATACGGAAAGCAGCAAGCGAAGAAAATCCTTCTCCCAGCCCTCCAGGGCCAGCAAAAAGGTCTACTATGGGAATCTGTAACAAAACGGTGCTCATATTATATATCAATGGTTCTTGTCGGTTGCCAAGATACCAGGAAGTGGCGAAAACGGGAAGGTAAACCTGATGGACATTGTTGATAAGAAGACGCGGTCTCGCATGATGTCTGGTATAAAAGGGGAAAATACACGACCAGAATTGATCGTACGGAAATATTTGCATGCTCAAGGCTTTAGATTCAGGCTACATGTTAACAACTTGCCTGGTAGACCTGATATCGTTTTACCGAAACATGGATTGTGTATTTTCGTTCATGGCTGCTTCTGGCATCGACACGATGGCTGTAAGTATGCAACTACACCAAAGACTCGCTATGAATTTTGGATGAAGAAATTTGTTGCTAATAAACACAGAGATATTGAAGTTAAAATGAAATTGTATGACGCTGGGTGGCGTGTATTTGAACTATGGGAGTGTGGTTTCAGAGATGGTGGTAGCCCTCTTGACTGGTTGGCTGAATCTATTTGCAGCGATATCATCACGCTAAACTGGCCTGACTATGTATGCAGTGGTGACAAATTGGACTCTCCATTGTAATCACAGAGGTTCTCCGATGTGGTTATGGCTGGTGTTGGTAATCTGAACGCTTCCAACCTATTCCTATTTGAATATGTGATGATAAAACTACTATAGCTAGCTACCTTGTTATCATGTCGTGCTTTTTCCATATATCTGCTGAATGTACCGTCCACGCCCATCGCCATGCCCTAAATCCATTGATACCAGCGCGCTGGCTTCCCGGTTACTGAACCCCTGCTGCTGGTAGTAGCACATGGCATCCTGAGCCCATGCGTAACGCAGGCTGTGCGGCGAGTATTGCCCCTTTAGTCCTGCCAGCGCAGTTTGCGAGCGCCAGCGGTTGATTGCGCTTTTCAGATCCGGTTTATTAATCAGCCGACCGTTGCGAGTAGCGGCTATCGCCAGCGCTTGATTCACTGTCTGCGTTAACGCTTCCCGATCCAGCACCCGCGTTTGCCGGGGCCGTCCGCCTTTGGTGCCAAATATCACCGTCAGTTGTTCGTCGCCTCGTTCGAGCGCTTCGGCCCATGTCTTGAGCGACTGCGAACACTGCACCGCTTCCTGTGAGCGCAAACCCATCATTCGTGCCAGTTGCAGCGTGAGTGCTAACCCTGCATCTTTCTGCTGCAGGGTTGCCAGCGCCACCTGATAGCGTTCCGGTGTAATCGCTTTCCGCGTCCCGTCCCGGCTGGCGCCACCCAAACCTAGAGCCTTGTTGCTCAGCCGTTCCGCATCAGCCAGTTTAGCCCGCCCGGCGGTGCGCAGTATCACCCGTACTGCTGCCATCTCGTTATGCAGCGTGCGCAGAGTAATTCCCTGTTCTAATCGCCCGGCGATATAGCATTCGATATGTTTTGCTTTCAGATGCTGCACCGTGCGGATCTGAATATTCAAAGATAGCAGATGACTGACAAGCCGCTCTGCAATTTTTAGTCGGTCATGTACCGTCTTATGGCTGCCGCCAGCCTGTCGTTCCAGCGTCTGCATCTCCCGGCTTAATCGTGACATATGCTATCCCCCCATTCTCAATAACCTCTGTTCTCCGGCGCACGGCGATTTACGACACGGGGATACCGTGCCGCACTGAACAATACCTGCGCGCCGGAGCGGCAGCGGTTGAGGTATGGCGGGGATATCGGTTATGCACTCGGTGCAGCCGCCTGCATCAGCAGGGTAATCCCCTCAGGCTGAAAGCCTGCCTCGGTATCGGTTCAGTCCTCCTCTGATAAGCGGGTTGATGAGAATTGACGCAGAAAATATGCGTCAGATGACAGGTCGCGCCAGAAAGCGCTGTGGCGTAAGGGTTGGCGCAGAGTCCGTTCGCGGCGTCACTTGCAACGGCTTTGCGCCGTATGAAGTGACGCCGCTGCCTCATGGATGCATTCGCTGAGGCAGCAAAAGGCCGCAGACGGTTGCGCCAGCTATAAAGGGTGTTGTACGCATCAGTGCGTATGCAAAAAGCAGTTGCTTCACGAAGAGCAAACAGGATGCAGCCCTAAGGCGTTGGGATAAGTTAGCTACCATCGCCGCAGCGATCACCCGCAAACTGGTAGCAGGGCGGGTTGGGAGTCGACCACACAGGCTGGGCCTGCGCGTTGCCTTGAAGGTCGTGGCAACGTGGAGCGCTGCTTGCAGCAGCGGTATAGCACTGACAATCTACTGCGCCAAAATCTCTATATCAAGCGGCTAACGCGCTGCGCTTGTTGGCTCCTTACTGGATTTCTATTCCATAGAAATCCGGTAAGGAGCGTCTAAATCCACCAACAGGATGAAAAAAAATTTTGTAAATTTTTAGTGGCTAATCCGAGGTTCCATCTCTGTATTGTTGATGCTGTCCGCTGTTATAACGCGAAGGCCAGATCTCTTCGGGGCGTTTATGCAAGGCTTCGGCGATTAAGCGTTCTCCTTTAGGCCAATGGCGCGTCAGTGTATTTGCCAAAGTGGAAGAGGCGAGTCCCGCTTCTCTGGAAACCGCAGCCAGCGTTGTGCCTTTCTTTCTTAAACCAGCAATGATATCTGCCGGATGCCAGTCTTGTTCAATCATACGAAGTCACCTAGGTTGATGCCCGTCAGAGGCGATGAAATCGTTTGTTCTGACTAAGGCATATTTTTAATTTCTTCCTTTTTAGCATCCGCTAAGTGACTTTATCTTAAGAGTTGCTAAAGACGCGGGATTGAGTACCTGTCCATTGACGATGAGCGAAAAATAACGCGTCTCCCGCCTCACACCATCACTTGCTTATGGTGTGAGGCGGGAGAAAAACACGGCTGCATACAATCACCCGATCGCCTTAAGTCCCCGGATCCCGCCTTCCAGCACACTGCCGTTGTCCGCTGCTTTCACAAAGTCAGCCCACCATTGCATCATGGGGCGACGTTGTTCCAGATAGTCGCTGCGGTTATAGGCCCGGCGTACTTCATTTTTATCTACGTGGGCGAGGGCGGCTTCGATGACATCAGGCGGAAAGCCTTGCTCATTGAGCGCGGTACTGGCAATGGAGCGCATGCCGTGTGATACCAGAATGCCGCCTAATCCGGCGCGTTTCAGCGCGGCGTTGACCGTCTGGCTATTCATTGGCTGTAATGGCTTAATGCGGCTGGGGAAAACATATTCCCGATGGCTGCTTAAGGGCTTCATTAGCGCCAGAATCGCCAACGCCTGTTCTGACAGCGGAACGATATGTACCCGCTTCATTTTCATGCGTTCGGCCGGAATGCGCCATTCTTTAGCGTCCAGATCGATCTCTTGCCAGCGCGTCTCAGCGGCTTCGACGGGGCGGGTGAGGGTGAGAAGCTGCCACATAAACAGACAGCGGGTCGGTAACTCGATATTTGCCAGCCGCATCGTTTGCATCAGTTGCGGCAGTTGATCCGGGCGGATGCTGGGCATGTGCTTTTTCTGCGGTTTCTCGAATGCTTTGCTGATATTGACGCTGGGCGCCGCATCGATCAGGCCAACGTTCATGGCATAGATCATCACCTCGTTAATCCGCTGGCATAACCGCCTTACCGTTTCCAGCGCGCCTCGGGCCTGCACCGGCTGAATAGCCTGCACCAGCGTGCGCGCTTTGATATCCATAATGCTGATATCGCCGATGGCGGGAAAGATATCCTTTTCGAGGGAGCGCTGGATATCGGAGGCATAGTCGGCGGTGACGCTGCTCTTTTTTAACTGTAGCCAGCGTTCGGCAATGACCTTAAAGGTGTTGGATTGGGTTTCCAGCGCTTGCTTGCGCAATGAAAGCTGGTGTTCATAAGGGTCAATATCTTTTAGCAGCAGGGCGCGAGCCGCTGTACGGCGTTGCCGGGCGTCGGCCAGAGTAACTTCGGGATAAGGCCCAAAAGTCAGTTTTGCGCGTTTTTTGGTTAAAGGCCGGTAGTAGCGCATTTGCCAAACTTTCCTGCCGCTGCTTTTGATTAGCAGTTGCAGACCGTCGCCGTCATGCAGTGTGTAATCCGCCTCCTGTGGTTTGGCGGCTTTGATCTCCGTATCGGTGAGGGGTTTTGTTAACCGTGCCATAGGTACCTCCATCATTTAGGTACCCGCTGGATGGGTACCTGCCTTTCGGGTACCTAAGAAGGTACCTAAAAGTTGTGGAAGCCACAAGATCGCCACAGCAAGCAGCAGACGTAAAAAAGCCCGCAAGGCTTGTGCCATGCGGGCTTAGTGGACTTCTTTGGCGTTCTATAGAACAAAATTTGGTGGAGCTGGGGGGATTTGAACCCCCGTCCGGAATTACTCTACCGTCGGCACTACATGCTTAGTCTAATCTTTACATTCGCCTGCCAGCTGCGGATAGACACGCCACTAACAAACTAGCCTGATTGGATTTAACGCTTCAACCCCAAGCAAGGTATCCACGCGATCTCTTTTAGGTTTGACCTCTCTTGATCCCCGTCCTAAGAGCGGAGGCTAGGGAGAGAGGGCTCTAAGCAGGTTATTAAGCTGCTAAAGCGTAGTTTTCGTCGTTTGCGACTATTTTTTTGCGGCTTTTTACGAGGCCAACCGCCCCTCGGCATGCACCTTGGGCTTTGCAAATCCCGTCGAATCCAGAATCAGCCCCAAGAAACTGTCGCCAGTATACCCGAACTCATACCACTTAAGCCACACTTAGCGGTTGGCGTTCTTCATGATACGGGCTTTGTCTAATTTCCATTCACGTTCTTTGATGTCGTCACGTTTGTCGTGATCTTTTTTACCTTTTGCTACGCCGATTTTGACTTTGCTCCAGGCATTTTTCCAATACATGGATAGGGCCACAACTGTATATCCATCACGGCTGACACGCCCGAACAGCGAGTCTAATTCTCGTTTGTTAAGTAATAGTTTACGAGTACGCGTAGGGTCACACACGACATGTGAAGATGCAACGTTAAGCGGTGTGATGGTGGCACCGAACAGGAATGCCTCTCCATCCCTGAATGTTACATAACTGTCGCTGATGTTGGCTTTGCCCGCACGCAGTGATTTTACTTCCCAACCTTGCAATGCCAGCCCGGCCTCAAATTCTTCCTCAATGAAGTATTCGTGGCGAGCACGCTTGTTTTGCGCAATGGTAGCGGAACCGGGTTTGTACGCTTTTTTCTTTGTCATAGTGCCGTCATTATACTGGATGTAAAAGGGAATGAAATCCCCGCCGTGCGTCAAAACGCGTGTTGATGATATCGTGCGATAGCGCTCGCAGAATTTTTGTCTGCCGGCCTATCAATGCTATTATTTTGCGCGTTTAAGAATCACGGAAAATTTTATGCCTAAAATAAGTCGTTCTGCTCTGGTGCCTTTCAGTGCGGAGCAGATGTATCAGTTGGTTAATGATGTTTCTTCATATCCTGCTTTTTTGCCGGGATGTACGGGCAGTCGGGTTATTTCATCGACGCCTGATGAAATGACAGCCGCGGTGGATGTCGCCAAGGCGGGAATTCGTAAAACATTCACTACGCGCAATACGCTGACCAATAATCAAAATATCAATATGCAACTGGTTGATGGCCCTTTCCGTCAGTTGAGTGGCGACTGGCATTTTACACCGCTGAGTGCGGATGCCTGCAAAGTGGAACTGGACCTCGATTTTGAATTTACCAATGTTCTGATCGAACTCGCTTTTGGCAAGGTTTTCAAGGAACTGGCCGGAAATATGGTACAGGCATTCACGCAGCGGGCCAAAGAGGTCTACAGTGCCTGATATCAACGTGGATGTGGTGTATGCACTACCGGAACGGCAGTACCTGCGTACGCTCACACTGGAGGAGGGCAGCACGGTCGAGCAAGCCATCGTTGCGTCGGGTCTGCTTGAATTGCGAAGAGAAATTGATTTACAGACCAATAAGGTCGGCATATACAGCCGGGCAGCAAAATTAACCGATGTCCTCAATGACGGCGACCGGGTTGAGATCTACCGCCCATTGATTGCCGATCCGAAGGAATTGCGTCGCCAGCGTGCTGAACGTTCAAAAAAATAAGGCACCGTGTGCCTTATTTTTGTCACCACTTTTCGAACAATAAAAACCTTTTGTAAGCCAAAGGCATTTCACTTTGTCAGTGTGGCGTTGTCTCGATAAACCGTGTCAAATCAGTCCAGTGCCGGTTTGTTATTGATGTTGGTTAGTACACCGTCACCACTGAAAGTCAGCGTCAACGTTTGCTGTTTCACGGATTCATGTCCAGGCTGACGGCGGAATACGTAAAACCAGGTATCGCTGCCAAACGGGTCCTGCATCATGGGTGTACCTAACGTATAAGCAACCTGTTGTTTGGTCATTCCGGTATGAATTTTTGCAACGTCACCCGGTGCGAGATAGTTCCCCTGATTAATGTCCGGCCTATAGACCACTTTTTCCAACGTGGAACAACCGGCAGTCAACATAACAACAACCACCGCGGCGGCGACAGTCAGCGTTTTACAGCGCATAGTGATTACATTCCTTAAGGGCATAGGTTGCCGATGATAATAGACCTTGCCGGACTTGAAAACCGGCAAGCCCCCAGTATGACCCCGGGAAGACAAAAAAGTTGAGCTTTTTTACCTGTCGTCTGCTTTTCAAACCGCAGGGGCCACCTGTCTTATGCCGCCAACAACTCTTTGGCGTTTGCCAGCGTATTTTTGGTTACCTCGCTGCCGCCGAGCAACCGTGCCAGTTCTTGCAGACGGGCACGTTTATCAAGCGGCTGCATCAGCGTTTCGGTTGCTGCGCCGTCGGTTTGTTTGCTGACAAAGAAATGCTGATGGCCGCAACCGGCGACTTGCGGCAGGTGAGTGACACACATGACCTGCGTTGATTCCCCAAGCTGGCGCAGCATTTTGCCGACAATCGCAGCGGTAGGGCCGCTTATCCCCACATCGACTTCATCAAAAATCAACGCCGGCGTATCCATTTTACGTGCGGTGATGACCTGGATAATCAGCGCAATACGCGATAGCTCTCCGCCTGATGCCACTTTAGCCAGTGGCTGGTGGGGTTGACCGGGGTTGGTGGTGACGCAAAACTCAATGTTATCAGCGCCGCTGGCGGTCAGGCATTCGGGCGTAAATTTCACCTGAATACTGAAATGTCCGTGTGGCATGGCGAGTTCATGCATACTGGCGGTAATCAACTGGGCCAGTTCGCCGGCATGGTGTTGCCGGCGCATATGTAACTGTTCCGCGACATGCAACGCCTGTTGATGATAGGCGCTGACAGCCGCACTGAGTGTGTCATGGTCGCTTTCCTGCTGTTCCAGCAAGCGCTGTTCTTCCAAAAGCTGCTGAAAAAGTGTCGGTAAGGCTTCCGGTGCGACGTGGTGCTTACGGGCCAATGCCATCTGACGGGATAATCGCTGCTCAAGTTCGTATAGCCGGATGGGATCGAGATCCATTTGGTCACTGTAATGGCGCAGCTCATCGCTGGCTTCACTGATTTGGATACCGGCCTCTTCCAGCATGGTGAGCACGCCAGACAGTTTTTCATCCATGCCGATCAATTCATCAAGCTGATGTTTTACGCTGTGCAGCATGCTGAGTATGTTCTGTTCTTCATTTTCGCTGAGCAATTGTAGTGTCTGCTGACTCAATGCCAACAGTTGGCCACTGTTCGCCAGCCGTTTGTATTCGGCATCAATCTGTTCGTATTCACCGGACTGAGGTGCGAATTCATTCAGCTCTTTCAATTGGTATTGCAGGAGTTCGCGGCGGGCTTCCCGTTCAATGGCCGCCTGCTGCAATTGGGCAAGTTCAAGGCAGCTTTGATGCCATTGCAGCCAGATTTGCTGCATCGCGCCAAGCAGCTTGGGTTCATCGGCATAGGCATCCAGCAGATGTTTTTGATGCTCCGGTTTGAGCAGCAACTGGTGGGCGTGCTGGCCGTGAAGCTGGATCAACAATTGGCCGAGTTCACGCAGTTGAGACAAAGGTACGGGCGTGCCATTGATAAAACCACGCGAACGTCCGTCTGCGCCAATCACCCGGCGCAACAAGCATTCATTACTGTCATCGAGTTGATTTTCTTCAAGCCATTGTCGCGCAGTGGGCGTATCCGCCAGTGAAAAACGGGCACAGATATCGGCGCGCGCAGCGCCCGGCCTGACGATGCTGGCGTCGGCGCGGTTTCCCAGGCACAGGCCGAGGGCGTCGATCGCAATGGATTTCCCGGCGCCGGTTTCGCCGGTAATCACGCTCATTCCCGCCTGAAAATCAATTTCCAATTCGCGCACGATGGCGAAGTTACTGATAGTGAGTTGCGCCAGCATGATGGTTTTCCTGTATGTAATGTCAAGGTGTAATTGCATACAGTATAGGCTGGTTTTATATACAGTAAAGTGGCGGGTGAAAATTTTAGAATAATTTTTTTGACCAACCAAGTTTTGTGCTTAACGTATTGAAATAATTGTAGTCTTTTGGGTGAATCAAATTCAGGTAATGTTCACTGCGGCGGATGAAGACTTCTTCTCCCTCCTGGACAGGTAGTGAGATCTGGCTGTCGCAGCTGATTTCCAGATCGTTGGTGATATGGGAGAACTTTAGCCGAATGGTGCTGCTGCTGTTGATTACCAGCGGACGCGCCGAGAGCGTGTGGGGAAACATCGGCACCAGCGCAATGGCATCGAGCGAAGGTGTCAGGATCGGGCCGCCGCCGGAGAGCGAGTAGGCGGTAGAGCCGGTGGGGGTAGAAATGATCAGGCCGTCCGAGCGCTGTGAAAACGCGAATTTATCATCAATATAGACTTCAAATTCGATCATGTGCGCGACTTTGCCGGGGTGGAGCACCACTTCGTTGATGGCGGTGCTGATGCTGTTCGGCTGGTTGGCGCGGCAAATATGCGCTTCCAGCATAAAACGTCGCTCGCTCAGATAATGGCCGTCGAGAACATCCGCAAGCTGCTGCTGGGCATGGTCTGGATCAAGGTCGGTCAGAAACCCGAGATTGCCGCGGTTAACGCCAATAACGTCGATATCATAGCGGCACAGAACGCGTGCGGCGCCGAGCATATTGCCATCGCCGCCCACCACCACGGCGAGATCGGCATATTGTCCGATGTCCGCCAGATTACCGGTAGAGATGTCTTGCAGATTCAGTTCGCGGGCAATTTGCTGCTCAAGAAGCACCGAATAACCTTTGCCGACCAGCCAATGATAAAGCATTTCATGGGTGGCCAACGCGGTGGGGTGCCGCGGATGACCGACGATACCAATACAATTAAACGGTTTATTCATTGCTGTATTATCCTCAGCGTGATGGGCCGACATCCTGTAACTCAAAATCTATTGGGTATCTGTGATTGGCTCCCTTGAAACCCCGGTTTTGATCCCCATAATAAGCAACTAGCGGGATTAATGCTAAAACGCGGAGAATTTCATGAGTAGTAAAGAACAGAACACGCCTGATGAGCAAGTCTTGGATCAGATGGATACAGAAAAAGAGCATCAAGGGGAAGCCACGGCAGAGACAACAGACGTAGCTGATCCGCGAGATGAGCGTATTGCCGAGCTGGAAGCGCAGTTGAGTGAACTACAGCAGCGCGAACGAGACAATGTGCTGCGCGCACGCGCCGAAGCCGATAACATCCGCCGTCGCGCGGAAATGGATGTTGAGAAGGCCCATAAATTCGCGGTGGAGAAATTCGCCGGTGAAATGTTGCCAGTGATCGACAATCTTGAGCGCGCATTGGATATGGCGGACAAATCCAATGAAGCGCTGGCGTCTATGATTGAAGGTGTCGAACTGACGTTGAAATCCCTGCTGGATGCTGTGCGTAAGTTTGGCATTGAAGTGGTAGGGGAGGTGAACGTGCCGTTTAATCCAGAGGTGCATCAAGCGATGACGATGTTGGAATCCGCCGATCATCAGCCTAACCACGTGATGATGGTAATGCAGAAAGGCTATACGCTGAATGGCCGCCTACTGCGCCCGGCGATGGTGGCCGTTTCCAAAGCGAAAGAGTAATCCTTTCATACGTTTTGCTCGTTGACCTGGCGTCAACATCTACCCCATGCTCAGGCGTGGGGTTTTTTGTTTATATTTTGTTAATATTTGTTAATTAAAACTCGACCGTATTTTTATTCTCACCAAAAATCATCATCTTTAGCTATCAGAAGTATTGGTATTCCCGCCGTGGATGCACTTGATAATCATTATCATTTGTGTGAGAGTTGATAAAACAACAGCGTTAGAAGGGTCATACTATGTCGGGAAGCCGTGTCGTCGAGTCAACCAGTCGTACCTCAAGAAAGATAAAACTTTCTTTGATGGGGCCGGCGTTTATTGCGGCGATTGGATACATCGATCCGGGTAACTTCGCGACTAATATTCAGTCCGGCGCCGCCTATGGCTATACGCTGCTGTGGGTGGTGGTGTGGGCCAATATCATGGCGATGCTGATTCAATTACTGTCCGCCAAACTTGGGATCGCCACGGGTAAAAACCTGGCGGAGTTGATCCGCGATCGCTTTCCTCGGCCTGCTGTCTGGGCTTACTGGGTTCAGGCCGAAATCATCGCCATAGCGACCGATCTGGCCGAGTTTATCGGCGCGGCGATCGGTTTCAAACTGTTATTGGGCGTCTCGTTGCTTGAAGGCGCGATCCTGACCGGCATTGCCACTTTCCTGATCCTGATGCTGCAAAAACGCGGGCAAAAGCCGCTGGAAATGGTGATCGGCGGGTTGCTGCTCTTTGTCGCGGCGGCCTACATTGTTGAGCTGGTGTTCTCTCGTCCCGAGCTGGCCGCGCTGACAAAAGGTATGGCGATCCCCAGCCTGCCGACTGCTGACGCCGTGTTACTGGCCGCCGGTGTGCTGGGGGCGACCATTATGCCGCATGTGATATACCTGCATTCCTCTTTGACGCAGCAGGAGGGTGAACATACTCGCGCGGAACGTTACGCCGCCACCAAAGTCGATGTTGCGGTTGCGATGATCGTCGCCGGGTTTGTCAATCTGGCGATGATGGCGACGGCTGCCGCCGCTTTTCATTTCAGTGGTAATCAGGATATCGCCGATCTGGATCGAGCTTATCTGACACTGGAACCCTTGTTAGGTCAGGCGGCGGCGACCATTTTCGGTTTGAGTCTGGTGGTGGCGGGCTTGTCCTCGACCGTGGTCGGCACGCTGGCCGGGCAGGTGGTCATGCAGGGGTTCGTTCATTTCCATATTCCGCTGTGGGTGCGGCGTGCCGTGACGATGTTGCCGTCGTTTATCGTTATTCTTTCTGGCGTGGAGCCTACCCGTGTGCTGGTCATGAGTCAGGTGGTGCTGAGCTTCGGTATCGCGCTGGCGCTGGTTCCTCTGCTGGCTTTTACCGGCAATAAGGCTTTGATGGGAGAGATGGTGAATAGCCGTCTGGTACAGAACATGGGCAAAGCCATTGTCTTCATTGTTGTCTCACTCAATCTTTATCTGCTAATCAGTACTGCGCTGGGAAGGTGGCAATAGGTGAATTTTTGCGCACGTCGCCTTATGATCAGGCACTGATTCTTCCTTTATGGGGTTCAGTTATGTCGTCGCCAATTACGCTTATCGAAAAGAAACTTCTGTCCGATGACTGGTTTATTCTTCATAAATATGTATTTGATTTAAAAAGAAAGAATGGTGGTGTGGTACGTCAGATCCGCGAGGTGTACGACCGTGGCGATGGCGCGACCATTCTGCTGTACAACCGTGAGAATGGTACGGTGGTGCTGACGCGCCAGTTCCGCATTCCCACTTATGTCAACGGTAATGAAAGCGGCATGCTGCTGGAAGCCTGCGCCGGGTTGCTGGATGATAACTCGCCGGAAGTGTGTATCCGCAATGAAGCAATTGAAGAGACCGGTTATGCGCTCGGCAAGGTCGAGAAGCTGTTCGATGCCTACATGTCGCCTGGCGGTATTACCGAACGGCTGCATTTCTTCGCGGCTGAGTATGACGCATCTTTGCGTGATAATGCGGGGGGCGGCGTGGAAGATGAAGACATTGAAGTGTTGGAACTGCCGTTCACGCAGGCAATGGCAATGATCAAAGATGGCCGGATCAAAGACGCCAAGACCATCATGCTGTTGCAACACGCGCAAATTCAGGGATGGTTTGCGAAATAATCAGCCCCTGGGGGCTGATGGTTCAAGTTGCGCCATCCTGACGAAAAGGTGGGGGAACAAAAGCGGTAACCGGCGGGATCGGCCCGGTAAAGCGTTCGACTTCGACCACTGTAATCTGGCCGCAGCACCCCTGACCCAGCGCTGAGGTGCCTTTATCGAGCGTCAGCACGTTAGGATTGCCGTGACGGCAAAAAGGCAGTTCGGCCAGCGGATCGTCCGGGTCAAACCATGCTCCGGTCGGTAGCTGGATGACGCCCGGCACAATCTCCGAGCTGAGCTGCGCGCAGGCCAGACAAGCGCCGCGGGTGTTAAACAGCCGGACAATATCGCCATCGCCGATTCCCCGGCGGCGGGCATCCTCAGGATGAAGGCGGCACACTTCGCGTTCACGCCGTTTCCCCTCGACGCTGTGCAAACCAAAATCCAGTTGGCTATGCAGCCGCGTCGCGGGTTGGTTGGCGATAAGATAGAGCGGAAACGCCGCCGTCGGCCGCTGCTCCGGCTCAAGCCAGACGGGGTGGCCGGGGCAATCCCGATAGCCGAAACCCGCAATGGTTTCAGAAAAGATTTCCAGTTTGCCGCTGGGCGTCGGCAACGGATGCCGTATGGGATCGTGACGAAATGCGCTCAGCAGGCGACCGCCGTCTTTACATTGTGGTAAACGTATGATGCCTTGTTCCCAGAACGCATCAAAGTCAGGAAATGCCTCACCCTGCGCCTGCATTTTAGTCCGCATCTGCTGATAGAGATGTTGCAGCCACTCTCGGCTGGTACGTCCTTCGGTAAAGGCTTCCTCCTTTCCCAGACGACGGGATAACTCGGTAAAAATTGCGTAGTCGTCTTTGGCTTCGGCAAAGGGCTCGGCGATGCGATGCATGGCGACCAGATGCGGATCGGTTGGCGTGCCGCCAATGTCTTCCCGCTCCAGCGTCATGGTGGCGGGCAGCACGATATCGGCATGGCGTGCGGTTGCGGTCCAGGCGATTTCATGGACGATCAAGGTATCCAGCCGACTGAAGGCCCGCCTTAAACGCCCT
Source organism: Brenneria rubrifaciens (assembly GCF_005484945.1). NCBI lineage: Bacteria > Pseudomonadati > Pseudomonadota > Gammaproteobacteria > Enterobacterales > Pectobacteriaceae > Brenneria > Brenneria rubrifaciens. The sequence goes on from NZ_CP034035.1 coordinate 662,147, forward strand.
AAATCCTGATGATGGTGAAAAGGGTTGCCGCCCGCCCAGTAGGCCAGCTTAATGTCGGGGTAGGTTAGCGTCTGTCCGTTGAACGCGAACGGCTCGCCGGGATGGAGCAGACAATCCGCGATACGCGCCACCGGGATAAAACGGTTAATGCCGTTGACACCCTGCGGGAGCGCCGGAAATGCGACCTGATTATGGTGTTTGCCATAATGCCCCAGCGCCCCCAGCGCGTATGCATAGCCGCCGCCCGGCAGACCGTGCTGCCCCAACGCGGCGGCCAGCACCATACCCAGCCAGACGGGCTGTTCCCCATGTTCGGCGCGTTGCAGCGCATGGGCGACCGTCACCAGTACTCGCTTGTTGTGCAGGCTGGCGGCCAGCGCGTCAATCTGGCAGGCGTCTATGCCGCAAATGGCCGATGCCCACTCCGGCGTCTTCGGTTGTCCGTCCGTTTCGCCCAGCAGATAATCAAGAAAGCGTTCCCAGCCCACACAGTAGGTGGCGAGGAAATGTTCGTCACAATATCGGCGGCTTACCAACGTGTGCAGTATGGCGAGTATTAAGGCGCTATCCGTGCCGGGACGGATGCCGATCCATTCGGCCCGCGACTCGGCGGGCATATCGCTTTGCAACGGGCTGATATTGATAAACCGCGCGCCTCTGGCAGCGGCTTGCCGCATAAAGCCTTTTTCCGTGTGCTCGCTAATGCCGCCGCTCGCGACCCGGGAGTTTTTCAGCGCCATCCCGCCGAACGCGATCACCACATCGGTATATTGGGCTATTTGCTCCCAGTTAACGCCCCGGCGCGCCACTTCGTTCAGATCGCCGATGATATGGGGCAACAGCACCGACGCGGCCCCGGAGCTATAGGTATTCACCGATCGAACATAGCCGCCCAGCGCGATATTCAGGAAGCGATGCACCTGGCTCTGCGCGTGGTGAAAGCGACCGGCGCTCGACCAGCCGTACGAGCCGCCAAAGATCGCCTCCGGGCCGAAACGGGTATTGACGCGCTGTAGTTCCGCCGTCAGCAGGTGAAATGCTTTATCCCAACTGATGGCGATATATTCATCGGCTCCGCGCTGGTTGTCCGGCCCAGGGCCGTTCTCCAGCCAGCCCCGGCGTACCGCTGGCGTGCGGATGCGCGCCGGATGATCCAGCGCATTGAGAAAATTATCCGTCAGCGGATTAGGGTCGGGATCTTGGTCAAAAGGCCGGATGTGTAGGCGCGCGCCCTCCATGTTGGCGCTGAATACACCCCAGTGCGCGCTATGTGTTTTTTGGGCTCGCATGGCGATCTCGTGCTAGTGGACAATATCGGCGTTAAGCCGGGAAGAACGGCGGGAGGACATCACAGCACCGTTGAAAAAAACGCCTGAGTACGCGGGTTGCGCGGCGCATCCAACACTTGTCTGGCTGGGCCGGTTTCGACGATCTTTCCGTTTTCCATAAAGACGATGTTATCGGCGATTTCTCTGGCAAAACCGATTTCATGCGTCACGATGGCCATGGTTATGCCGGAATGCGCCAGCTTTTTGATCACCTGCAACACTTCGCCAACCAGTTCCGGGTCCAGCGCCGAGGTCGGTTCGTCAAACAGCATGACCTGTGGATTCATCGCTAATGCGCGGGCAATGGCGACGCGCTGCTGCTGACCGCCGGAAAGCTGATGCGGCCAGTCATCGGCCCTGTCTGCCAGCCCGACCTGTTGCAGTAGCGAAAACGCCTGAGCATACACTTCCTGCTTGTCTCTTTTCCCGACGCGCAAAGGGGCGTCCGTGACGTTTTGCAGCACCGTTCTGTGGGGAAAAAGGTTAAAATGCTGAAAAACCATGCCGATCTTGCAGCGCTGCGCCGCCACGTGGCTGTCGCTCAGCTCAAAGAGCCGGTTGCCCTTTTGACGATACCCGACCAGCGTATCGCCGACGCAGATGGTGCCGCCATCAAGTTTTTCCAGATGGTTGATGCAGCGCAACAGCGTGGATTTTCCCGCGCCTGACGGCCCAAGGATCGCGGTAACGGAGCCTGCCTCCATCTCCAGATCGATATCATCCAGGATAATGTTGCCCGAAAGAGATTTCCGCACATTTTGCAGCTTGATCGCTTCACCCATTGCTGATTTTTCCTACGTTAACACTCTGCATAACGCCTTATCTTCTTTTGTTGATGCGCGCTGTTTTTGCCCGCGGTTACCTTGCCGGCTAAACGCCGGGAGATTCGCTCGGTTGCCGTCTTTCTGAGGGTTGAATACGTGCGGCGATTAACGCGGCGGGTTTGTTGCGCATCTTGGCCGGTTTTTTCCGCCTGAGCGTTGACCGGCTGAAATAACGTTCCACGTAGTATTGGCCTATCGACAGAACCGAAGTCAGTAGCAGATACCAGATTGTCGCCACCAGGAGTAACGGGATCACCTCATAGGTGCGCTGGTAGATAATCTGCGCGGAATAAAGCACGTCCTGAAGTGAGATCACGGAAACGACAGCGGTGGTTTTGAGCTGGCCGATGACCTCATTCCCGGCGGGAGGCAGGATGGCGCGCATGGCCTGCGGTAACACGGTGTAGCAGAAAATCTGGGGTTTACGGTATCCCAGCGCTTTGGCCGCTTCGATCTGTCCGGGATTTACGCTTTGGATTCCGGCACGCACAATTTCCGCCGCATAAGCGGACTGATGCATAACCAGCGCGATCACCGCCGCGTTGAACGGGCTGATCAGCGTATTGCCCGGCACGCTGAATATCTCACCGAAAAAAGGCAGCGAGAGCGAAATGGTGGGATAGAGCGCGGCAATGTTATACCAGAGAAACAGCTGCACCAGCATCGGCACACCGCGGAAAAACCAGGTGTAGCCCCAGCTCACCGCGGCCAGCACCGGGTTACTGGACAGGCGCATCAGCGCCAGAATCGTGCCGCCGCCGAAGCCCAGCACCACCGAAATGGCGGTGAGTTTCAGCGTCATGAGCACGCCCTGAATGATGGACTCTTCCGTGAAACTGTCTACGACCACCTGCCATTCAAAGCGCGGGTTATTCATAACGGAATGCACGACCGCGCCCATCAGCAACACAACCAGCAAGGCGCTTATCCAGCGCCCGTAGTGCCTGTTGGCAACGATGTGCAGTTCCTGATTAGGGGTTGGCTTGCTCATCCGAAGATCTCTGCATTACGTTTCGCTTCGTTAACGGCGCCATAACCGATATCCCATTTATCCAGGATCTTCTGATAGGTGCCGTCTTTGATCAGTGAATTGAGTGCGGCCTGAACGGCGTCTTCCAATTCAGAATTTTTAGGAAACGCAATGGAAACTGGCGCGTCGTTGACGGCGATATCACCACTGATTTCCAACCGTTTCACCTGGCTGACCTGATAGCGCAATCCTTCATAAGGGCCGAAGAACATCGGCACGCGTCCGCTGATAACGGCCTGCACGCCTGCCGGACGATCCGGGAAGATCGCAATCTTGATGGGGTGTTTCTGTGCCGCGACGCACGCTTTATCGGCTTCCTGCAAGCGCAGCAACTGGGTGGTGCCTGCTCCGGCGCCCACTTCTTTACCGCACACCGCGCTTAGCGACGTAAAAGGCGTCACTTTCGTATCTTTGAGGGAAATGATCGCCAGTTTGGTAGAGTTGAAATAACCGATGAAATCGATTTGCGCCAGCCGTTTTTGCGTGGCGTTGATATTCGATAGCGCCACATCGTAACGGCCGGATTTCAGGCCGGGAATAATGTTGTCAAACCCGCCGGTATCACGCCAGTTGACCGGCACGCCCAGACGGTCGCCGATGGCGTTCATGATGTCAATTTCCCGACCTGCCAATGTTTTATTATCTTCCTGATAAAATGTCGTGGGCGGCGTATTCGGGTTCGTCCCCGCAACAATAAAGCCTCTTTTGATGATTGACTCCGGTACTTTGGCTTTTAACGCGGCGTCTTCCTGTACCTGAATCGTTCGGGTCGTGGGAACATTTTGGTCAGCGGAGAATGCGGACGGCAATAGGCCTAGCATCAATAACGGAAAGGCGAATAGATGTTTTTTCATTGTCTTTACCTGGGTTAGCCAAAACACCTTTATTAAAAAGGCATTGAAAAAATAAATCGTTTTTTCTTATGGAAAGAAAACGGATAGCTGCTGTGTGTGACTGGCAGATAATGCCGCTCAGATGTATTCCCCCTTTTAATCATCTTGTTAAAACAGGACAAATAAAAAAAGGCTATATCTTATGTCCGTTGAATATTGTTACTTTAGTAATTGCGCAAGGAATCCCTGTATTTGCTTTTTTATTATTTAAAACAATTGGTTATTTATCATAAAAGGTATTGTTTTTTGCTGGAAAACACAAAGATGAATTATGGAAAAGCAAATCTGAAAATGTTCTATAGCGGTGTCGATCATACTGTGCGCAATAGGGATTTACCGGGAGGAAATATAAAACCGCCGTAATGCGTGCGGCGGTTTTCATAGCGTTACGTTAGCGTCAGGCAATGACTGCGGTAACGCCTGCGCTTACGCCGAAAATTACAGTTTAGGCGCCAGCATCGCTTCCAGTTTTTGCTGGTCAGCGGCGAACAGACGAATGCCTTCAGCCAGTTTCTCCACCGCCATCGGGTCCTGGTAATGCTCCCAGCGGAATTCTGCTTCGGATAACGGCGGCGGTTGATGGAAGGCTTCTGTTGACGGCGTCAACTGGCGTTCTACGGGGTCATTATTGTTTTTCAACTGTTCGAGCAGAGCAGGAGAAATGGTCAGACGATCGCAGCCTGCCAGCGCCAGAATCTGTTCAACTTTACGGAAACTGGCGCCCATGATCACGGTCGGATAACGGTAGCGCTTGTAATAAGCATAAATATTGCGCACCGACTCAACGCCGGGATCGTTCTCGACCTGATAATCACCGGCGGGCTGCCTGGCCTGATACCAGTCATAAATGCGTCCGACGAACGGTGAAATCAGATAGACGCCCGCTTCAGCGCAGGCACGGGCCTGGGCAAAGGAGAACAGCAGCGTCAGGTTACAGTTGATGCCTTCTTTTTCCAGTTCTTCGGCGGCGCGGATGCCTTCCCAGGTGGCGGCCAGTTTTATCAGGATGCGCGAGCGCGGAATCTCTTTTTCCTGATACATCCCAATGAGCTTACGAGCTTTTGCGACGCACATCCCGCGATCGAACGAGAGTCGGGCATCCACTTCGGTGGAAATACGTCCCGGAATACTTTTCAGCACTTCCGCCCCAATGTTCACCGCCAGCCTGTCGCTGGCATTGATGAGCTGAGTTTCTTTGCCGCCGCCTTGTTGCCGGGCGTAGGCAAGGGCCTCATCGAATAGCGGCTGATACTGAGGCAGACTGGCGGCTTTCAAGATCAGAGACGGATTGGTGGTGGCGTCCTGCGGCGCAAACTGGCGAATGGAGTCGATATCACCGCTATCGGCGACAACCACGGTAAACTGTTTAAGGGCTTCTAATTGATTCATGGTTGAGCTCCTTGTAATAAGAAGTGAAAGAGAGGAGGAAACAAGCGAAATCAGCGCCCGTAACGCAGGACACCACACTGCACTACTTACGATCAAAATGACATACGCTTTTTCTGATTACGACGATCGGATAAAAATCGTGAGAACGGATGGGCGGCCGGAAGGCTGTCACAGGCCGGGGGGCAGGCAGTCGCCAAACAGAAACGGACTCTGTTGTCCGCTCAGTACCGATATTCCGTGCCTCCGCGCGTAATGATTTTGATCCGCAACGCCGACGTTCTAACGCGCTGGCGCATGTTTATGCGCATAACTATAGCGTCTAAATAGCGACACGCCACCGGTATAAAAAGCAATCAATAAAATAACTATATTAATCGGTATTCACTTCCTGTTTTTGCCATTCTTCATAGTTTCTCAATAAGTAAACACTCATACTGAGCACTCCTGACTCTACATGCACGACACAACAAAAACCGATAAAGGATTAAAAGATGGATGAACAACTAAAGCAAAGCGCGCTTGATTTTCACCAATATCCGGTTCCTGGAAAAATTCAGGTTTCGCCAACCAAGCCGCTGGCGACTCAGCGCGATCTGGCGCTGGCTTATTCTCCCGGTGTGGCTGCACCCTGTCTGGAAATTGCTGAAGATCCGCTGGCCGCATACAAGTATACCGCGCGTGGCAATCTGGTCGCGGTTATCTCCAACGGGACCGCCGTTCTTGGCCTGGGCAATATCGGCGCACTGGCCGGTAAGCCGGTTATGGAAGGCAAGGGCGTCCTGTTTAAAAAATTCTCTGGCATTGACGTATTCGACATTGAGGTGGATGAACTCGATCCGGATAAACTTATCGACGTCGTTGCCGCGCTGGAGCCGACGTTTGGCGGCATCAACCTGGAAGACATTAAAGCGCCGGAATGTTTCTACATTGAGAAAAAGCTGCGCGAGCGCATGAAGATCCCGGTGTTCCACGACGATCAGCACGGCACCGCCATCATCTGTACCGCCGCGGTGCTTAACGGGTTGCGGGTGGTGGAAAAGAATATTTCCGATGTCCGTCTGGTGGTATCCGGCGCGGGGGCGGCGTCGATCGCCTGTCTGAACCTGCTGGTGGCGCTGGGCCTTCAGAAGCACAACATTGTGGTCTGCGATTCTCGCGGCGTGATTTATCAGGGCCGTGACGAAAACATGGAAGAAACCAAAGCCGCTTATGCCGTTCAGGATAACGGCGCCCGCAAACTGGCGGATGTGATTCCTGACGCCGATATCTTTCTTGGCTGCTCCGGCCCCGGCGTGTTGACGCAGGATATGGTGAAAACCATGGCGCCGCGTCCGTTGATTATGGCGCTGGCGAACCCGGAACCGGAAATCCTGCCGCCGCTGGCGAAAGCGGTACGCCCGGACGCCATTATCTGCACCGGTCGTTCGGACTATCCGAATCAGGTGAACAATGTACTGTGCTTCCCATTCATCTTCCGCGGCGCGCTGGATGTGGGAGCGACCACCATCAACGAAGAGATGAAGCTGGCCTGCGTTCACGCTATCGCCAATCTCGCGCTGGCTGAGCAGAGTGAAGTGGTGGCGTCCGCCTATGGCGATCAGGAACTGTCATTCGGCCCGGAATACCTGATTCCGAAACCGTTCGATCCGCGTCTGATTATCAAAATTGCTCCGGCTGTGGCGAAAGCGGCGATGGAATCCGGCGTGGCAATGCGTCCGATTGAGGATTTCGATGCCTATATCGAAAAACTGACGCAGTTTGTCTACAAGACCAACCTGTTCATGAAGCCGATTTTTTCTCAGGCGCGCCAGCAGCCAAAACGGGTTGTGTTTGCGGAAGGTGAAGACGCGCGCGTGCTGCACGCGACGCAGGAGCTGGTCACGCTGGGGCTGGCGTTCCCGATTCTGATTGGCCGTCCCAGCGTTATCGAGATGCGTTTGCAAAAGCTGGGGCTGCAACTGACCATCGGTAAAGACTTTGAAGTGGTCAACAATGAATCCGATCCGCGTTTCAAGGAGTATTGGAGTGAGTATTTCAATCTCATGAAACGCCGTGGCGTGTCGCAGGAACAAGCGCAGCGCGCGGTGATCGGCAATCCGACGCTGATCGGCTCCATCATGGTGTTGCGCGGTGAGGCAGACGCGCTGATTTGCGGAACCATCGGGACGTACGAAGAACATTTCGACGTGGTGGAAAAAGTCTTTGGTTATCGCGACGGCGTTCACGTTGCCGGCGCCATGAACGCATTGATGTTGCCAAGCGGTAATACTTTCATCGCCGATACCTATGTCAACGCCGATCCAACGTCGGAACAACTGGCGGAGATCACGCTGATGGCGGCGCAGACCGTACGTCGTTTCGGTATTGAACCTAAAGTGGCGCTGCTGTCCCACTCCAGTTTTGGCACGTCCGATTCGCCGACGGCACAGAAAATGCGCGAGACGCTGGCGCGGGTCAATAAACTGGCGCCGGAATTGCAAATCGATGGTGAAATGCACGGTGACTCCGCGTTGGTCGAAGCGATCCGCCGCGAGCAAATGCCGGACAGCCCGCTGAAAGGCTCGGCCAATATTCTGATTATGCCGAATATGGAAGCGGCGCGTATCAGCTATAACCTGCTGCGTGTCTCTTCTTCCGAAGGCGTCACGATTGGGCCGGTACTGATGGGAGTTGCCAAACCGGTACATATTCTGACGCCGATCGCGTCGGTACGCCGTATCGTCAACATGGTGGCGCTGGCGGTGGTGGAAGCGCAAACGCAGCCGCTGTAATCCTCTGCCAATATAAGAAAAAGCCCGGTAGCAAGTCTGTTTTACCGGGTTTTTTTGTCATCAGGGTAAAATTCAAGTTATTTTGCGAAGATTCAACCGGCGTCGCCGTCTTTGTTTAACCACCGCGTCTTTAAAAGACATCACCGGTTTTGCCGCAACCATTTGTCCAGTTCATTGGCGAACTGCTGACGGTCGCGCTGGTTCAGCGCGTTCGGCCCGCCGGTTTGTATCCCGCTGGCCCGCATGGTGTCCATAAAATCCCGTATGTTCAGCCGCTCGCGAATGGTGTCGGGCGTGTAGCGTTCACCGCGGGGATTTAAGGCGATGCCCCCTTTTTCGATTACGTCGGCTGCCAGCGGAATATCGCTGGTTATCACTAAATCGCCCGGTGAGACGCGGCGGACAATTTCGTTATCGGCGACATCGAATCCGGCTGAAACGCGCAGCGTGTGAATAAAACGCGACGCCGGCACTTTCAGCGATTGATTGGCAACCAGCGTCGTCGGTGTTTCCGTGCGCTCTGCCGCACGGTACAGCACGTCTTTGATGACATTGGGACAGGCGTCGGCATCGACCCAAATCTGCATGATGTGTTACTCCGTTTCGGCGGCAGGGCTGTCATCTTCGCTCAGCCAGTCTTTGGCGGGCAGAAAATCCCGGTACAGCGCCGCTTCCGGGCTATCAGGCTGAGGGTGATACTGATATTCCCAGCGCGCCAGCGGCGGCATGGACATTAAGATCGATTCAGTACGTCCACCGCTTTGCAGGCCGAATAGCGTCCCGCGGTCCCAAACCAGATTGAATTCCACGTAACGCCCGCGGCGATAAAGCTGGAATTCGCGTTCCCGCTCTCCCCACGGCAACGCTTTGCGGCGCTCGACAATCGGCAGATAGGCATCCAGAAAGCCTTCTCCAACCGCGCGGGTAAAGGCGAAAGCGCTATCAAAATCGGGTGTGTTCAGATCGTCGAAGAACAGCCCGCCAATGCCACGCGCCTCACTACGATGCTTCAGGAAGAAATAGTCGTCACACCATTTTTTATAACGCGGGTAGACATCTTCGCCGAACGGACGGCACAAATCGTGGGTCGTCCGGTGCCAGTGCACCGCATCTTCCTTGAAGCCATAGAATGGGGTTAAGTCAAGGCCGCCGCCAAACCACCATACGGGATCTTCGCCCGGTTTTTCCGCGATAAAAAAGCGCACGTTGGCATGACTGGTGGGAACATAGGGATTCTGTGGGTGAATAACCAGCGATACGCCCATCGCCTGATAATTCCGGCCCGCGAGTTCGGGGCGATGGGCGCTGGCGGAAGAGGGAAGCGAACTGCCGGTGACATGGGAGAAATTGACCCCGGCCCGTTCGAAGACACCGCCGCCGGATAACACGCGGCTGCGTCCGCCGCCGCCTTCTGCCCGCTGCCAGATATCTTCAACGAAATCGGTTGTGCCATCGGTTTTTGCAAGCTGCCGGCAGATCTCATCCTGCATATTAAGAAGAAATTGTTTTACAGCGCTGATGTTTAACATGCGTACGTCCTTTTATCGGGCACAAGGTAAGGCAACAATGCGGCCAGTATAACGATTATTGACGCGCAATAAAGACGGCCACCGCGTCTGACTCTGATTGCCGCCTGTCGGTGAGCGACAATTTGAGATTGCGTCTGGCAAAAATCACGCGATAATCAGAACAGATCTAATGACAAAGTGGCAAACGTGATGGAAATCCGCATATTCAGGCAAGATGACTTTGAGGAAGTGATCACTCTGTGGGAGCGTTGTGATTTATTGCGCCCGTGGAACGATCCTGAAATGGATATTGAACGTAAGCTGAATCACGATCTTGATTTGTTTCTGGTCGCCGAAGTGAGTGGCGAAGTGGTTGGCTCGGTGATGGGCGGATACGATGGGCATCGCGGGTCTGCCTACTATCTGGGCGTTCACCCGGATTACCGTGGCCGCGGTATTGCCAACGCGCTGATCAGCCGACTGGAAAAAAAGCTCATTGCCCGCGGTTGTCCGAAGATTCACCTGATGGTGCGTGAAGACAACGACGCGGTGATTAGCATGTACGAAAAGCTGGATTACGAAATCGTCGACTGCGTGACGCTGGGAAAACGGCTGATCGAGGATCAGGAGTACTGAATTTGTCGTGTCTGGCGCCGGAAGCCGTTCAATATTGAGGAGTAGATGTCATGAAGTTTCGCCCGCTGTTACTGGGGTTACCGCTGCTACTGACCGGGTGCGGCACATTGTCCGATTTCTCCTGGTCCAGCCTATCGCCTTTTGACGGGTTCGGTAGGGCGTTGCAGGTATCGGACGCGGGTGTCGGCGGTATTAATGCCGGGACGCCGCTATCGGAAAGCGCGTTGCAAAGCGCGCTGAACGGCGATTATCAACTCCGCAGCGGCATGGGGACGTCCAATGGCGATCTGGTGGCGTTTTTTCAGGCGTTGGACGGCGGGGAGGTGAAGCTAGTGATCAGCGGCCAGCCTAAAAGCAGCGTTAAGAAAGTCGAGGTGATGGACGCGGCGATCGATAGCGTATGGGGCGTGAAGATCGGGGATGCATTCAGCGACACTTACAGCAAGGCGTTTGACGCCTGCCAACGGGGACGGGGTGAGGATGCGCAAAGCGTCGAGTGTGCGGCGCCGCAGAGTAAACATGTCAGCTACCTGTACAGCGGCGAATGGCGCGGCCCGGAAGGTCTGATGCCGTCTGACGATGTTCTCAAAACATGGCGGGTGAGCAAAATTGTCTGGCATGCGCAGGCACGCGATTAATTTTGTTTTCACGCAAAATAAAAATCAGATTTCTTCCGGTATGATAGCCGTACTGCGTCGACATACGCCGCAACTGTACTAAAAACAACAACAAAAGAAGAATCTGATATTGAGGGAACTGAAATGACACAAATTCAAAGCGGTATTTTGCTGGAGCATCGCCGTTTTGCCATTTTTATTGAAGCGATGGTGCAAGGGGAATTTGATGCCATCCGCCAGGGATGCAAAAAGTTTTGCCAGACGCTGTCGGCGTTGCAGCAACAGTTTCCTGATGCCGGGCTGGGAGCGGTTGTGGCGTTTGGCAATGATATCTGGCGCGATCTGGATTGCCAAAATAGCGCCACTGAGCTTAAGTCTTTCACCCCGCTGGGCAAGGGGCTGGCGCCGGCGACTCAGCGCGACCTGCTGATCCATATTCAGTCGCTGTGTCATGACGTCAATTTTAGTCTGGCGTTGGCGGCGCTGGCGGCTTTTGGCAACGCCATTCACGTTGAAGAGGAAACGCATGGTTTCCGCTGGATAGAGGGGCGCGATCTGAGCGGCTTTATCGATGGCACGGAAAACCCGCAGGGTGAAGCGCGCCGGGCCGTGGCGATTATTCCCGAGGCGCAGCCCGACGCGGGCGGTAGCTATGTTTTTGTTCAGCGCTGGGAGCATAATCTGAAGCAGTTGCAGCGTCTTGGCGTTGAGCGGCAGGAACAGATGATTGGGCGTACGAAGCAGGATAATGAAGAGTTGGAGGCCGATCGGCGTCCTATGACTTCGCATCTCAGCCGTGTCGATTTGCAAGAAGACGGAAAAGGACTGAAGATTCTGCGTCAAAGCCTGCCCTATGGCACGGCCAGCGGTAAGCATGGGTTATACTTCATTGCCTATTGTGCTCGTCTGCACAACATTGAGCAGCAATTGCTCAGCATGTTTGGCGAGCGGGATGGCAAACGTGACGATATGCTGCGGTTTACCCGCGCGGTGAGCGGCAGCTATTTCTTTGCGCCTTCCCTGACCCGGTTGCTGGCGCTGTAATCCGTAATGCGCGTTTCCTGATGCTGGCTTGTGCAGGCATCGGCTGCTTTCTAGGATTCCATTCGTGACAACGCTTAAACATTGTTTTCTTGAACATTGCATTGGCAATACCCCGCTGGTGAAGTTACAGCGTTTGACGCAAAGGTTGGACAGTGAGATCTGGCTGAAGCTGGAAAGCAATAACCCGGCGGGTTCGGTCAAAGATCGGGCGGCGCTTTCCATGATCACGCAGGCGGAAAAACGCGGCGAGATCGCTCCCGGCGACCGGTTGATTGAAGCGACCAGCGGAAATACCGGTATTGCGCTGGCCATGATTGCGGCGGTAAAAGGTTATCGCCTGCGTTTGCTGATGCCGGAGAACATGAGCCATGAACGCCAGATGGCGATGCGTGCCTATGGCGCCGAACTGGTGCTGGTCGACCAACAGACGGGAATGGAAGGCGCGCGCGATTTGGCGCAGAAAATGGCGCGTTCGGGCGAAGGAAAAAACCTCGATCAATTTAATAATCAGGACAATGCGCTGGCGCATTTTCTGACTACCGGCCCGGAAATCTGGCAACAGAGCGCCGGAAAACTGACGCATTTTGTTTCCAGCATGGGCACGACCGGCACGATTTCCGGCGTCAGCCGCTATCTGAAACAACAAAATCATGAAATCTGCACGGTGGGGTTACAGCCTGCGGAGGGTAGCCATATCCCCGGCATCCGGCGTTGGGACGCGGACTATATGCCGGGAATTTTCCGGGCCGACCTCGTCGATTGCATCATGGATATCTCGCAGGGCGAAGCGGAAAATACGCTGCGCCATCTGGCCCGTAAGGAGGGCATTTTCTGCGGCGTCAGCACGGGGGGCGCGGTATCCGGCGCGTTACGATTGGCGGCTGAAAATCCCGGTAGTGTGATCGTGGCGATAGCCTGCGATCGCGGCGATCGTTACTTATCGACCGGCGTGTTTGATTAAACGCGCTCTGCCCCCGATTGTTATGGCGTTCAGGGGCAATATGCGATTATTCCCTTTCCAATGCATGAATGGGTTCCATGCGTGAGGCGCGGCGGGCAGGGAAGAAGCCAAAGACGACGCCGATCAGACTGGAGCACAGGAAGGCCGCCACAATGGATAGGTTGGAATACACCATCGTGAAGCTGTTGCTGAACTGACCAAATAGCACGCCGATGGCCAGAGAAAGCGCGACCCCCAACACCCCGCCAAACAGACAAACCAGCACGGCCTCAATGAGAAACTGCTGCATGATATCGCTGGTGCGGGCGCCGACTGCCATGCGTACGCCAATTTCCCTGGTGCGTTCGGTGACCGAAACCAGCATGATATTCATCACGCCAATTCCGCCAACCAGCAGGGAAATCAGGGCGATCATAGAAATAAGCAGCGTCAAAGTGGTGGTGGTTTTCTCTATCATCTGGCGGATACTGTCGGTATTTATGACAAAGAAATCCTTTGTGCCGTGCCGTTGCGTCAGAAGTTGCGTAATGCCTTGCTCTGCAACGCTCATGTCGATGTTGTCTTTCACCCGAATAGTGATGCTCTTCAGGTATGACTGCCCGACCATGCGTTTCATGACCGTCGTATAGGGCACCCAGACATTGAGATTTTCATCACTGCCGAAGCCGCTTTGACTCTTGACGACTACGCCGATAATCCGGCAGGGAAGCGAATCCAGCAGAATCACCTTGCCGATGGGATCTTCTCCATGCGGAAAGAGTTTGTCGCGGGTGTTGTTATCGATCACGGCGTCCTGCGTCAGATTGTCGATACTGCTGCGGGGAAATGTGATGCCGCGATCCAGCGTGTATCCCCGCACGGTAAAGAACTGTTCACCTACGCCAGAGGCGTTCGCCGATACCGCGATATTGCCGTAGCGTAGCGTGGCGCTGGTTGAGATGGATGGCGTCACGCTGTGAACATAGGGCTGCTGCGCCAGAGGTAAAATATCACTGGCGCGTAATGTCTGAATCGCGCTGGCGTCCATGTCGCCAAAATCTTTACCGGGGAAAATTTCCAGCGTACTGGTGCCCATGGCATTGATGTCGGCAAGCACTTGCTCCTGAGATCCCTTGCCCAGCGCTACCACCGAAACCACTGACGCGATACCAATGATGATCCCCAGCATGGTCAGAAAGGTTCTCATCCGCTGGGCGTTCATGGCCAGCAGCGCCATTTTGAAGGCATCAACAAAGCGATCCTTAAATTGGTTCAACTCAGAGGTCGCCGGCGGGGTGGCGGTTTCTTGCCGTGAGCGGGTGGCGATCGCCGGTTTTATCATACGATCGGCGATAACCTCGCCATCGCGCAGTTCAATGATCCGCTGAGCGTGCTCCGCAATCTGCATATCGTGCGTCACAATAATGACCGTGTTGCCCTGCGCATGCAGGTCGCCCAATATGTTGAGCACTTCGTTGCCGCTTTGCGTATCCAGGGCGCCGGTGGGCTCATCCGCCAACATGACGCCGCCGCCGTTCATCAAAGCTCTGGCAATACTTACCCGCTGTTGCTGGCCGCCCGAGAGCTGATTGGGGCGGTAATCGAGACGATTTTCCAGCCCCAGCCGCGAAAGCAGCTCCGTTGCCCGCCGGCGTCTGGCCTCACGATCTTTTCCGGCATAAATCGCCGGCACTTCGACATTGCCCTGTGCGGTCAGATCGCTCAGCAAGTGATAGCGCTGGAAAATAAAACCAAAATGTTCGCGGCGCAGTTCAGCCAGTTGATCGCTATTCAGTTTGCCGACGGCGCGCCCGGCGACCAGGTAGGTGCCTGACGAGGGTCTATCCAGGCAGCCCAGGATGTTCATCAGCGTGGATTTGCCTGAACCTGATGCGCCGACGATCGCCACCATTTCGCCCTGATTGATCGTCAGGTTGACGTTTTTCAGTACGGTGACGGTTTGTTCGCCGTTGGCGAAGCGCCGGGAGATATCGGTCAGCTTGAGTAATGGTGTGGACATGCGTTACATCCCCATTGGCGAGTCGTGGCGGCTTGAGGCCGCGTCGCCGAATTGCTGGCCGATAATCACTTGTTCGCCAGCGCTGACGCCCGAGAGGATCTGGGTTCGGACACTGTCGTTCAGCCCAACAGTAACGGCCCGTGCTTCAACCCTTTTATTGGCGTCAACCACCTGAACAACCCATTTGCCGTCGCGCGTGCTCAGCGCGGTAGCCGGCACGACAACGGCATTTTTAACGGACGACAGCAGAATGTAGACCTGGGCCGTCATTGAAATGCGCAGTACGCCGTCAATGTTTGGCACATCAAACAGGCCATTGTAGTAGATCGCGTTGCTGGATGAGGTGCTGCTGCTCGAACTGGATGATGACGTACTGGTGTCATCATCATCGATTGAGTCTGGCGCCGGTTCAATTGAGCTAAGTTTTGCCTCATAGCGTTTATTGGATTCTCCCAGAATACTGAACCAGACCGGCATACCGGTTTTGACTTTGACGATATCAGCTTCTGAAATTTGGGCTTTGATCGTCATGGTGTCCAAATTGGCGACTTTGGCGATGGTTGGCGTACTTTGCGTCGCGTTAACGGTTTGCCCTGCCTCCACCGGAATGGAAACGATCGTCCCGTCCATCGGGGCGAGGATCTTGGTATAGCCCAGATTGACCCGGGCGGTGTTGACGGCAATTTGAGCCTGTACGATTTGTGCGTCCAGCGCGTCGATGTTGGCTTTGGTGGCGTCCAGCGTCGCTTTGGCGCTATCGTAATCGGCCTGTGCGCCAACGCCCCGTTGCATCAGCATTTGCTGGCGCTGCCAGCTTACGGTGTAATTGCGTAATTCGGCTTGTTTGGCTGTCCGCTGCGCCTGGACGTTTTTCAATGCGGCTTCGCTGTTTTTCAACGTATCCTGTTGAGTGAGGTCATCGATCTCCGCGATCAACTGACCTTTTTTGACTTTATCCCCTAATGTGACGTGCAGCGCTTTGATTTGCCCCGAAGCCTGTGCACCAACGCTAACCAGCTTTTGCGCTTCAATCGTACCGTCCGCCAACACGGTTTGTTCGAGATCGGCGACTTCCGCCGTTGTGGTGATATAGTTTAATCCGGGAGCGGGCCGCGATATAAACCAATATATGAGCACGGCGATAGCAACAACGCCAACCATAATAATAACGTTACGGGTTGTTAGAAATTGTGATTGCATCAGGGGGTCATCGTCCTTAAAAAATGCATCAGAGTCAGCGTGAATATCAAAAAGGCTAATCTACTCTGAGTACATACAATTATCGGTAATCTTTACTGAAAGAAATGGTAAGGATTCGGTAAATCCGGCTGCGAAGATTTTTTGCAGCACTGAGAATACACGATAGATCCGAGAATGGGGACAGGATATGAAAATCTTACTGGTCGATGATGACGTTGAGCTGGGAAATATGCTGGGCGAATACCTGAGCGCCGAAGGGTTTGCGACATCGAGGGCACTGACCGGCAAAGAAGGGATTGATGGCGCGATGTCAGGAGAATACACGGCGATTATTCTCGATATTATGCTGCCGGACATGAGCGGTATTGATGTGCTGCGGCAGATAAGAAAAAACCAGCAACTGCCGGTCATTATGCTGACGGCGAAAGGGGACAATATCGATCGTGTGATCGGACTGGAAATGGGGGCGGATGACTATATGCCAAAACCCTGTTATCCGCGGGAATTGGTGGCCCGGCTGCGGGCGGTGCTGCGCCGTTATGACGATCAGCCGAGCAAAAAGGTGGATGAAAGCCTGGCGGTGTCGGGCGATCTGCTGCTCAATCCGGCAACCCGCACCAGCGAGTGGCGTGGCAAGACTTTTGATCTGACGGCCTCCGAATTCAATTTGCTGGAATTGCTGCTGCGCTCACCGGATCGCGTGGTATCGAAGGACGAACTGTCAGAAAAATGCCTGGGCCGTCGGCGCGAAGCTTACGACCGCAGTGTGGATGTGCATATCAGTAATATCCGCCAGAAACTCAGTGCGCTGGAAGGCAACTTTATGACGATTGAAACCGTTCGCAGCGTGGGATACCGAATCCGTTGATGATGATGCGCGGGCGGCTTTTCTGGAAAATACTGCTGGGATTCTGGCTGACGTTTATTGTTATTTCACAACTGCTGTGGCTGACGTTTTCTTTCTATGGAATGCATCAGAAGCCAGTGGAAGAAGTGGCGGTGATGCGGATTGCGAGCATGCAGATAGCAATGGTGTCGACGGCATTGCAACATGGCGGTTTGCCTGAGGCTAGTGAAGTGATGTTGCTGCTGCCAGAGCGTGAACGGCAATATATCTCGGTCACGATGTCGCCACTACCGGAGTCAGAGCAGGCGCGCACCGAACCTGGCATGCCGCCTTCCGGTTTCGTTGGGCCGAATGGCCGTCCCGGGGAGCGCGCCAGGGATAGGGTTGAGCGGCTGCGTGGGCCGGATGGCGAGTGGTATCAGATTCGATACGATGTGGAGCGGCTGCGCAGCCAATTTCGGCCGCCGCGTCCGATGGAGTTTCTAAATGTTCCGGCCCCTTTACTATGGATCGCGGGGGTTGGCGGGCTGCTATTCAGTTGGTTACTGGCCTGGAATCTGGCGCGGCCGTTGAGTCAACTGCGCGCCGGTTTCGAACAGGTGGCGCAGGGCGATCTAACCGTGCGGTTATTTCCGGCGATGCGCAGGCGGCACGACGAAATCAGTGCGGTGGCGCGTGATTTCGACTCGATGGTGGAACGGTTGGATGTATTGGTGAGCGCTCGCGAACAACTGCTGCACGATGTATCCCATGAGCTGCGTTCACCGCTGGCTCGGCTGCAATTGGCGATTGGGCTGGCGCGTCAGCATGCGGATAACATTGAAAACTCGCTGCTGCGGATAGCGCGGGAAGCGGAACGTATGGATAAGATGATCGGTGAGTTGCTGACGTTGTCACGCACGCAAAACATCGGCGTCGAAGAGGAATATTTCGACCTGTTGGGGCTGGTGACCGCGGTGGTGAATGATGCCCGCTACGAGGCGCAGGTGCCTGGCGTGGAGATTCTGTTACAGGCTGATGAGAACGATGATTACACGGTCAAGGGCAATGCGGAGCTGATGCGCCGAGCCGTCGACAACATTGTGCGTAACGCGCTGCGTTTTTCTGAGCCTGCCCAGCAAGTACGCGTGACGTTGACCAGTGACGACAATGAATGGACGATCCGGGTGTCCGATCAGGGGCCGGGGGTCGAGAAAGGCAAATTATCCAGTATTTTTGATCCCTTTATTCGTATCGAATCACCGCTGTCCGGGAAAGGATATGGTCTGGGATTGGCGATTGCCCGCAAGGTGATATTGGCGCATGGCGGTAATATCGAAGCCGAAAACGGAGAGCAGGGCGGTTTGACTATTCGTCTGGGCGTGCCGCGTTTCCGGCCACGCTAATCTGTTATTTGATTTAGGTTAGAATCGCATTACTCAAAACGGCACCCGAGGGCGCCGTTTAAGACTAGCGATCGTCAAACATCAATAACAGTGTGTGATTTATTTCTTGATACGGATAACCGGGGTTTCGCCTACGACAACGGTGCCGCTCAGCTTAGTCAATTCTTTGATTTCATCCATATTAGAGATCACGACAGGCGTCAACGTAGACTTGGCTTTTTCTTCCAGCACTGCCAGATCGAACTCAATAACCAGATCGCCTTTCTTAACCCGCTGGCCTTCCTCGGCAATGCGTTTGAAACCTTCGCCTTTCAGTTCAACGGTATCAATACCAAAATGAACAAATAATTCAATGCCGTTGTCTGATTCGATGGAAAAAGCATGGTTGGTTTCAAAAATCTTGCCGATGGTGCCATCGACTGGCGCAACAATCTTGTTACCGGTTGGCTTAATCGCGATACCGTCACCCACGATTTTTTCAGCAAATACAACATCAGGAACATCTTCAATATTGACGATTTCACCGGACAATGGAGCAATGATTTCGATGCTGCCTGTGTCTTTTTTGTCATCAGAAACCAGAGATTTCAATTTATCGAACAAACCCATGATTTTCTCCTAAGCATTAATATTGGGCCAGCATCCACCCGTTATTTTCAAGTCGCCGCGACGTTGGCTTCCCTTACTTTCCCGGAAGGGATATCAAACTTCCGGGGATTTGTTCGCTTGCCACCTGGCTGCATCCTGAAACTTATCGGGTAGCGCTGAATCAGCAGAGCGTTTTTTCTTCAATAAATCGGCTCACCAGGTTACTCAATTCCTCGGCGGTCGGTTGGGCCAGAGCCTGTTCCGCCAGCGCCTTTGCATCTTCGTAATTTGCATTACGGATAATTTTCTTGATGCTCGGGATAGAGATTGCACTCATGCTGAATTCGTCCAGACCCATTCCCAATAAAAGTAGTGTAGCACGTTCGTCTCCAGCGAGCTCACCACACATTCCTGTCCATTTACCTTCGACATGGGATGCGTCTATGACCTGTTTGATCAGGGTCAGGACTGCCGGGGACATCGGGTTATAGAGATGAGAAATCAGCTCATTACCGCGATCAACGGCCAGAGTATACTGGGTTAAGTCATTTGTCCCAATACTAAAGAAGTCGACTTCTTTCGCCAGGTGATGGGCAATGGCCGCCGCCGCGGGCGTTTCAACCATTACACCGACTTCGATAGACTCATCGAAGGTTTTGTCTTCTTCTCTGAGTTGCGCCTTCAGCATTTCCAGCTCGGCTTTCAGCTCACGAAATTCTTCTACGGAAATGATCATCGGGAACATGATTCTCAGCTTGCCAAAGCTGGACGCGCGCAGGATGGCGCGCAACTGCGCATGTAAAATATCTTTGCGATCCATACAGATACGGATTGCACGCCAGCCAAGGAACGGGTTCTCCTCTTTCGGCAGATTCAGGTAAGGCAGGTCTTTGTCGCCGCCGATATCCATGGTACGGACGATGACGGCCTGAGCGCCAACGGCTTCTGCCACGGCTTTGTAAGCCTGGAACTGCTCTTCTTCGGTAGGCAGGGCGTCGCGATCCATAAACAGGAATTCGGTTCGGTACAGGCCCACACCTTCAGCGCCATTACGTTCCGCGCCGGCAACATCACGTACTGTACCGATGTTGGCGCACACCTCGACCTGATGGCCGTCCAGTGTGACCGCGGGTAAATCTTTCAGTTTGGCGAGTTCATGTTTTTCAGAATTGTATTGCTTCTGAACGGCCTTGAGTTCGTCAATGATTTCAGGAGGCGGGTTCTGATAAATTTTGTTGTTAACCGCGTCCAGAATCAGATAATCACCGCTCTTGATCTGTTTGGTGCAGTCGGTTGTGCCGACGATTGCGGGCAATTCCAGCGAACGGGCCATGATGGAGGTATGGGAAGTCCGACCACCAAGATCGGTGATAAAGCCCAGAACCTTGTCCAGATTCAACTGCGCGGTTTCAGACGGCGTCAGGTCGGTCGCGACCAGGATGACTTCGTCCTGAATATCGCCCAAATCGACAATCGCCATATCCAGAATGTTTTTCAGCAGACGTTTACCGATATCGCGCATGTCTGCCGCACGTTCTTTCAGATATTCATCATCAAGTTCTTCTAGTGCTTTAGCCTGATTTTCGATGACTGAAAATGCGGCAGCATCAGCGGAAGCGTGTTCATCTTTAATCAGAGCTATGATTTCCTGCTCGAATTCTTCATCTTCAAGCAACATGATGTGGCCTTCGAAGATGGCTTCTTTTTCTGCGCCCAGCGTTTCTCCAGCCTTGGTCTTGATGGCTTCCAACTGTTTGGAGGCCTTGGCCCGGCCAGTCAGAAAACGTTCAATTTCCTGTTCTACCTGATCTGCAGAAATTTTTTTCCGGTTGATGACTATTTCATCTTCTTTCAGTAACAGAGCCTTACCAAAAGCAATACCCGGTGATACTAATATGCCTGAAATCATAACCCTACCTTACTCGATTCTGATGCTCACTCAAAAGGCTTGTCTGTTACTCAAGCTCTGCCATCAGCTTAACCAGATGTTCCACGGCTTTTTGTTCGTCTTCGCCGTCTGCGGCGATACTGACGACGGTTCCCTGAGTCAATCCGAGGGTTTGCAATTTGAAGAGGCTCTTGGCGCTGGCGCTTTTCCCGTTGGACGTAACAGTGATTTCTGAAGTAAAGCCTTTGGCTTCTTTGACAAACTGGGCGGCGGGACGAGTGTGCAGGCCATTCGGAGCGGTAATAGTCACTTCTTGCTGGAACATTCTGTTTTCCCCAACTTATGGATTAAATTAATGTTGTGGAGCTAAAGTTTAGTTTATTCACTGAACTTCAACCTGTTCGGTTAGCACCTGGCGTTCATATTACAGGGCCGGGCCGGGATGCGGCAAAGAAACGGTGAACCGTGTTTCCCGAATAAAATACCATCAATTATCACGATGTTCTCGCATCATTGTTCCAATCCGGTACGAAAAACGATGATTGATCCACCTTGTGCCAGTTTCAACTAAACGAGCAAGAGGGACCGTGATATTTGGTGAATATTAATTTCACGCATCAAAATAATTGTTCGGTTAAATACTAAACCTACTCCGGAAATGCAATGTTTATGTGGTGGAAAGTTTGACGTAAGCCACAAAAAAAGCACCTTAACAGGCGCTTTTTCGACAAGGCGGCGACTTTTTAATCCGATAATGACAGTGCGGTTATTGCTGCAATTCCTGTTCAGTAAAGAGATCGGCGAAGAGCGCGGTACTCAGGTAGCGTTCGCCAGACGACGGCAGAACCACCACGATGGTTTTATCTTCGAATTCTCTTTCCTTAAGAAGATTAAGCGCGGCCGCTACCGCGGCGCCAGAAGAAATGCCCGCCAGAATGCCTTCCTCTTCCATCAGAAGACGCGCCGTGCTAATGGCATCTTCGTTGGTAATCCTTTCAACGCGGTCGATCAGTTTGAGATCCAGGTTATCTGGAATGAACCCGGCCCCGATCCCCTGAATTTTGTGCGGGCCTGGTTTCAGTTCTTCACCCGCCAGTGCCTGAGTGATGACCGGAGAGTCGGCCGGTTCCACCGCTACGCTGGTGATCGCTTTGCCTTGGGTGTTTTTGATGTAACGGCTGACGCCAGTCAGCGTACCGCCTGTCCCTACGCCGGCAATGAATACGTCAACGGCGCCGTCGGTATCTTCCCAGATTTCCGGGCCGGTGGTTTTTTCGTGAATTTCCGGGTTGGCCGGATTGCTGAACTGCTGGAGCAGCAGGAAACGTTCGGGATCGCCGGCGACAATTTCTTCTGCTTTGGCAATCGCCCCTTTCATGCCTTTGGCACCTTCGGTCAGGACCAGTTTCGCGCCCAGCGCCTTCAGCAGCTTACGGCGTTCGATACTCATAGTTTCCGGCATGGTCAGCGTGAGTTTATAGCCGCGGGCGGCGGCGACATACGCCAGTGCGATACCCGTGTTGCCGCTGGTAGGCTCAACCAGTTCAACGCCTGGTTTTAGCAGGCCGCGTTTTTCCGCATCCCAAATCAAATTGGAACCGATACGGCATTTAACACTAAAACTGGGGTTGCGAGACTCAATTTTAACCAGAATGCGTCCGCTGCCGATGCGATTCAAGCGAACCAGCGGCGTATGGCCGATTGTAAAAGAATTGTCTTCGTAGATCTTGCTCATAGCCTGTCCTTATAACTGTATGAAATTTTTGCGAACATAGAGAGAATACTCGTTCACATCCGGCAGTGAAGTAAAGAATTGCTATATCGTTATGTTCTTAAGAAATATCTTTTCATTACAATAGACAGAATGCATTCCCGTGAACCCGCGCTCACTATTTATTTGGGTAGGGTCGCGGACAGGTTCCTATAACGCTCTACCCACAGAGCTGTGGCGCCGCATACGGCGATCGGCATAATCACCAGATTGAGGAAAGGAATCAGGGTAAACAGGCTGATTAAAGCCCCAAACTGCATATTGGTGGCTTTATGCTGCCGCAATGCCTGGCGCATGGTGGGGAAACTGACCTTATGGTTATCAAAAGGGTAATCGCAATATTGGATGGCCAGCATCCAGGCGCTGAACAGGAACCAAAGCACCGGTGCGATCGTTTGTCCGATGCCGGGAATAAAATACAGCAAGATCAGCACGCAGGCGCGAGGTAAATAATAGGCCAGTTTCTGGACTTCGCGTTTCATGATGCGCGGTACATCTTTAGCGATGCCGAAAATACCGCTGTCCGGCAACGTTTGTCCGGTCAAACGGGCTTCCAGTTGCTCCGCCAACAGGCCGTTAAACGGCGCGGCGATAAAGTTGGCGATAGTGCTGAACAGATAGCCGAAAACCAGCAGGATCGACACCACGGCAAGCGGCCAAATGAGATAGCTGAGCCATTGAAGCCAATTCGGGACGTGAGACATCAACTGTGGTATCCAGTTATTGAGACGGGTGAACAACCACCAGAATGCGCCGCCCATCAGCGTAATATTGACCAGCAACGGCAGGATGATGAAACGCCGGATACCCGGTAGCGAAATCAGACGCCATCCCTCAACAAAATAGTGTATTCCGCTATGCGATTTATTCCTGGGCTTTGAGTAAGGCATATCGTGATTGTTCCTGATTGTTTGGTGGTGTGTTGCATCATATCGGGATGATTTTAGACTGACCAGTCTGCATTTGAATGAAAAAACAGCAAAAAAATGCGTTGTATCTATCTTTATTGTCATAAAATACCGTGCAGACTTGCACTTGTGTACGCAGGCAAATAGAGTTAGTGATATATAAGTATTTGCCGTGGTGGCAATGTATTGAAACCATTGGGATAGCAATGATGCAGGACTTGCGTCTGATATTAATCGTCGTTGGCGCGATCGCTATAATTGCGCTGTTGCTGCACGGCTTGTGGACCGGCCGCAAAGAGCGTTCGTCCCTTTTTCGTGATCGCCCGGTTAAGCGTTTGAAAAGAGAGCGTGATGAAACCCCGCTTGAAGAGTTGGACGAAGGCGTTGGTGAGGTGCGTGTCAGAAGCGCGCGTCCGCAAGATGAGCCTTCGCTTGGGCCTTATGACGTGAAAGAAAACGCGAGTTCTGAATCTCAGCCTTCGTTTAAGGAGCGGCCTGTTAAGCCACCGTCTTCATACGATCCGTTGCTGGGTGAAATGACGCCGGACAATGTGCCGTCTGCTCCTGTGAGTACGGAGTCCGCTTCTCGTCCCGCGCCGTTGAAAACGGAACCGGTGCACGAGCCCTCTGCCTTTTCAAAGGCCCCCCCCGCTGAAGAAGCGCGTCCGCATGAAGAAGCGAAGCCAGCTCAGGAGCCTGTTGAAACTGATTCCGTTGAACATGCGCCGCCGAAAGAAGCGGTTCTGGTTCTGCACGTTGCCGCGCATCATGGTGGCGTGATAGGCGGTGAGTTATTGCTGCAAAGCGTATTGCAGTCAGGCTTCCAGTTTGGCGAAATGAATATCTTCCATCGCCATGTGAATCCTGCCGGTACCGGGCCGGTGTTGTTCAGTCTGGCGAATATGGTGAAACCGGGCTCGTTTGACCCGGATGAGATGTCTGAGTTTTCTACGCCGGGCGTGTCCATTTTCATGATGGTGCCGTCCTATGGCGATGCCAACCAGAATTTCAAGTTGATGCTGCAATCCGCACAGCGTATCGCGGATGATGTCGGCGGCGTGGTGTTGGATGATGAACGCCGGATGATGACGCCGCAGAAAGTGGAATCGTACAAGGCCCGCATTCGGGATGTGCTGAAAGCCAATGCCTGATGATCATAATGTGATCGCTAACGAAAGCCTCCAACCGTGGAGGCTTTTTTTATCGGATTCTATTAATTACCGTATATACCTGCGCCGCGCTAACCAACGGCCTGCTGGAGATGCCGCAGACAAGGCGGTTATTCGCTGTCCGGCGCGGCGGCCGGTTGTTCTGTCGCGGGCAGTCTGGCTTCCAGTTCGCTCAGACGTTGCTCCAACTGCGCGATTTTCTCACGGGTGCGCAGCAGCACCTGGGTTTGGATGTCGAATTCTTCGCGGTTAACCAAATCAAGCCGGGTGAACTGGGTTTGTAGTACCTGACGGATTTTTTTCTCCACATCATCGCCCAATTCCCGGATACCTTTGGGCATGGACTCATGCACTTGTCGGGCAATCTGCTCAATCTTCTTCGGGTCAATCATGGCGCTTTCCTGATACGTTATGTCGAATGATCATATTGGTAAGTGTAATGCTAGTTGAGTATTGGATAAACTAAAACATCTTCCCGCACCGTTGAGATCCCTTGTTCCCCTGTCACATTTCCTGTGGCTAATCAATTGCCCTGCTACTTTATTAGCGTTATAGTTATTCCGCTTATTCTCAGGGCGGGGTGTAATTCCCCACCGGCGGTAAACCAGTCGTATATAACGTATATGAACGGGTAAGCCCGCGAGCGCTCATTGTTTGATTTACCGGCGAAACCATCGGGTTTTTCAACATGAGGTCAGCAGATCCGGTGTAATTCCGGGGCCGACGGTGATAGTCCGGATGGGAGAGAGTAACGATACCTGTCGGGCGTTTGCCCGCTCGCGTTATTTTTGTTAACTATTGCCATGAACCAGTGGTAATGGTTACTCCTCAAAGTTCGCCCTGATTCTGGTAATCCATAAAAATATTGAGGTTTTTTACCATGAATCAGACATTACTTTCTGAATTTGGCAGCCCCATCGAGCGTGTGGAACGTGCACTCGACGCGTTGCGTCAAGGCCGCGGTGTTTTGGTACTGGACGATGAAGATCGTGAGAACGAAGGTGACCTTGTTTTTGCGGCTGAAAACATGACCGTAGAACAAATGGCGCTGACAATTCGCCACGGTAGCGGCATTGTTTGTCTGTGCCTGACCGAAGAACGTCGCCAACAACTGGAATTGCCGATGATGGTGGCGAATAACTCCAGCCCTTACCAGACGGCTTTTACCATCTCGATTGAAGCAGCAAAAGGGGTCACCACCGGAGTTTGCGCCGCAGACCGTATCACCACCATCCGCGCGGCCATTGCGGACGATGCGAAACCAAGCGATCTGAATCATCCGGGGCATGTTTTCCCGCTGCGTGCGCAGCCGGGCGGCGTGTTGACGCGTGGCGGGCACACTGAAGCCTCGGTCGATTTGGCGACATTGGCGGGGCTGAAGCCAGCCGGGGTGCTGTGCGAATTGACCAACGACGATGGATCTATGGCCCGTGCGCCGGAAGTGATCGCGTTTGCCAGACAACACGATATGCCGGTGTTAACCATCGAAGATCTGGTGGTTTACCGTCAAGTGGCGGAGCGTAAAGCAAGCTGATTGACCTTGCCTGAACGCCTGTAAAATAGGGTCGAGATTCTCGACCCTTTGTCATTCCCAGTGCGCCTTTTCCCAGGCCAGCCGTTTTAAAGGTCAAAGAGAGGGGATGGTTAGTCATCGATCGACATGGCGGCGGCTAATAATGCTAACCGATGAGTGCAATCCCCCGCCTCGGCGCGGCGGGGTAGGTTGTTATGCACATTGCGTACATTTGGCGTTCTGGATGATCTGGAAAAAATCGTTCCCTTTATCATCCACCAGAATAAAGGCCGGGAAGTCTTCCACTTCGATTTTCCAGATGGCTTCCATACCCAGTTCCGGGTATTCAATGCAGGTCAGGCTCTTGATGCTGTTCTGAGCCAGAATAGCGGCCGGGCCGCCAATGCTGCCGAGATAGAAACCGCCGTGTTTTTTACACGCGTCGGTCACCTGCTGGCTGCGATTACCTTTTGCCAGCATGATCATGCTGCCGCCGTTGGCTTGCAGCAAATCAACATAAGAGTCCATTCGACCGGCGGTTGTCGGGCCTAACGAGCCGGATGCATAGCCTGCCGGGGTTTTGGCCGGGCCAGCATAGTAGATCGGGTGATCTTTGATGTACTGCGGCAAACCTTCGCCGTTATCCAAACGCTCTTTCAGCTTGGCATGCGCAATGTCACGACCCACGATAATGGTGCCGGTCAGGGAAAGACGAGTCGACACCGGATATTGAGACAGCGTTTTCAAAATATCCGCCATCGGACGATTCAAGTCGATTTTGACCGCGTCGCCTTCGCCCGCTTCACGCAAATGTTCAGGGATGTATTTGCCAGGATTCTGTTCCAGTTGCTCCAGCCAGATCCCTTTACGGTTGATTTTACCCTTGATGTTACGGTCGGCCGAGCAGGATACGCCCATTCCTACCGGGCAGGAGGCGCCATGACGCGGCAGGCGGATAATTCGCACGTCGTGAGCAAAGTATTTGCCGCCAAACTGCGCACCCAGCCCCAGATCGCGAGCCGCCTCCATTAATTCCTGCTCCAACGCGACGTCGCGGAACGCCTGACCGTGCTCATTCCCTTCGGTAGGCAGGGCATCATAGTATTTGGTGGAGGCCAGTTTGACGGTTTTGAGCGTGGTTTCAGCGGAGGTGCCGCCAATGACAAACGCAATATGATACGGCGGGCAGGCCGCGGTACCCAGCGAGCGCATTTTCTCAATCAGGAAGCTTTTCAATTTTTCTGGCGTCAATAACGCTTTGGTTTCCTGATACAGATAGGTTTTGTTCGCGGAACCGCCGCCTTTGCAGACAAACAGGAATTTATAGTCGTCGCCGTCGGTGCTGTAGAGGTCGATCTGCGCCGGCAGGTTGGTGCCGGTGTTCACCTCTTTGTACATATCCAGCGCCACATTTTGTGAATAGCGCAGGTTATCTTCAATAAAGGTGTTGTACACGCCGCGGGATAGGGCTTCGGCGTCATTGCCGCCGGTCCAGACTTTCTGGCCTTTCTTGCCGACGATAATCGCCGTGCCGGTATCCTGACAGGTTGGCAGAATGCCTTTGGCGGAAATTTCAGAGTTGCGCAGGAATTGCAGGGCGACGTATTTGTCATTTTCGCTGGCTTCCGGGTCGTGGAGGATGTCGGCGACTTGCTGTTGATGGGAGGGTCTGAGCATGAAGGAGGCATCATGGAAAGCTTGTTGAGCAAGGAGGGTAAGGGCTTCCGGCTCAATTTTGAGAACATCCTCCCCTTCAAATTGTGTGACAGAAACCAAGTCACTGCTCAGCAAACGATACACGGCGTCATCTTGGCCCAGCGGAAAAGGCTCTTGGTAATAAAAGGGTTTATTCGACATTTTTTCACTCGCTTACGTATTATTAGTAGGTTTGCATCTTGTGTAGATCAATTCTCTATTAAATGACTTTTGTATCGGGCCGAACATCTATCCTGCGAGGGCTCTCGGGCGTGGTTCTTTATTATTGCGGCGCAAAAACAAAAGCAATAGTCCTTATAGATAGTATGGTTTTGTAATCGGCAGTGCTACTTCGGTACATCACATAATTGACAATAAATAACGCGATTATCTTCCTCTCAGGGTCTTGATGGAGAAAAGTAAAACGATTGTAATCAAGCAGGCCGGATTGTCAGCTTGAACGCCTGAAAGTCCGGCAGTTCAAGCGCCCGCCATAAATACCACGATGCAACCGTGCGATAAGGGCGACAAGGTTCACTCAGTTCGCGCAGGAGAGAACGAGTCGGCATCGTCGGTAGATTGTAGATGTAGCGCAGTCCCTGTCTGATACCCAGATCGTCGAGCGGCATGATGTCAGTGCGCTCAAGCGAATAAATCAGAAACATTTCCACCGTCCAGCGGCCAATGCCTTTTAACGAACAGAGTCGCTCGATGAGGGTTTCATCGTCCATTGCCGCTGCTTGTTGCAGGCTGGGAACCCACCCGCTAAGTGCGCCCTGGGCAATAGCAAGCAGGGTTTCTGCTTTGCGGGCGGAAAAGCCGCATTGCCGCAGCGTATCCGTTGAACAGAGGGCCATTTGCGCCGCGCTGGGAAAGGTATCGGCATGTGCGCGCAGGAGTTTTGCGACCATAGCGTCACCGGCTTTGGAGGTGAGTTGTTGATAAGCTACGGCGCGAATTAATGCTTCGTAAGGTTCTCTGTGCGGAGCGGTTTGCAGACGGCAGTCGCCAACTTGCGCGATCAGGCCGGCCCAGCGATCGTTAATTGCGCTGAGGTGCGATCTGGCCTGATGGTAAAAATCTTGTTGACGAACGGATGTCATAAATGCGTTTACCTGCCCGGTAGTAAAATAACATTTTGGGAGTCCGAGCATAGGCGATCGTATGACGATCTGCCATACCTTATGCGGCGTCATCCCTGCTCATCGAATTAAAAAGCAAGCATTGGGCGTGTTCGCGATAACGCTTTATCTTAAGGTGAGAGTCTTTCTGCTAATTGTTATGCGTGAGGTGAAATATGGAACCTGCCGATCAACCCTGTCAGTATGAGGCTCCTCGCTGGCTGGCGCTGCGCACCCGGAACAAAGAGGCGGATGGCTGCTTTGTTTATGCGGTCAAAACGACCGGGGTGTACTGCTCTCCCTCTTGCGCCTCGCGCCAGCCGAGGCGCGAAAACGTGGTGTTCTTTGACACGCCCGACGAGGCGGAGGCCGCCGGGTTTCGTCCCTGCAAGCGGTGCCGTCAGAGACGGATTTCGCGGGAGGCTCAGCAGACGGAGCAGATTGCCCACGCCTGCCGTATCATCGAACAGTCAGAGAATGCGCCTGCGCTGGGGGTATTGGCAAAGATGGTGGGGGTCAGTACTTTTCATTTTCACCGTCTGTTTAAATCGATAACGGGCGTAACGCCGAAACAGTATGCCACCGCTTACCGCCGCCAGCAGGCGCGTCGGCCACTGACGGAAAATGGTTCGGTTATGGAGGCGGTATTGGCCGCCGGTTTTGGCGCCAACGGGCGTTTTTATTCGCAAGCCAATGCGCGGCTGGGCATGACGCCGACGGCGTTTCAGAACCAAGGAAAAGGCATGACGATCCACTTTGCCGTGGGTATCTGTTCCCTGGGTGACATTCTGGTGGCTGAAAGTGAGCGGGGGATCTGCGCTATTCTGTTAGGGGACGAACCGCAGCAATTGGTGAATGAATTGCAGGATATGTTCGCCCAGGCGCGGCTGGTGGGCGGCGACGCGTCCTTTGAGCAACGCGTGGCCCAGGTCGTTGGTTTTGTTGATGCGCCGGATATCGGGCTGACATTACCGCTGGATATCCGTGGCACGGCCTTTCAGCAACGGGTATGGCAGGCGCTACGGGATATTCCTGTAGGCGAGACGACCAGCTATCAGGCTATTGCGGCTCAAATTGGCGCGCCCGCCGCTGTCCGGGCGGTCGCGGGCGCTTGCGCGGCAAACCGTCTGGCGGTGGCAGTTCCCTGTCACCGGGTGGTGCGCCGGGATGGGACATTATCGGGCTATCGTTGGGGCGTTGAGCGCAAGCAAGCCTTGTTGACCAGAGAAACATTACTCAAGGCCGCCGCGACGCCGGATAGAAAGCGTTTGAGGACGGAGGACGAGGGATCTGAACGTCATGAATCTTGATTTATTCGCACACGAAACACCGCAGCAACTGACGGAAACGCTGGCGCCGGGGGCGGTTATCCTGCGTGGATTTGCCTATCCACAGGCAGAGGCGTTGATGTCGGCAATCATAGAGATCGTGGAACGCGCGCCGTTTCGCCATATGACGACGCCGGGCGGGTATGTGATGTCGGTGGCGATGAGCAACTGCGGGCCGCTGGGCTGGATCACCGATGAGTCCGGCTACCGCTATTCACCGCGTGATCCGCTTAGCGGGAAGCCGTGGCCCGCGATGCCGGCCGTTTTTTCTGACCTGGCGAAACGTGCGGCCAGCGCCGCCGGTTTCGCGAATTTTGCGCCTGACGCCTGCCTGATCAATCGTTACGATGTTGGCGCGCGGATGTCGCTGCATCAGGATAAGAACGAGTGCGATTTCAGGCAACCCATCGTCTCTCTCTCACTGGGGCTGGGGGCCACATTTTTATTCGGCGGGATGAAGCGCGGTGATCAAGTCCAACGCTGTTCACTGTTGCACAGCGATGTGGTTGTGTGGGGCGGTGAGTCACGGCGGCGTTTCCATGGGGTATTACCGCTGAAAAGCGGAACCGTGCCAGATTTTGTACCCGGAGAACACCGTTTTAATTTGACGTTCCGTAAAGCGGGATGATCGTCGCTCTTATCTCCCATGAATAAAATGATGACCATCGTCGTCATTCAGGGCGTTAAATAGCAGGCAGCAGATTGGCAGGCTGAAACCCAGCAATAAGAACAACAGGCTGAAGCAATTTAATTTGAAAGTGACTTCAAATTGAGAAAGAAATCGTAATGCCGGAAACGTTAGCGCCATACTGACCATAACGGCAATGAGTTGCGTGATGGTCAACATATTATTGCCGCTGTTATAGGTGGCATTATTCAGATTACTGAAGGCCAGCGTACTTTCCGCCGAATGCAATGTTGAAATCAATATTCCCAAAATGGCCGCAATCAGCCCGATTTGCATCATTGATTTTTCCTGCACGGCGACACTCAGGGCAAGGATGCATAGTGAGGTAAACCCGGTCGTCAGCATCAGCAGACGCCGATAGCCCGTACGCTTGACCATCGGTTCAAATAGCGCTTTTGACAGCAACGCCCCCGCGGAGAACAACAGCAGAATCATACTGGTTTCAACCGGCTGACAGGCCAGCGTCGTTTGCAACATTAATGAGAGCAGCACCGGTATAGACGATAATAGAATCCGGGTTAACATGCCGCCAAACATGCCGATGGAGAATGTTTTTATTTCAAACAGCGAGGCGGGAAATATCGACTCTTTTTTCGTGATGTCCTGTTTAAAATAAAGAAAGGCTAAACCGACGGCGGATAAACAGAGTAACAGGGCGACGGGTGCTGGAATCATGTTTTTCGGCATGGCGGTCAGGATGAAGGCAGCCAGAAATAACATGAGCACCAGCAGGATCAAGCCGTAAGGATCGGTACGGCGTTCAATCGCCGTTTTTTCGTCGGGAATATATTTTCCCGCTAAAAAAAGACACATCAGCGACAGTGGAATATTGGCTATAAAAATAACCCGCCATGAAAAAAGATTAACCAGAAGACTGCCTAATACCGGCCCAACCACCGTTCCCAGTAAACCCAGCAGGGTGATCCGATTGAGAAAGATCAATTTCATGGTCTGCGGCGTCGTTCTCAATATCACGGTTCTGATGATGGGCAGCATCAGTGCTCCGCCGATCCCCTGAATAAAACGGGCGGCGCTTAAGCTGATAACGGTATTCGCCGTAATGCATAACAGTGAACCCAGCATAAAGACGGCTATCGCCAGTGAATAGGTCTTCCTTTCTCCCAAACGCTCCGCCAGCCAGCCATTAACCGGCGTAAACGCCACCACGGTAATGACATAGGCAATCACGATGGTTTCCATACGCAGCACCGGTTGATGCAGTGAATCCGCGATAGCCGGAATAGCGATATACAGCATGGTGGTATCCAGAGATTGCATAAAAAAGGTGACGGAGGCGATCCAGAATAAGGTCCATGACGTATTCACCGGCTAGGCCACCGTCATTTGTCCGGCATACAGCACGAACAGGCGTAACAGAAATACGCCCGCCAGACTCAACGCCGCCATCACAGTGAGATTGGCCTTGCCGGGACACTCATTTTTATTGCGCATAACACGGGCAATCAGCGGGACCACAATGCCCGCGCCGATGATACCGATCCAAAAGACGCCCCCCCAGAACCCGCTGAGCGCCGCATGCGCGGCAACGGTTTTCTGTCCGCCCCCCAGTAACAAACCGGTAAATAAGGCAAACAGCAGAAACAGTTCCGCATAGATAACCGGGTTTTCTATTCGATGAATGAAGCGCAGGGTCGCCGTGTCGGCAGAAGACTGGCTGCTCAGGGCGGCGGTAAGCATCATCACGGCAATGCCCGACGTTGTCCCGGAGACCAAAAACAGTACCGGGAGAACCGGGTTGTTCAGCAGCGGGAAGGATTTCAGCGCCGAGAGCAGAAAACCGGTATAGCAACCCAGCAGGATCGCAAGCACCAGCAGCACGTTTTCAATCAAACCGGATTTTCCGGCAATGACGGCCGTTATTTTTCGCGCCAGTGACGTCAACGCCGTGCGGTGCAGTTTGGTTTCGATCAGATGGAGTAAACCTGTCCGGTAAAGATTGACGATCCATAGCAGGATGACCACAAAATAAACCTGAAAGAGCATCACCCCAAGGGACATGATGGACATCGGGTTGTAAAACACCATCAGATACCAGAACGTCATCGGCCGTGTCAGGTGAAAAATCAGAATGACCAGACCGATAATGACCGCCAGCGGCGCAATGATGGCGGTGGATTTAATCATGATGTTGCCGCCGTTGTACTCGGCGGGGACGTAATGCTTTATCAGCATCGACAGCGATACCATGCCTGCTGAAATGCCCACCAGTAAGAGATAAACGGCGATGGGCCAATCCCAGACGAGGGTGTCGAATTCAAAGGCGCTATGCATTATCGATTTCTCCCCGTCTACCCGGAATACGATAAAGTTGCGGTTCGGTGCCGAGGTAGACTTTTGACCGGTAGGTTGAATTGCTTTTGATCATTTTTGAAATATCGCTGTCGGGATCGTTCAGATCGCCAAACACCAGCGCTTTGGTCGGGCATATTTCCACACAGGCAGGCTGTTTTCCGGCGGCCAGATTGGTTTCCCGGCAAAAGTTGCATTTGTCCGCCGTCTTGCTGACCGGGTTGATAAAGCGAACATGATAAGGGCAGGCGGCAATACAGTAACGGCAGCCGACACAACATTTGTCGTTGACATCGACGATGCCGGTTAATGCGTCCTTGAACGATGCTCCGGTCGGACAGACCGTGACACACGGCGGATTTTCGCAGTGCTGACAGGATTTACGAAAATACTGCTTGAATGCGCGTGATTTTCCCGTCGCGGGGATCTCGACGGTTTTCAGTATTTCCAGACGGGTAACGCCATCGGGCACGCTATTGGCTGTTTTACAGGCACCGATGCAGGCATTACAGCCGATGCAGCGTTGTTCGTTGTGTAATAGTCCATATTTAACCGCGCTTGACCCGGCGGTTTTCGCGGGTTCTTCCTGTGCCCGCGTCAGGCTGGCGTTCCCGGTGACGACAATCGCACTTCCCATGTAAGCAATAAAACGACGGCGAGAAAATCCATCCATAACATCACCTTCACATTGAAAGGGTAGCCGTACTGAAACGGCACCTGGCATAAGAAATCATTTATTCCCGTCAGCTTTCAAATCGCAGGTGTCTTGTACCTTGAAATTTGAACGGGAATATTGACTGAAAATATTGCATTTCAGACAACATATTGACTTAAAGGCAGTATTCTTATTGAAGTTTTATTTGACCATAGGGACTGGAATGCCGTTGTGCTCTTAGTCACATTTATTTCTTTGACTCTCTCTGTAAAACACCTGTCGATTTAATATACCTGCCCGTTGTCTGTCTGAGGGGCGAGGAATTTTTCATTTTTATTGCGCATCAATTATTTTATGCATAACCGATATTTTATTTTGCATAATAGCATTGGTAATGAGCTTTATATTTATTTGGTCTTATTATGTATTTTTGTATTAATTAATTTATATCGCATGTCCACCGGAGACCATCCGCTGGGCATGTGATGAATTGTGGTTTATATAAAAATACCCTGCAAAAACAACCAAATTCAGGCGAACTGGCGTACAGGTTTATAGACGACGTTAACCAGCCAATAGATCAGGCTGGCAGCGAGCAACGAATTGATGGACGGTACGCCCCAGTCGATCGTAAAACCGACGAGAGCGCCGGCAATGCTTACTGTTATCGCGGCCCAGCCGATAAATGGCGTATCTTCCACTTCCGGCAGCTTACCTTCGCGTCGGCTATCATCGAGCAGTTTTCTGTGGGTGCGCAAAATATAGTAATCGACCAACATAATGCCGATGATGGGGGGAAACAGCACGCCAAGCAGGGTCAGAAAATCGATAAATCTGTCCAGAATGCCAATCACGGAAAGAAAGGTGCCAATAAAGCCATTCACCAGCGTGATTGACCGATAACGGAGCTTTCTGCCGGACACCCCTTCGATGGCGTTGGCGATACCCAGCGACGAAGAGTATAGGTTGATGTCATTGATCCTCAATGTGGAGAAAATCACCGCGATGAGGCCGATACCGCCTGACATCTGAGACATGATGGTCACCACGTCAGCCGTATTCAGCGCCCGCGCAATCAATATGGCCAGAACGTTTACGATAAACTCACCGGCGAGGATCGACATGATGATAATCCAGAAAACATGATGGCCTTTTCTGGAGTAGCGGGTCATATCTGGCGTGATCAGGCTTGCCACAATGCAACCGCCCACGACCATGGTGACCCCGGCGCTGATTGAGAGTGCTTTTTCTGTCGGCGATGAACGGAGGAGTTCGGCGATATTATGCCCGGTCAGGGTCATGAACGAGAGAAAGCCGACGATCAGGATAAACATTGGCACCGCTATTTTTGCGGTAAATTTCAGGGCGTTGAAGCCGAAGGCGACAAGGATTGTCAGCACGGTGCCTGAGAGGGCGGCTGACCAGCCAAAACCCAGCTTTTCGCCCAGTGCGAAGTTAAGCGCTTTGGCGAAAACCGCGTTTTGTACCCCGAACCAGCCTAGCAGACTGACGGCGATCACAACACCGAGCAACACCGAGCCTAAGCGTCCAAATCCGCACCACCTTGCCAGCAGGCTACCCGACAGTCCCTCTTTCATCCCAGCATATCCCAGACCCAATGTCACCACGCCAAACATCGCGCTGCCGATGAATATGGATAAAAACGCATCGGTTAATGTCATCGCGTTGCCCAGAACGGCGCCCAGCATGAATTGATCCAGCGCGGTCAGCATGCCGATTTGGACTAACGCCACATTGAAAAAGGGCTGGCGCATATTCATAGGAACGCGGTTCACCGGATAGTCCTCTACTCTTTCCATTGAGATCATCTCCTATATAAACTGGATGCCTTTTCCGATAAGCGATTCGGGGATATAACCGTCTATTTCCCGCTGCCGACAGAATTCTTCAAACTGAGACAGGGAATGGACTTCGGCTTTTTGAAACATGTTGTAAACTCTGTTCTCAATTGTTTTAGGTGATAAGTTCATTTTTCTTGCGATCTCTTTATTAGAAAAACGCTGTAATATGAGAAAGACAATATCGAGTTCCGACTGAGTGAAAATATCCGTGGTTATTTGCGTCTGTAATACAGTTGGCTTTTTTTGATCGATATACAACAGTGGGGAAAGGGTATCCAGCAGTCTGGCATTCCACATCGTCCCGATACAGGTTTTGTTTTCGTCAAAGATCGGCGTCTTTTCGCTGACAAAGGGCGTCAGCGTTTTCTTGCCATACCAGTAATGCGTTTCAATGACAATAACGCGTTTTTCGCTGTTTTCCGTCAGTCTGTCATGCTCTTTCAGATCGTCGGAAAGCTCGTTCCAACTGGCTGGAAACTCAGCATCAAACCGACCTTCAATATCGAATCGCGCGGGCGTGTTGGTATAAAGGTACGCCGTTTTGTTCATATAAATATGTCGTGACGCTAAATCTTTAATGCCCCATGGTTCATTTAAGTATTCCATCATAGTGATCAGGCTACGGATATAATTAGCCGCGTTTCTTGATGATGGCATTCCTCCTCCTTGATGGTTAACAAAAAAAGTGTGGTTCATTCGTGCCAGCCATATTTTAGCGTCTCTTTTTAATATGTGGTGTCTGTCGGCAATTTTTCGGAAAAGATATCAATTTAAGTGCTCTGATTAGATTACGTGGCAATATTTAGGCTTATTTAATGATATCTTACTTATTATTAGCTTGTTAATATCTCTTTAATGCAAATATTCATTTTTGAATATAAACTTTCCCCTCAGGCAAGAGGTAAATTTACCTTTTTTTACAGAAAAATATTGTGTTATGATTAGAAAAAGGTTTTTATATACATTCCACAATGTGGAACTCAAAAATAAGTGAATATCGCCATCATCAGGGAAAATGTGGCGAAGACCCTCTAAACAAGCGGTCTCTTGTTGTCACAGGAAGTAAATATAATTCTAATGCATTGTTTATTAACGCTATCTTCAATTTTTGACTATGGACGCTATTTTGCCGGTTTCTCTTTCTTGTTCACCCGTAAAAGCGATGGCGGTTTGTGGGAACGCCTTCCTTTTATAGCCTGCAAGCTTTAGCGCTTGAGTGGAGTAACGCGATACTTTATATGACGCTTTACTCCCTTTCTTTGCAAACGAGACAGCGGCTGGTCGTCTGTTTTTGACATCCACGCATAAGCCGGACGGCTAACGCTTTGCAGCCTTTTAACCCCCCATGAATATAAACGCTATTTGATAGCTTTCACATTTCATGTGGCGCAATGCCGCTATAGTGTGGGAAAGACATAAGATTCTTTATAAGCATAATGAGCATGATGATGAAAATACGGCTTCTATACGAATTTATTCTGTTATCGGAATTGCTTAATTTCAGCAGGGCGGCACAGAAAATGAATATCACTCAGCCTGTGTTAAGCCGCCATATGAAATATCTTGAAGAACTGTTCGGCGTGGAATTGTTCAGACGTGATACGCACAGCGTGGAACTGACGTCTACCGGAAAATTGCTCTCTGTAGAAGCGCGTAAAATAATCTATCAGTATGAAAGTTCCTTATCCGTGGTTAACGCTTTTACCGGCAAAAGCCGGCGCCGGTTGGCCATTACTTTTCTGGGCGAGGCTATTCAGCATGTCCTGATTAAGTTTTTAACCCAATTTCGGCAGGATAATACCGATATCATTGTGGAATGCCGTGACAGTGAACTGGGTGAAGCACTGCTTTTTCTGGAAGAGCACCAATGCGATTTGGGTTTTTTGATTCGCCCTAATTTTCTGGAGAATAAACAATTTTGTTCCCTGCCGTTTCAAACCGATCCGCTGTGCGTCGCGGTGAACAAGCATCACCCATTGGCCGGACGAGGCCGCGTGTCGCTAAAGGAAGTCAGCGAGTGGCCGATTATCCGCGTCGATCCCCGTGAATTTTTATTATCCGAAGAATACAGTACCCGATTCTTCGATTGTTACAACATTCCGTTTACCCTGGTCAAGGAGTACCCCAATCTTAAGACCTGCTGTTTTAATCTTGAGTTCAGGGACCGGGTAGCATTACTTATGCCGAAGCATCGGGAATATTTACTGGGTAACAACAGTGTATTACTGGAAGTGATTGAAGATGATTACTGGTTTAATCTGGAACTGGTGTGGGATAATAAAAATACCAATCCCTGTATTACCTTATTTCTGAATGCCTTTAAAGTGTTTTTAAAGAGTACCCCCCTGAACTAACTCGTCATTATTTTATCTGCCAGACTGTCGAACACAGTTATTATTGATTTATAACCCATAAACGCTGTTTCAGCAGGGTTATGTTGAAAATGCATAATAGAAAAAATAAAAAGAATTTCTCCCGGTTTTGCCGGGGTGATAGGTTTCTTTTGTCGGAAAAAAAGAAGAAATGCGAATCCTATTTAAGAAAATATCTTTTTCCATAAATTACAGAAAAGAAATAAAGGAGTCACTCATGGTGATTAAAGCCAATTATGAGTCCGATCACGATAAGCGTAAAGAAGTGCCGCATAAGGAATTGGGAACCATCCCCCCTATGCCGTTTGAAGAATATTCAGA
The DNA here is from genome assembly GCF_005484945.1 of Brenneria rubrifaciens. NCBI lineage: Bacteria > Pseudomonadati > Pseudomonadota > Gammaproteobacteria > Enterobacterales > Pectobacteriaceae > Brenneria > Brenneria rubrifaciens. The sequence goes on from NZ_CP034035.1 coordinate 700,768, forward strand.
AAAGCTCAAACACTGTTTCACCATGAAGCGGAAGAACGGCATTCTCGAAGCCCGGCTTCATACCAACGGCGAGAGTCTGCAATGGGGCGCGCCGGCGCATCAGGCGCTTCACTACTTCTTCGACTGGGCCGGCAGGGACCCGGACAATGAAATTATTATTCTGGGCGGTACGGGCAAGGATTTCATGCGGGGGATTGGCCGGCTTGATGATAAGGGCGATTGGCAGCCTGCCGCCGAGTTTACGTCTGCGCCGGAACAAGCATGGAAAATGTATGAATATCAGTATTACGACGGCACGAACGATATAGAGGGCCAGGTCTTCGATATTGAGGTGCCGACCATCGGCGTATGGAACGGCGCCGCTTTTCACACCGACCTCGTCCTGTTCAGCGATATCACCCTGTGTACCGAAGATGCGTGGACAACGGAGATGCATTTCCGGGTCAATATGGTTCCCGGTGATGGTATCCAGATCGCGTGGCGGGAACTGATGGGCCGCAAGCGCTACGCCTACGCGGAATTGACTGGTGAGATCATCACCGCCCGTAAGGCGCTTGCCCTCGGCATGGTCAACGAAATTTGCCCCGATACGGAATCCTGTTACGACCGGGCGTGGGAGATCGCCGAACTTATCATGCGCACCGGCACGCGCGTCACCCGCCGCATCACCACTCAGCAACTGCGCAAAGCCTGGAAGGAAGATATCGCCAACGAACTCCGCAACGCCTTCGCCGCCGAAATGTTCGTGACCGCCACCGAGCACTCTCCCCACGAGGCCAACTACTGGAACCGGGCATGTGAAGAGGCTGAGCTGGTCAAGGCGGCGGAGAAAAAAGGCAAAGTGATACGCCCGCGGATCGGCGGCGGCCAGGAAGAGGACGAAATAAAGTAACCGGCCTGCCGATCTCAACTGATTCAGTGTAAGCGGTTTTGGTTAGCGGTGACGGTTCGAACGGTCACCGAACCTGATGATAAAACGGTTCATCGCCAGCGGCCGCGCGCTGCTCGGCATGGTGAGTGATATCGGGTAATACATTGATTCAAATAAAAATCAAAAAAATAAACTGTGAGTGGGGTAAGTCCATGAGCACAGGCAACGACGTCATTATTTCCGCCGCCCTGACCGGTGCGGTTACACCGAAAGAGATCAATGAAAATATTCCGCTGACGCCCGAGGAAATTGCCGCGGACGCTTATCGCTGCTGGCAACAGGGCGCGGCCATCGTGCATCTCCACATGCGCGACGATCGGGGTATGGGCACGATGGACTGCGACAAGTTTGCCCAAACCATCCGCCTGCTGCGCGACTACCGCGACTGCGATGTGATTATCAACTGTACGACGTCCGGCGATCACCGGGCCAGCGACGCGCAACGCATGGAACCTGTTTCCCGGCTGGAAGGGATTGAAATGGCCTCCTGGGATGCCGGCTCGTTTAACTGGATGCCCGGCGGCGTGTTCGTCAATTCCCCGCAGTTTCTCGGCAAATTGGGTGAGATCCTCACTGAGCGGGCGATTAAGCCGGAAGTGGAGATCTTCGATAGCGGCATGCTGGGCGTTGCCGGCTATTTTGTCGAGCAGGGCAAACTGCCGTCCCCATTGCATTATCAATTCTGTCTCGGCGTGCCGGGGGGAATGTCCGCCACGGTGGAGAATCTGAACTATCTGGTTTCGCATCTTCCTGCCGACGCCACCTGGTCGGCCTTTGGCGTCGGCAAGCATCATCTGCCGATACTGTTCGCTGCCCTGGCGCTGGGCGGACACGTGCGGGTGGGCCTGGAAGACAATGTCTATTTCAGCAAAGGCGTGAAAGCCACCAATCCGCAACTGGTGCAACGCGCGGCGCAGGCCGTCCGGCTGGCGGGTAAACAGGTGGCCACCCCTGCCGGCGCCAGGAAAATACTGGGACTCCGTCCGCTGTAATTGTCCCCTCTCTAAGCGGTCACATCGGGAAACGATTATGAAAGAAGCAGTCATTGTGTCGGCGGCTCGCACGCCGATCGGCAAGTGTCGCGGTACGCTGGCGCCGGTGCCGGCGCATGTGCTGGGCGCGCTGTCGGTGAAAGAAGCGGTGCGCCGGGCCGGGATCGCCCCTGAAAGCATCGATGACGTTATCTTTGCCAATTTAATGAACAATGAAATCAACAACATGGGGCGGATGGTGGCGCTGGAAGCAGGGCTGCCCGTCTCGGTGCCGGGCATTACGCTCGATCGTCAGTGCGCCGCCTCGCTTAACGCGCTGGCCTATGGCGCGATCCAGATTATGGCGGGGTTTGCCGAAACCGTGGTGGTTGGCGGCGTGGAAAGCGATTCCAGGCGCACCTGGTCGCTGGAGAAAACGGAAACGGCATACTCAGTACAGCCGCCGCGTTTTGTTGATATCCATACCTCGCCGGATCGACTGGGCAACCCTTCCATGGGGATAACCGCCGAAAACATTGCCCGGCATTATGGGCTGCGCCGCGGAGCGCTGGATGAATTTTCGCTGCGCAGCCATCGGTTGGCGGCCGCGGCCTGGCGTGAGGGGCGTTTTGACGAGCAGGTGGTGCCGGTTTCGCTGCCGGATCGCCGGGGACAGGCGATCGAGGTCCGGCAGGATGAGTCGGTGCGTCCCGACTGCTCGCTGGAGGCGCTTTCCTCTTTGCGTCCCTGTTTCCGCGACGACGGGATCGTCACTGCGGGCAATAGCTCGCCGATGAGCGACGGCGCGGGCGCGTTGGTCGTCATGGAGCGTTCGCTGGCCAAAGCGCAGGGACTGGCGGTGCTGGCGGTATTTCGCGGTTATGCCGCCGTCGGCGTGGACCCCCATTTCATGGGACTGGGGCCGGTGCCCGCCACGGCCAAATTACTGCAACAGACCGGGTTGACGGTGAATGACATTGACCTGTGGGAGCTGAATGAAGCTTTCGCCGCCCAGTCGCTGGCCTGTATTCGGGATATCGGTATGGAACCGGATCGCGTTAATCCGAACGGCGGCGCCATCGCGCTGGGACATCCCCTGGCCGGTAGCGGCGCGATTCTGGCCACTAAAACGGTTTATGACATGCAACGCCGTCATCTGAACAACGCCGTCGTTACCTTTTGCGTCGGCGGCGGTCAGGGGGTTGCGGTCCTGCTGACGAGGGAATGATGATGTCGGGAAAATTCACCTCAACAGATGAAATCATCCGGTTGTTTCAGGATGGGCAAACGCTGATGTGCGGCGGTTTTGCCAACCACGGCGTACCTAATCGCCTGATTCAATGCGTGATCGACAGCGGCGCGCGGCACTTTACCCTGATCGCCAACGATAGCGGCGACGCGGATCTCACCGTCGGCCGTCTGATCCATCACGGTCTGGTGGACAAGCTGATCGCCTCGCATATCGGGCGCAATACCGAAACGGTGGCGCTGGTCGCCGCCGGAAAGATTGAACTGGAACTGGTGCCGCAGGGCAGCCTGGCCGAACGCATGCGCTGCGGCGGCTCCGGGCTGGGCGGCGTGCTGACCAAAACCGGCATCGGCACCGTGGTGGAAGAGGGCAAGCAGTCCGTCATGGTCGATGGCGAGCGCTATCTTCTGGAAACGGCGTTGCAGGCGGAGATTGGTCTGGTGCGCGCCCGTACCGCCGATGCGCTGGGGAATCTGACCTATCGCGGCACAATGCGCAATTTCAATCCGCTGGTGGCTAAAGCATCCCGTTTGACGCTGGTGGATGCCGATATGCTGGTGGAGATTGATGAGCTTGGCGTGGATCGCATCGTCACGCCCGGCGTGTATGTGGACAAGATCCTGACGATGCGGGGAGAACGGCAATGAATGCGCGTGACAGAATCGCCCGCCGCGCCGCGGGATACTTTTCAGCAGGCGACGTGGTCAACCTGGGGATCGGCATTCCCAGTCTGTGCAGCGACTACGCGCCGTCCGGCGTGATGTTCCATACCGAAAACGGTCTGGTGGGCATGGGACCGCTGGTATCCGGGATGTTGGCGGTGGAGGGGTTTTCCAACGCCACCGCCATGCGTTTTACGCCGGTGCCCGGCGCCAGCGCGTTTGACAGCGCCGAATCCTTTGCTTTGGTGCGCGCCGGCAAACTGGCCGCGTCGGTGCTGGGGGCGTTGCAGGTGGCGGAAAACGGCGATCTCGCTAACTGGGCGCAGCCTGGCCGTGTGTTCGGCATGGGCGGCGCGATGGATTTGGTTAACGGCGCCCGGAAAGTGATTATCACCATGGAGCTGTGTACCCGGGATGGAAAACCCAAAATCGTCAATGCATGCAGTTATCCGCTGACCGGCAAAGGTTGTGTGGACCATATCGTCACCGAACAGTGTGTGATCGACGTGACGCGCGACGGGCTGATGCTGGTCGAAGTACTGGACGGGTTGACGCCGGAGGATATTCAACGACAGGTCGAACCCCGGCTGATCGTCGCCGAACAGTTGGTCACCATGCAGGCCTAGTACCGGCGCCGCGGGAGCAATATCTTATGACTGGGCAAGAAAATAATATGGCGCTCAATAAGACCACAAATCGTTCTATCCAGGGGGCGGTGGATCTCGCCGTCGGCGGCGGCAACGGTTTCGGCGTACGCGGCTGGACTATCATCGTCTTTCAGGCGGTGATGTTCTGGATCGCCGCCGGCGCGGTGACCCACGGCCTGAACGTGATGTTGCCCGCGCTGTCGCAGACCTACGCTCTGGACTACAGCGCGCTGCTGGCGTTGGCGACGCCGGCTTCCTGGGCTTCTATTCCCGCAGGCCCGGCGTGCGCCTGGCTGTGCGAGAAGCGAGGCGCCAGATTCAACATCGTATTCTGTCTGGTGGCCTGCGGATTGTGTTTCGGTCTGCTGGGATACTGCGGCTCGCTGCTCGGGTTTACCCTGCTGTTCGCCGGCGTGTGTTTCTTCGGCACCGGCTTTGCCTACGTGGGCGGCACGTCCATCATGGCCAGTTGGTTTGTTCGCAAGGCGGGGCTGGCGTTGGGGTGGTGCACGGTGGGACAGACGTTTTCCAGCGCGTTTTTCGTCCCCACGCTGGCGGCGTTGTTCGTCTGGCTGGGGGTCCGGCATGGCTTCTGGGGCATTTCGGTCATGATGTTCATCATGGCCGTGCTGGTGCGGCTGTTTGTCGCCAATAAACCCGAGGATGTCGGCCTGGCCCCGGATAACGCGCGGCTTTCCGTCACTGAACCGGGCGAGCGGACGCATGACGACGATGCGGGACCGCTTGACGTCAGGCAATTGCTGCGCATGCGGGATGTCTGGTTCATGGGGATCGCCACCGGCGCGATTTACATCATGCTGGTGGGGGTGGTCAGCCAGATCGTTCCCCGGTTGATGGAAATGGGTTATGAGCTGAAGACCGCCATCTTCTATATGACCTTGTCGGCGCTGTTCGGCACGCTGGGGGCGTATGGCTGGGGCTGGCTCAATCACCGGATCGGGGTCAAGCGGGCGCTGCTGGTTTACACCCTCTGGTGGATGGCGGCCGTGGCGATCAATCTGTTCGCCCATCAGCGCGCCATGCTGTGGATCTCGCTGCTGATGATCGGCTTTAGTCTGCCGGGCGCCACCAATTTAAGCACCGCGCTGATTGCCTCTAAATTTCCCCGGCGTCTCTATGTTCGCGCCATCGGCATTGTGCATCCGATTCAATCCGTGGTGCGCTGCTTTTCCTTTTCCATTCTGGCTTTCGGCCTGGCGTATCTGGGCGGCTACACCGGCGCTTATCTGCTGTTGATCGGCGTCGGGGTGGTCGCGCTGGCGCTGATCTGGTTGATCGACGTAACGCCGGTCAACGTGGGCGCGATGGTTCCCGGCGATCGAAAATAAAACGCCTGACGGTGGGCGGCGGGCCGGGGTAGGCAAGGTGTTAATTTCAACGATGAGAGGCAGGTATGACATCACTTGTTATTGCCAGTGCGGTACGTACGGCGATTGGCAAATTCGGCGGCAGCCTGAGCACCTTTAGCGCGCCACAACTGGGCGCGCTGGTGATGGAGGCGGCGGTGCGCCGGGCGGGGCTGGAACCTTCGATGATCGGCGAGGTGATTTTTGGCAACGTGCTTCAGGCCGGGCTGGGGCAGAATCCCGCTCGCCAGGCGCTGCTGCACGCCGGGCTGCCGGACGCCACGCCGGCTACCAGCCTCAATATGGTCTGCGGCTCCGGCCTGCAAAGCGTGATTTTCGCGGCGCAAAGCATTATCGCCGGTAATGCGGATGTGGTGCTGGCAGGCGGTATGGAAAATATGTCGGCGGCGCCCTATCTGCTTAAGCAGGCGCGCTGGGGATACCGGATGGGGGATCAGACGGCGACGGACAGCATGGTCAATGACGGACTGTTCTGCGCCATCAACCGTTATCACATGGGCGTCACCGCGGAAAATGTCGCGCAGCGCTGGCATATCAGCCGCCGGGAGCAGGATGAAGTGGCGTTGCTTTCCCAGCAACGAGCGGCGGCGGCGATTGAGCGCGGCCTATTCCGGCGGGAGATCATTCCGGTCACGCTGAAAAGCAAACAGGGCGACAGGGTGTTTGACGTGGATGAACACCTGCGGGCGGATACCTCGGCGGCGAGTCTGGCAAAACTGTCACCGGCTTTTGATCCCGCAGGCTCGGTGACGGCAGGCAATGCATCAGGCATTAACGACGGCGCGGCGGCGCTGGTGGTGATGCGCGAGGCATGGGCGAAACGGCAGGGGATTAAACCGCTGGCGCGCATCCGCGGCTATGCCGCCACCGGCGTCGATCCCGCTGTGATGGGCATCGGCCCGGTATCGGCGACCCGGCAGGCATTAAGCCGGGCAGGATTAACGGTGGAGGATCTCGATCTGGTTGAAGCTAATGAGGCCTTCGCCGCCCAGTTTGTCGCCGTCAGCCGCGAACTGAAACTGGATAGGGATAAAACCAACGTCAACGGCGGCGCCATCGCCCTGGGGCATCCGATTGGCGCGTCCGGCGCGCGGATTCTGGTGACGCTGTTACATGCGCTGGCCGAGCGGGATAAAACACTGGGGCTGGCGACGCTCTGCGTCGGCGGCGGCCAGGGCGTGGCGGCGATCGTCGAGCGCGTTTAGCCGTATCGGAGGATGCGTGGGAAAAGGTCACCCTACAGACGCGAACATAATGAAAATATCTCTATAAAGGTGAAATCATGATAACGAAAAAGAGAGGGCGCACCGATAAATGGCGGCTTGCCATGATGTTGCTGGCCTGCGGCATGATCGGTTCGGTTCAGGCCGCGATTACCGCCGGTCAGTACAGCGCGACGGAAAAAGGCAACGAGGGGATGGTCAGCGTGACGGTCACCGTCGACGCGGGCGGGGTCATCAAGGATATCGCGGTGGATGCCAGCCAGGAAACGCCGGAACTGGGCGGCGAGGCAGGCCCGGCGGTGGGCAAGGCGATTGCCGAGCATCAAAGCCTGGGCGTGGACGGCGTGACCGGCGCGACGATGACCAGCAACGCGGTAAAAAAAGCCGTTGCTAGCGCGCTGAGCCAGGCGGGGGCGGATCTGGCGCGCTATCAGGGCAAGGTCGTCAGGCAAGGGCAGGATGAAGAAACCCGCGTCGATATCGTCGTCATGGGCGGCGGCGTCTCCGGTACTGCCGCTGCGCTGGCGGCGGCGGAAAAAGGCGCCAGCGTGCTGGTGATAGAGAAGATGCCTGTGCTGGGGGGAGCGGGCCGGATGGCCAGCGGCTTTACCGCGGTGGAGTCGTCGTTGCAGAAAGCGAAAGGCATGAAGTATACCGCCGCCGAGCTGACGCAACGGCTGCTGGAATATAACCAGTATCTGTCCAACGGGCCGTTGACGAAACGGATCGTCGACAAATCGGCATCCACCGTCGACTGGATGATCAAGCATGGCGTGGCGCTGGAAATCATGGAAACCACGCGTGACGCCAAGAAAAGTTCCGTACAGCAGGCGCACCTTGACGATCCGATCAAATCGGATGTGTACCACCGTATCAAAAACGGGGGGGAGGCGGCTTACAAAACGCTGTATGCGGCATTCGATAAGCTGGGCGGAAAAGTGATGACCAAAACCGTCGGCAAATCGCTGATCCAGGATGAAAACGGAAAAGTGATAGGGCTGATCGCGGAAAAAGAGGACGGCGGTCAATTAACCGTGCACGCCAAAGCGGTCATTCTGGCCAGCGGCGGTTTTGGGGCGAACAAGAAGATGATGGATGAAGTGATGCTGACGTCGAACATTTTCCCGCTGGCATGGCCCAACATGGGTGAAGGGCTACAAATGGCCTGGGCTGCCGGCGGCGCGAAATGGGATATGCAGTCCGCATTGATTCACGCCGCCCAACTGGTAGGGATCGAGCCTTCGGAGGCGGCGCATCATGGCGGCGGCGATGAGGCGAAAGGCGACAGCCCGCTAATCTGGTTGTTGAAATCGCCGCTGCTGTGGGTGGATGTCGTCGGCGAGCGTTTTGCCGACGAAGGCCATATCTACGATACCGCGTTCTGGGCCAACGTCGCCTATTCCGTCGGCGGGCATTATTACATCATCGTCGATACGCCCACGCTGAAATCGTTTACCGCCAACGCCATGCCGTTCCCGCTGTCGGGCGCTGGCCCGGCCAATCCCCCCAAACCTGGCGACTTTGTCGCGCTGGCGGATGCGGGCACCAAAGGCGGAAAGAGCGATACCCTATTCAAAGGCAAGGACATTGCCGAACTGGCGTCGCAGATGGGGATCGCGCCTGAGCGTTTAAAAGCCACCGTTGATCGTTATAACGGCCATGTGAAGACCAAACAGGATAAGGATTTCGGCAAGAAGAAAGCATATCTGGCATACGGCGTTGAAAAAGGGCCGTTCTATGCATTTAAAGCAGTCGTGGTCAGCCTGAGCTCGCTGGGCGGCGTGCGGGTGAACGCCGACTTGCAGGTCACCAACGCGGATCTTAAACCCATCGACGGTTTGTATGCAGTCGGAAACAATGCGGCCGGTTTTTATAGCGTACCGGGTTATCCGCCCTATCAGGGATTGGCGAATGGCTTTGCGCTGAACTCCGGCCGGATCGCCGGTGAACACGCGGCGCAATATATTCTGAAAAAATAATAAATCGCTGTTGATAATAAACCCTGCGGCATCGGAAGCGTGTGCCGCATTCATGAAAACCAGAGGCGGAAACAACGCGGTAAAAATAATAAAGCTGACCACCAGCGGAATAATTACCGCCGCGCCGTCATTAAAGTTTATTTATGACTGAAAAGAGTGTGAGTAAAACCTTATTCAACGCCCGTTGAAGGGCGAGCGCTCGCTCTGTCGTTTTTTGTCATTCAATGACAGCGGTAACCGTCTCATTGCTTTTGATGGGATAAAACAATGAAAATTACACATCATCATCGGTGGGCGAGCATGCTGTCCGCGGGCGTTGTCATGTCCGGCATGGTGCTGGCGAACGGCGCGGCGGCGGCCGATGCGCCAGCGTCGGGGCGCCCGCTGTCCGAGGCAGGGGCATGGCTGGCGGAGCATGGCGTCACCCCGCACCTGTTCGCCACCCAGCATTGGCTGGGCAACCCCAGCGCCGGGACCAACACCGACCAACATGAAACGCTGACGATGTTTTTCGCCGGCGCGGATTTCGATCTGGATCGCATGGGGTTGATCCCCGGCGCAAGCATCCACTTCATGCAACTGTGGGTGCCCTTCACCCATAATCTGGATTATGGCAATCAGGCGGGCGGGATGCTGGCCGGCGACCCGCCGCCCTATATCCCCAAGACGGCGCACCTGCTGCGATTCACCTACGAGCAGAAGCTGTTTGACGACAAGCTGTCGATCGAGGTCGGCAAAAGCAACCCCGGCGCGTTCTTCGGCTTCACCAACTGCAATGTGCAGTCGTCCTGCGTAAACACCGTGCTGAACAAAACGGCGGTGTTCGCCCCGGCGCCCTATGCGGGTTGGGGCGCACGCGTCGGTTACCGTTTCACGCCGGTGCTGGAGTCCAACATTGGCGTCTGGCGCACCTATCAGGCGTTTCCGTTTACCAACGGCTGGGAACGGTGGGACGATGACTTTGAGAGCGGCAACACCTTGCTGGTCGCCAATGTCGCACAGCGCGTCAACTGGCAACAGGCGCTCTATCCCCTCAATTGGGAGGTGCTGGCGTTTCATAACTACCTGGAATATGACGACGTCTATTACACGGTGAACGGCACCTCCAAGGTGTACGACAGCGCCGCCGCGGTGCGCACCCACGAGGGCGTTTCCGGCATCTATCTCACCGCCAAGAAAGCGCTGTGGCGACGCGACGGCGGCGCCGATCCCCGAAACCCTGCGCCCAGCGCCATCAGTTTGCACGGCAGCGTGACGCAGACCCTGCAATCAGATGCCTACACCGGCATTTCCACGCTGGCCGATGTCGGGCTGATCTGGTCCGGTCCGTGGCAAAGCCGTCCTCACGACAGCTACGGCCTGACTTTCCGCTGGGGCAAGATGACCGGCGATGAGCAACGCTACCTGCAAGATATGTTCGACTCGCTGGGCGGGACGGGGTGGCAAGTGCCGCGCAACGAGTATCAGCTAAGCATCGACGCCTCCATCATGCTGACGCCGGAGGTCAATTTGCAGATGACCGGCGCCCGCACCTGGAATAACAGCAACTGGCAGTATCCTTACGCCAGCGTCAAGTCTGAGAATGGCTATACGTTCTGGCTGCAATTAAACGTCATGCTGGATAAATTGCTTGGGTTGTGACGGCAATGTGCAGAAGAAGCGGTTTCATGGCGTTGGATAAGGGCAAGAGACGCGGGGAAAACGTGTTTATATCGATGTAAACGAAATCCCGCCCGAAATCTTCGCGGGCGGGGTGTTTCATGCGGTGGTGTTGATGTTGCGCCCGATAGCGGGGTTGGCTGGCAGCGGCGGCAGCGCCTGAAGAAGACTGGTGGCCACAGCAGCCTGATTGTCGAGCGTTTTTTTTAGCACAAGGGTGCCGACCTCATTGTGCGTTTGCATATCACTGAGGCTGGTGGCGAGTGATGCAATCTGTGAAACATCCATTGTACTCTCCCAACGGTGGATGATGTAACGGATTAGTATCTTGAATAGAAAGATGAACTTCTCTATTTATCAAGCTGCATGTTACCGACAAGGGTTTTTTATCCGCTATGGTTTCAGTATCGGCCTCGATTCTCCAAACTTTACGTTAATTCACCGTTATTTGATGGTAACGTCCAGGTAAAATTGCCCATCGTCATGCTGCTCAATCTATAGGCCCGTTTTGGCTCCCTTGGTGCTAACCCCACCTCTCTTCAGTATGAAAGGAGAGAGACGGCGCAGAGCGGAAACGTACGGGAGCTGGCTTTCCCTACATCTATAACGTAGCGAACGGCAACAACGAAGTCTGACGAAGTTCGCCAGTGCCTACGTCGGTCAACTGCAGATGCCTGACGGCATGCCTATATTATAGGTGCCTCCTAATGTTTTTCGAACAGATTCTGGGTGGCGTCATGAACTGCGTCGCTGAAGCATACATCGCCCACGACCGAAGCTTTGCTGGCCTCATTCAACTCCTCGACGAGCGTTTGCATTGCCTGCTTTTCGCCGATCAAACCGTTGCGCAGACGTTGAAAGACCGCGTCGATGTGATGGAGCTGCTGGTTACTTTCATCACTATGCCCGGCGCTGTGTTTCATATTTTCCAACAGCCCGTCCCGGCGGGTGTTCAGTTCATCCACGCGTTGAAATATGTTGCCCAGCTCGCGTTCGGTTTCCTCACAGGCTTCCGCCCCTTTGCTAGCCAGTAGCATCATCGCCTGGCCGAGAGAACGTCGGCGTTGTTCGATCGTATCCAGGGAATTGAGGTGATCCCGTGCCAGGTTACCCCCCTGTTGCTTTGATAATTCATGCAATTTCTTTTCGGTTTGGCGCACTGATTCAGCCGCTTTGTCCACCATTCCCCGGATTTCCCTAAAGGTCGTCAGGGCTCTCTGCACCGACCACGGAGCATCTTCATTGTCGACATAGTTGATCTCCGGTACCGTCGGGATTTTGCTCATCACGATATCGGCTTGTGCAGACGCCCGTACATAAGAGTTCTGGAACGTAGACATCGCGTTCGTCTCATGTGCGCGCAGCGATTGCATGCGCTGGACTTTATCTTTCAACATGAGTGATTGGTTCTGGCTGAGTTCCAACTCTCTGGCCTGCTTCAGCGTTTCTATAGGCGGCAATGGCCGGGTGGATGGCGCTGCTTCGGCGCTGCTCGGCTGTCCAAACGCCTGGATGCCGGCGTGCTCCGCCGTTTCTTTACGCGGCGATGGCGGACCGTATGGCACTTCTCCGGCGCTGGTCCGCTGACCAAGCGCCTGAATGCCGGCCTGCTGTAGCGTGCGTAGCGGCATTTGCAGAGCCCTGTTCGCGGCCTCCAGCACTTCGACGCCTTGTAAGTCGTCATACAGCCCGTAGCGGAACTGAACCTCTGCTTCAAACATCTGGTGAGAGGTGGCGCCAGTGGACGTAAGATTCAGCAGCGGCAGTCCCAAACGGGTGGTCACCGGGTTTTCGTCGGTATTGTGAACCGCAATCGCCGCCAGCCGGTACAGGTCAGGCGTGGTACGGATTTTATCAAGCACAGTGCGCCAATCCAGACTGTTTTGCGGTTCAGGCAATCCAAACGAGCGAGCCGCGGCCTGATGTTCTCTGGCCATCAATGCATCGTTGATCGCGAATCTCGCCTGTGGCCGCATCTCAAAGACATAACGCACCTGATTGACTTTGGGAAGGTGCTGGAAATTTCGCATCACTTGATCGAGGCCGGGCACTTTTCGGCGTAGATCGGCGAGGTCGTTCAGTTTGCGGCCAAGTCCCAGATGACCGATCGCATGGAACACCACGGTTTCCAGCGATTCACGTCCGAACAAGTTGAACTCCACGCGCGCGCCGGGGATGACTCTGGCGCGATGTTGCGCAGCGCTCTGTTCCTGCTGACGCAACTGATGCAGCATTTCTACCGAGGACGAACGGTCGATTTCAGAACTGGCCTGCCAAACGCTGGCCCCTGCGGAGCGCATCTCCCTGGCGGCAAGGAAACGCTGATGCCTTAATGTCGAGCCCTCCATGGCGCCGCCGGCTTCTATCGCGCGGGCCACCGGACTCTGGATGCGATCGAGCAGCCGTGTGATCGTCGAAATACGGTCGGTAGGCGTGGAGGGATAATCCAGTGCGCCGAACTCTTCAATATGATGAGGGAACACGTGGGCCAGTTGCTTATGCATCTGATCCCACTCCTGGGTGGTGATCGGCTTGGCGGCCAGCGTATCGAAGGTCCGTTTGTAGCTGGCTGTCGACAGGAAAGGCCCGCGGTGCGTGTCGTCCACCGCGGCGTCGGTCGGCAACTGCACGTCGCTGGAAGCTACGCGAATGCCAGCCAGTTGCAGGTTGCCGCTGTTGGTGGCGCTGTTGATCAGCCGTGCGGGTCTATCGCCGAGCGACGAAGACAAGGCGCCCCCTATGTTCAGACCGGAATTAAACTCGAGGTTAAAGTCGGTGCGCCCCTGGAATTCCAGACCAATGGCTTCTTGCCAGGCATGATCCAGATGCAACTCCATTTGCCCCCAGTGGGCGCCAGCCTGAAACGTCCCGTTCGCGCTTGCTAAACCCGATGCGTTGTTGCGCCGATTGCTGGCGCTGGGCGCTTCAGCATTGGCGGAATTGGCCGATGGCTGCTGCGAGCCATAGCGCTGACCGATGTTGAACGGCGAGACGTTTACACTCAACCCCATCGACGCGTTCAGGTTAGTTTCGAACAGATCCAGCCCAATGGAACCGCCGTTCACGCCGGCACGAAGAAGCTGAGTGGTGTCTGGGGCGTGAACATCAAATAACAGGCGCACGAAATCGGGGATGGTGGATGGCGAAATGATCACCGCCGCGCCCTGGCCGTGTTGGTAGGCGCCAGATAGCGAGGCATTGCCTGACCCCCCCCAGCTCGCTATCATGGAACGGCCTGGGCGTTCGTTGTAGCTATGCGTGCCGGTGCCGGAACCCGGTTTGAAGTCGATTCCCACCCCGGTGGATGTAGTCGAACTCGCTTTTGCATGGCGGACAAAAAATGCCACCAGCCCCGCGTCGGCGTCCTTGCCGTCGCCGATTCGTTCCACGCCGAGCACGTGTAGCGCCTCGCCGGTAATGCCGACGCTTATTGCGTTGAGGTGCGTCCACGCGGATGAACCGAGTGAGCCGCGCAGTTCGAGCCCGCGGGTCTGCGTAGAGAAAAAGGTGCTGCGGTTGAAGAGGTCGAACAGCAATTCAGACATGCGTGAGGCCATCTGGTCTGGCACCGCGTCCTGCGGCAATTCCATGTTCTTGAGTAACTGTGTCCGGCGCGCGGAGCCGGGTAACGTTATCTGTTCGCGGAAGGTCGACACGACATCGTCGAAGGCCTTTAATTGGGTCCAGGAGGACAACCCTAACTTACTCAACGCCGAGAGTCTCGATCCTTGCTGGGACTGATCAACTTGATCCAACGTCTCGCTGCCCGTGGTGCGCAACAACGCATCGTACTCGACCAATCCGGCGACCAACCCCGCCGTCCGCAGGCCATGCGGCGCGCCCGCGTTGGCATTGCCGGCATGTCCGTCATCGGCGGGCAGACGTATGCCCGCACGCTTCATTTTTTCGCTGACCTCGGACAAAACACTCAGCAATTCGGCTTCGCGGGCGCCAAGACGCTCAGGATGGAGGGTTGCGGCACTGCTCAAGGCTTGCAGACTGCGACTCATTTCGGGCAGTACGTCTTCCGTTTTGGACAGGCCGATGTTTGTGAGCGTTTTTTCCATGTTCGAACGCTGACGTCGCCACTGCTCAGCCAGATGGAAAGTGGGCGTAGAGGTGGTAGAGGTGGGTTCATCCAGCTTATCGCCAAACCCCAGATCCCCCATAATTGCGCCTTCATGGAAGCCAATCTTACGCAGGTCGCGTAGCATCGCTTCCAACTTCGTCTCACGCAGCGTCAGTAAGCGGTCTCCTTGTTCCCGTGACAACTCGAACCTTTCGTAATCGCCAGGCCCGACCGTTGAGGCGATACGGACTTCGGCCAGCGTCGGCAGCGCCTGAAAAAGTGCCTTGGCCATGCCGTATGTCTGCTTGGCCTCATCATGGAAATTGGAAAGACGCTTTTCCTGCGCTGTTGGCGGCAGCGGGACGCCAAGCTTTCTTGCCACCGTCGATAGGGTTTCCACGGCGACTTTGCCTAAAATCTCCCGTGCCAGCGCGCCTGCCTGAGCACGCGTCGTGGTGGCGACGGCCCGTATGTTTGAGGTCGGCGTTAAAGGATCATTCGCTGTCGTACCCAGCAATGTTGTGGACACCAGGGCGTCATGATGTGGCGTACTGATACGACTGGCCTGTTGCCGGTTGATTTGAGCATCGGTCCCGAAGAGAAAGTCTGCCGATGCCGGTTCGCCGTTCGTCGGCTCAGGCGCCACGCGTGCCGGTAAACGGTGACCATCGGATGCGGTCATTGACGGCAGCAACGTATGCCAGTCGTTTCCCAGCCGTAACTGAATCTGACCGGTTCGGGTGGCGTGCAAATCCGTGGGCTGAGCGCCGCTGGGCAATACGATGGGCACCGGTTCCCAGGTCTCCTCTTTGTTCAGGCGCTTTAATTGAGGTGGTTGGTTATTGGGCTGATGCAGTACATGCAGCCGGTCATCCAGCCCGATCGCTATCGCCAGCGGACGCGCCAATTGAGGCAGTTTGATCGGTTCTCCGTTCGCGCCTGTCTTAATCAATTGTCCCGTTTCAGTCAATGCGACGCTTTGGCGATTACTGTGCACAGCCAGCGTCTTGACAGGCTCATCGAAGTGCGCGATCGGCTGGGTGCGTACCTCAACCGTATCCGGCACGATCGCGAGCGGTCCCCCCGGCGGGTGACGCGGCGCGTCAGCGTCCGCTGGCAACCATGAGGTGCGGCCTTCCAGTTTCAGTTCGACCAATTGGTGTGAATCGCCCAGGAAGGCGAAAACCGGACGCCGGTCGATGAAACCTGATGGATTGGAATGAAGTTCGGTAACGCCGGTCAACGGCTCGCCCCCCGGAAGCTTTAATCGTTCCCAGGGCTGAGTGGGGTCGGCTTGATAATGCAAAACGCCATTGATGTGTCCGACTTGCGCGTGTCCGTCAAGCGGAATGCGCGATTGCACCGCCATCTCCAAAGGGGTATGCAGACCTTCCGTATGAATCAGCAACAGAGGGCGATCCAGCAGGTACGCGGGCTGGAATCTTCCTGTCTCTTCCGCTCGCTGTAAGCTCATGCGTCGCCCGCCGCGATCCTCCAGCATCAGATGGACGGTGTTGTCCCCGGCCAGCCCCATCGCGGTCACGGCCCAGCCGTCTCTTTGCCCCAGGTCGGCGGGCAGCGTCAGTCGCTGCGCTTCAACCGGTCCGTCACCGCGTAGGTTGGCTTGATAAACGCGTCCTCTATTGTCCAGAATCAGCGCCGCATCGGTGTGCGGCAGCGGGAGCAGATCAACAGGCCGGGCAGGACTTTGTTCGAAGCCCTGGCCGTTGGCCGTCGGTCTCCACAGTTCGACAGGACGTGCGGCGCCGTCGGCAATAATTGCTCCATCATGCAGTACCTGCGCCTTACCGTCTGCATCGACGCGGAGTGTCGCGCCTTTCGGGAGCGGACCGGTTTCCAACGGCACGCCGCTCGTGCCGTTGGCTCGCCAAAGTTGCTCGCCATTATGAAGGTAGACGCCACCATCGGCCTGTCGCCCGATCATGCGCACGAACGCATGGGGATCCGCACTCGGCAACGCCATCGGCGTCCACTGATTTTCCATACCCGCCTTATGCACAACGCCGCTGCGTTCCAGATATGCCTGACCATCGGAAGCTTGCCAGATGCCGGTCAACAGCCCGATCGGCGGCTCGCCAAGCCGGGCGGCTATATGGTCGGCGGTCAGGTTTGTTCCAGCGCCTTGCTCAACGGCCGGATGGATGGTTAATGCCGCCAATAGCATGCCGGGTACAGAGGTAAAAAAGGCTTCGTTGCGCGGTGCATGCGGCTCGGCCGCCACCGCAGCGTAGCGGACGAGTTTACCCCCATGATCGAGACTGGATTCGCTCTGAACCGGCGGACGTCTCGACAGACATGCATTGATGGCGGCAGCCGCATCAGTATTGTTGCGGATACGTATATGCCTTCCGTCACGTGATGGGCGGGTATGTAATTCCATCGCCTGGACGTTTGCGCTCAATGCGCCTCTGCCGCGGGTGCGAGCATTTTCCCCGGCGCGAAATGAAAGAGGGCGTAATTCCAATCCCCGGTCATAGTCCGCGCCAGCCCCAGCGGGCGAGGGTGAAAAAAATTGTGCGGGAGACGGATATTGCGAAGACGTAGACGCTGGCTCGTTTGAATCCAAATGTTGGGGGACGGGCACCGGAGCAATCTCAGTTGAAGAGATTTTGGGCATTGAACACCTCATATTTGAGTAGGGAAAGACTTTAAGCGTCAGCCGCTGGGTATGCGGAAAAATTACATGTCAGATTTGATGGAACAACCGTAACGAGCAGCTTTACTTCGTTTTGCAACATAAATCGTTGTTAGTAGTAATAGTGGTTAATTGGCAGGATTAGTTCCCAGGCTAAGAAATATTATAATGAGCTAACTGATATTTTTAGGTGAATAAACCAAGACGTGAGGCAATAAATAGTCACATTATCAGTCTAATACTCAAAATAAAGAAAAAATCTGAACTATGTCAGCTTTTTGGAACTCAGATTGCCAATTCCCTGACTCAGCGTGGTTTGGCATTATTTCGCTGTTCGCGTGTTTGCGCCAGCCCTAGAGAGACAGCGGCCTAAACGCCAGTTTCTTTTCTTTGACGTTGTAGCGATATATGCTTTAGGGCATTTTGATAAAGGCTAAGATCTGTAGGTTAGACGTAATAGTGGGTGTGAACGCTGTTAATTTATTGCGTCAGTTTTAAAAAATTATGTGTTTGTGAGATGAATAGGTTTCTAGTTCCATCCCAGATGATTTTTTTATCATTGGGTTTATATTTTTTGGCTATCTGTGAATGTTTTTTTATAATTTAAACCGTAAATGAGGCTTCGTTGAATAAATCAGTTTTATGCAACCGCCATTCCTCACTGCCCCTGTTCGATACACGGAACAAGCGTCATTGCTACAAAAGCATGGATAAATTTTAAACATCTTTATCGGGAAAATTTCTCACAGATTTCAACCAATTTTTCGGATTTTCAACCTAACGGTATGACCGCGTTGAATGTCGATATTTTCGCTTCCCTAAATTCGACGATGAGCGTTCAGTGGCGGGTTATTTGCACAGGTGTCGGCGGGTAGATGGAACTGAATTGCGTTTTTCGATACATAATTGCTTATTTGTCATGTGGACATTATGAAGGATCTTTCAAATGATAATCTCAACCCATTATTCCGGTATCTATGTTTCCACTCTGAGCGATGAACCAAGCAGCGCCAGTGCTTATAAAGAACGAGCAGAAGAAGCGCTTGATAGAATTAATTCCGGCCCTTCAGGTGGAAAACTGCTGGCAAAAATTTCCAAACTTAGTAGCAGTAATGACAGAAAGGTGACATTGAGGGAAATTGAGATTAATGCAAAGGCTTATACTAACCCCGTGCTCACCCGTAGCCAGATTGAGGAGTACGACCCTTCCTCCTTTACGGAAAATACCAATATCGCTGGCGAGTTATCGCGAAAAGGCAGGTTATTCAAAGGAACAGGTGTCAGCGCTATTGTTGGCTGGTCGCCGGATAACGCCAGTATTCGGTTAAATCAGAATGGTTCTCCCACCGGTGTGGGAACTGACAGTGATGATAATATCACCGTTTTGGCTCATGAATTGGTTCATGCCAGGCATATGCTAAATGGCAGTTCTTTCGGAGCGGAAGGAGACCGTTATGATCCGAGTAGTCGTGCAGGGAAAGAAGAATTGAGAGCCGTGGGGATTGGGGATTACCGTTATTCGAAAACGGGAAAGCCATCTGAAAACTCTATCCGTGCCGAACAGGGATTACCGTTAAGAATGAAATATAAGGCTCATGAATGAACTGAATGACCCGTAATCTGACGCCATTTTCCTGATACGAAGAAATAAATCGAAACGTATCGGGAAAGGTTTTTACGCCAACTTATTAAATGACATAAACAAAGAGATTTACAAGGCGGCGAAAAAAAGGAAAGGTGGTGCCGGACTCGGGATCATTCAGCTTTCTATTAAGTTGGAAAATGACGATGCAGATGATTGTTGCGGTGGCTGAATTCAAGCAGTCCAGGTTTTCGTTCGCCCCCGGTGGGTCGCAGTTCGATCGGTATTGACAGCTACTTGAG
The DNA here is from genome assembly GCF_005484945.1 of Brenneria rubrifaciens. NCBI lineage: Bacteria > Pseudomonadati > Pseudomonadota > Gammaproteobacteria > Enterobacterales > Pectobacteriaceae > Brenneria > Brenneria rubrifaciens. The sequence continues at coordinate 720,086 of NZ_CP034035.1, forward strand.
CGCACGCCTTCTGACATCGTGAATTCTTGCGATGCTTCTCGATCCCGGCGGGTCGCAAACGTGGTTTTTTCTGATTCGCGGGGTAGGGAAGGGCAAAGGCCGGATGCCAGTAGCTTACGCGCAGCGTCGCAATTCAAGTTGGCGCGCATCATTCGACAGACCTCGGCGCTATTGTGCTACAACCATACGGGAAGATCGCGCCGGCCCCTTCTTAACCCCTTCTTTATTATTGATGTAATGCTTTGCCGCCGGCGGCCAGCACCGCCTCGTGCATCGCTTCGCTCAGCGTCGGGTGGGCGAAAATAACCTGACTCAACGATTCTTCAGTGGCTTCAAGATAATGAGCGATGCCGAATCCCTGGATCTGTTCGGTCACCTCCGGTCCCACCATATGCGCGCCAAGCAGTTCGCCGCTGTCCCGATCAAAAATGGTTTTCACAAAGCCCAATGCTTCTCCCATCGCCAGTGCTTTACCGTTGGCCCGATAGTCGAAACGGCCGACTGAAATCGCCCGGCCGTCCGCCCGCGCCGCCGCTTCACTCAGGCCGAAACTGGCCACTTGCGGCCGGGAGTAGGTGCAGGCCGGGATCGCGCGCTTATCCAGCGGAGCGACATGAGCAACGCCTGCCAATTTTTCCACACAGATCACCGCCTCATGGCTGGCCTTGTGCGCCAGACAGGGCGCGCCGGCGACGTCGCCGATGGCATAAAGGCCGAAAACGTTGGTGCGGCACCATGGGTCGGTTTTAATGTAGCCGCCCTCGATCTCAACCCCCAATGCTTCCAATCCAAGATCTTCATAGTTGGCCCGCACGCCGACGGCCAGCAGCACCTGGCTGACATCGACCGTTTGCTGGTTGCCGTTCGCCAGTCGAATACCGCATCTGGCGCGCTCGGCATCCGTTTCCACCGCGGTAACGCCGGCATTGGTCAGGAGGGTGATGCCGCGTTGGGTAAACTGACGGGCAACCAGCGCGGAAACCTCGGCGTCCTCCAGCGGCATAATGCGATCGGCGATCTCCACCAGCGTCACCGCGCAGCCCAGATCGTTATACAGGCTGGCGAACTCGACGCCGATGGCGCCGGTGCCGACAATCAGCAATGAGGGCGGCACCGCCTCGGGGATCAAGGCGTTAATGTAGTTCCAGATGCGCTTGCCGTCCGGCGTGATGCCGGGCAACCCGCGCGGCCGCGAACCGGTAGCCAGAATGATATGATCGGCGCGATAACCCCGTTCATCGCCGCCGGCTCTCACGCTGACTTCCCCTTTGCCGGTCAGCGTCGCCGTACCGGTCATGACGGTAACGCCGTTTTTTTTCAGCAGCGAGGCAATGCCGGCGGTCAGCCCGGCGGACACGCTGCGGCTGCGGGCCACCAGTTTACCGATATCGAAACGAACCGCGTCCGCGCTGAATCCGAACTCATCCATATGCGCCAGTTGATGGGCCAGTTCTGCGCCGCGCAGCAGCGCCTTGGTGGGGATACAGCCCCAATTGAGGCATACGCCCCCCAAATGTTGCTTCTCCACCAGCGCAGTGCTGAGTCCCAGTTGCGCCGCGCGGATGGCGGCGACATAGCCGCCCGGTCCGCCGCCAATAACCAAAACGTCATAGTTATCTTTCATTTCCGCTCCTATACCAGCAGCGCGGTGGGATTTTCCACCAGATGCTTCAGTTGGTTAAGAAATTCGGCCCCGCTGGCGCCATCAACCACCCGATGGTCGCAGGACAGCGTGACGCTCATCAACGTGCGCACCAGTACCTGATCCTGATCCGCCGCCACACGGCGCTCACCGGCGCCGATCGCCAGAATAGCGACCTGCGGCGGATTGATAATGGCGTCGAACTGACGCACGCCATGCATCCCGAGATTGGAAATACTGAACGTGCCGCCCTGGAACTCCTCCGGCTTCAGGGTTCCCGCTCTGGCCTTGGTCACCAGCGTTAACATTTCCCCGGCGATTTCAGCCAGCGTCTTGCGATTCGCCGCCCGGATAATCGGGGTAATCAAACCCGCGGGCAGGGCCACCGCAATCGAAATATCCGCGTCGTGGTAATGCTGGATCTCCTGGCGATCCTGATCGAATAGCGCATTAACGCCCGGCACTTTAATCAATGCCAGACCGCAGGCTTTAATCAGCATATCCGTGACCGATAATTTGACCGACGGTACCGCCCCGTTGATCTCTTTACGCAACGCCAGCAGACGATCCAGCGCCAAATCCATTTGCAGACGAAAATGCGGCGCATTGCGTTTCGACTCTTGCAAACGAGAGGCAATCGCCCGGCGCATGCCGCTCATGGCGCTAACCTCATAGGCCGGCGTTGGCACGTTTCCGTCCGTCGCATTGTCCGCCGCCAGCGGGATAGTCAAACGCGCGGCGGCCTGTTCGACATCCGCCTGGCACACTCGCCCCCGGCTCCCCGTGGCCCGGCAGTCGTGCAGATTGATCCCCAGTCCGGCGGCCAGACGGCGGGCAACCGGCGTCGCCGCTACCTGACTGTCATCCTGTCGTGAAGCGGGTTGGCGCGTCGCCCGTACCTGACGCTCAGGCGCTTTAACTTTACCGCCATGTTGAACGATGGCCGCATCAATATCGGTGATCGAAATGCGCCCGTCCCGTCCGCTGCCGGCAACCTTGCTCAGATCGATACCCAAAGACGTTGCCAGACGCCGCGCATGCGGCGTGGCGAAGCTATCCGCTCCGCCGTCGCCAAGCAGCGCCGCCGGCACCTGATAAGCGGCGGACGCCTCTACCGGCGTCTCTGTCTTTGTCTTTTTGACACTGGCGACCGGAACGACCTCGACCGGCGCGGCGACCTCGACCGGCGCGGCGGCCGGCGGCGGACTCACGGCGCTATCGCCACCCGTCAGGTCGGCAAGAAAACGATCGAGCTCGTCATCGCCGACCTCAGCGTCAGCCGCCAGCGCCAACGGCGCGCCGACCGGCACCGTTTCGCCCGGCTGTACCAGAATACGTCGCAGCACGCCCGCAAAGGGCGCTTCCAGCACGTTGGTGATCTTGCTGGATTCAATCTCGCAAACCTCCTGCCCGGCGGTAAAACTTTCCCCTAGGTTAATCAGCCAGATATTAAGCGTTCCTTCCTCCATCGACAGTCCCCACTTAGGTACTTCGATTACCCGAATGGCGCTCATAATCACTCCTCCATCACTTTGCGAACCGCGGTCTTGATGCGATCGACGCTGGGTATCCAGGCCTGTTCCAGCACCGGAGAGAACGGAATCGGCGTATGGGGCGGCGTCACCATCACAATCGGCGCTTTTAGCAGGTAGAAACCTTTAGAGGCGATCAGCGCGGCGACGTCGTGGGCAAAACCAAATCTGGCCGCCGACTCATCAACGATCACCACACGGCCGGTGGCGGCAACGGATTCAAGAATACCGTCCTCATCCAGCGGCGAAACGGTACGCGGATCGACAACTTCCACCGAGATCCCCTCTTTGGCCAACTGATCCGCCGTCTGATTGGCGTTATGCACCATCGCCGCCAGCGCAATAATGGTGACATCCGTGCCTTCGCGGGTGTAGTTGGCGACGCCAAACGGGATCGTGTAATCCTGTTCCGGCACTTCGCCTTTGCTGTCGTACAAAACCTTGTGCTCGCAGAACACCACCGGATCGTCGTCGCGGATAGACTGGATCAGCAAGCCCTTGGCGTCATAGGGCGACGACGGGACCACCACTTTCAGACCGGGCGTGGAAGCAAAAATATTGTAGGGGGATTGCGAGTGCTGGGCCGCCGCCGAAAAGCCCGCGCCAATCATGCCGCGCACCACCAGCGGCGCCCTGGCCTTACCGCCGAACATATAGCGGAATTTCGCCGCCTGGTTGTAAAGCATGTCATGACTGACGCCGAAAAAATCCATAAACATCAGCTCCGCCACCGGCCGCAGCCCGGTCAGCGCCGCCCCAGCGGCCATGCCGATGATGGCGGACTCGGTTATCGGGGTATCGACTACCCTGGAGGAGCCGAACTTGGTCCACAACCCTTTGGTGACGCCCAGTACTCCGCCCATCGCTTCGCCACGGGATCCCAGTTCCGCTGTACCGGCCTGACCGCCGCACACATCTTCGCCAATCAGCACCACGCGCTCATCCCGTTCCATTTCATGCGCCAGCGCTTCTCTTATCGCTTCACGATACGTTTTGATTGCCATTGCCGTGCCCTCAGTAAGAGACATAAACGTCGGTAAGTACTTGTTCCACAGTCGGGAGAGGCGCCGCCCGGGCTTTCAGTACCGCATCATCCACCAGCGTCTGAACATCGCTATCGATGGCGGCCAGATCGCTGGCGGAAATCTTCCCTTTCACTTTCTCACTGAAGATTTTCAAAGGATCTTTGTCTTCACGCAGGCGGTCGACTTCGCCTTCCTGACGGTAAAGCATCGGGTCGCCTTCGAAATGCCCGTGCCAGCGGGTTGCCACCGCTTCAATGACGCTGGGTCCTCCGCCGCTGCGCGCACGCCGCACCGCTTCTTCGGCGGCCTGGTAAACGGCAAAAAAGTCGGTGCCGTCCACCCGCACCGCCGGCAAGCCGAAACCGCTGGCGCGACCGGCGATATCCCGTCCCGCCACCGCATAGTCATGGCCGGTGCCTTCGCCAAAACCGTTATTTTCAAACACGAAGATGGCGGGCAACTGTAATACCACCGCCATATTGATGGCTTCGAAAACCAGCCCCTGGTTGGAGCCGCCATCGCCGGTAAAGGAGACGGCCACATCCTTCGTACCCAGCGTTTTGGCCGTCAGCGCCGCCCCGATCACCAGCGGCGGCGCCCCGCCGACAATCGCATTGGCGCCGAGCATCCCTTTGGTCAGATCGGCGATATGCATCGAACCGCCTTTCCCCCGGCACAAACCGGTATCCCGGCCAAAAATTTCCGCCATCATGCCGTGGATATCACAGCCTTTGGCAATGCAATGTCCGTGTCCGCGGTGGGTGGAGCCGATATAGTCCCGATCGCTCAGGTTTTGACAAACGCCGACAGCAATTGCTTCCTCACCGCTATACAGATGGATAAACCCCGGAATATCCCCTGTGGTATTTTCCTGATGCAGCCGCTCCTCAAAAACGCGGATCTCACGCATTTTGCGATAGGCCTGCAATAATGCCTGCTTGCTTAAAGACATGTTTTTGCCCTCACTCACTTGGTTTACCGCTGTTAACGGTGACCCCTATCACGGGATCCACCCTCGTCAGAGATTAAGATAGGGGGATAAAACGGCGGGGGTAACTACCCTTACGGGTGGGTAAGGCCACTAAATCGGGGGGATAAAAAGCACAGCCGTCACGCCGGGGAATCACAATCTGATGACAACAGGACCACATGAGGATGATGCCCCATGAATGAGAACCTTTTGTATCCGACACAAACGTCAGTCGTCGATTATCGCCAGAAATCATTTACACTCAGCCACGGCTTGCCGCTGATAGCAACGAAACTCTGTCCACCGCGCACCTCGGAGGTCGTTTTACGTCGCGAACGGCTGCTGTCACGTCTGGATTGGGTTCATCAGCGCAGCCTGGCGCTGGTCTGTGCCGGCGCAGGGTTCGGCAAAACCACCCTGCTCAGCCAATGGCATCGGGCGCTGATTTCTCAGGGCCACTGCGCCGCCTGGCTGAGTCTGGATGAACAAGACAACGCCCTGCATGATTTCCGGCGTTATCTGTTAGCCGCCCTGCATCCATACTGCCGCGGGCTGTTCAGTCAACTTGAACCCATATCGCCGGGCGCCTCGCTTTGCACGGAGGACGGCTTTATGCGTAACCTGATCAATAGCCTGAGCCAACGCCAAACCGCGCTGTATCTGGTACTTGACGATTTTCATCTGATTCGTAATCCGGTGATTCTGCAAGATATCAACGAATTGGTGAACTACGCCCCGGCCTGTCTGCATCTGCTGCTGGGGAGCCGCAGCCTGCCGGCGCTGCCGCTGGCGCGTATGCGGGCGGGCAATCAGATGGTTATTATCGATATCAACGATCTGCGCTTTAATCCGTCGGAGATTCTGGCGTATTTTACCGAAACCACCCATCAGAATCTCGATCAGGCCGAGGTTCAACGGCTGCTGAATATCACCGAAGGCTGGATCATCGGCATCCAGATTGCCGCCCTGTCGTCGGCCGCCGCCGACGGCAACGCATTATTTCAAACGCTCGAAGGTCCGGCCGGCACCAAACAGATGGCGCATTATTTGCAGGAAGTCGTGCTGAATCCGCTGCCGCCGGAAATACAGCAGTTTTTGCTACAAACCTCGATTCTCAATCGCTTCACGCCGGAGCTGTGTAATGCGGTAACGCTGCGTAATGACGGTAAACAGATGCTGACCTTCATCGAACAGCATAACCTGTTCATTTCACCGCTGGACGAACAAGGAGGCTGGTTCCGCTACCATGTGTTGTTTGCCGAGGCGCAGTATGAACGGCTGGTCAACGGGCCGATAAAGATCGCCGAACTGCACGAACGGGCCAGCAACTGGCTGGCGGCCAATGGTCACTGGGCGGAAGCCATCCGTCACGCTCTGGCGGCGGGCAAGCTGGACAACAGCGCCGCCTACGCCGCGCCAAGCGCGCAATCACTGGCCGAAGAAGGCGATCTTGATACGCTGGTTCGCTGGCTACAGCAGTTGCCGTTAACCGAAGGGGCGCACGAAGAGCACATCGATCTACAGTTGAATCTGGCCTGGGCGCTGGCCCACTACTTTCGTTTAGATGAAGCGCAAACGCTGCTGAACCGGCTACAGTCCTATTTCACTCGTCATCAATTAAGCAAGCATTTACGCATTAAATGGCAGGTTATCAGCGCGATTTCCGCTTCTTTCGCTGAAGATATCATGGCAAGTGAAGCATTGACCAGGCCGTTGCTGAGTCAGATCCCCTGCGGAGATAGTTGGGTGGACGGTCTGGTGTGTAATGTCCTCAGCTATAATTATCTGGCTCAGGATCGCTACCAGGAAGCCGCCGAGGTGCAACAACATATGCCTGAGCCTTCCACTCCTCAGGACCATCTGTTCGTTAGCGTTTACCGGGCCTTTATTCTGGGACTCAATCATGTGCGTCAGGCGGATTTACGCACCGGTGAAATTTACTACCGCCAGGCGTTAACCCAGGCCGAACGTCTGACCGGCGCGGGCTCTTGCGGCAGCGCGACGCTGCAAGCCCTGCTCGCGGAGATCCATTACGAACAGGATAACACCCTGCTGCTGGATTCGCAGGTCGCCCCCCATTTAGCCAAAATCGATATTATCGCGCCGCCGGATGCCCTGCTGAGCGCCTATCGGGCGTTGGTCCGGCGGGAATTGCTGCGCGATGCGGGACAGGCGAAAGTGCTGCTGGAACACGCGCAACAGGTGGTTATCGGCCGTGGTTGGCCGCGGCTGCAAGGGATGCTGCTGGCGGAACAGATCCGAGTCTCCGTGTTGCACAACCAAAGATGTCAGGCACAGGAATTGATGTGCCAGTTAATCGAGCTGAGTGAAAAAAACCAACAAACGTTTCCACTCGCCAACTACCTGTACACCAGCCGTATCACCGCACAGACCCAGATGCTCATCGATGACGGCCATGCTGGTAAGGCGGCCCGCCTGCTGTGGTCGCTGGCGCAACGACTGGAAAAACGCCGTTGCATACTGGAAGCGCTAAGGCAACGGGCTTTGTGCGCAGTAGCCTGGTGGCGGGACGGAGATCGGCAGCGGGCCGGCGATGTGCTGTTGCCGGTTATGAAGCTGGCAAAAAGTCAAAATCTGAAACGCAGCCTGTTGGATGCCGGGGACGAAATCTACCCGATACTTCACCATATTCAAGGGAAAGTGACCATCGGCGATCGGAGCTATATCGCCAATTTGCTAGGCGATGCGCCCCGGGCTGAGGTAGACCCAATCGCCGATTGGAATCCGTTGCCCCCCCTGACCGAACGGGAAAACCAGACGCTGCTGCTGATCGCTCAGGGCCGTTCGAACAAAGAGATCGCTCGTACCATGGCGATCTCGGTTGATACGGTTAAATGGCACTTAAAGAATCTTTACGGCAAACTGGAGGTGACCAGCCGCACCCAGGCGATGAGCCGGGTCAGAATGCTGAGTGAAGTCGACTGTGCTGAATAAAAAATCACCGCGAGTCGTGTTCAACATTGCTTACGACGGCCCGGAGAGATATTGGCGAAAAAGAATCTATCTGTGATTACCAAGGGATACTGACGGTATAATTACCCAGCGATTTTGACGCAACCAGATTACCAACTCCTCATATATCAATCAATTAAACGACCATCAGGCCGTTTGTTGTATTGATTTTCCCCTGGCGAAGCGTAAAGCAGTCGCGTTCATAGGATCTGGCTTCGCCGCGGAGAGTAGTAGACAGGCAGAACGGGATAACTTGTTGGCTCTATAAAGCAAAACGGACGTCAGTAGATGTCCATTTCTAAATGAGTGGCAGACTCGGAATCGATAGTTAGCGTGATTATTTGTTTCATAATATTATTTAATGGTTAAGTACGATATTGAGTCCCTCTTAGAGCCTGAGGCGCCCTGTTAATGTGCAAAGAATTGAATTACGAAGTCGGGTGAGAGCATTTCATTCTCTCAGTCGTGGCGCTGCGGGTAGTCGGGCAATCAGCCAGATGCTGCGACAGAGTGGCGTTGATGCAGGCCGGTGGCTGGCGCGACGACTGATGCAGGAATGCGGACTGACAAGTCGCCAGCCGGTTAAACATCGCTACCGGGTAAACGAAGACAACAGTCCGCCATTGCCAAACTTGTTGAATCGGCAGTTTAACCCTGCCGCACCAAATCGCGTCTGGTGCGGCGACATCAGTTTTATTCGTCTGCAGGATAAATGGTGCTATCTCGCGCTTGTCGTTGATTTATATTCACGCCGGATTATCGGTTCAGCCCTCTCATCAACCGCTGATGCTGATTGGGTGTGCAGGGCGTTGTGTAATGCTTTGGAAACACGACCGCGTGATGGTCGTCTGCTGTTTCATTCAGATCAAGGGGTTCAATATAAAAGCAATAAATACAGAAAGTTACTCTGGCGTTATGGGGTAATGCAAAGTATGAGTCGCCGGGGGAATTGCCTGGATAACTCGCCGATGGAAAGAGTCTTTCGTAGCCTTAAAAGTGAATGGCTTCCAAAAGGCGGGTATGGTGATTTTAGCCATGCGGTACGCGATATAAACCAGTGGGTAAATGGTTATTACAACGCATACCGCCCTCATACGAACAATGGTGGTTTATCCCCTTGCTTACATGAAGAAAAATGGAAACAGGTTATTCCGGTGTCTTGATTTTGTGATCCACTACAGTCGGAAAGCCTAAAAAAGTAGCGTTGGTTGCCTGTATGCGCAAACTTCTGATTATCCTGAATGCCATAGTAAGAAAGAATGAGAAATGGGATGCGTCTTACCATCAAATGGCAATGTAAAATTATCGTTCAAGACAGTTGCTGACAGAAGGGGTGCTGACTTCACTGGCATTATGTTTACCTCTGCGAACAGGTGATGAGATGGGCAAAACTACGCCAGCAGCCGCGGGTTTGCCTCATCATCGACAGGACAGGTTTCCCGTCCGTCAGTACAGCACCGGCGGAAAAACAACGCTGATGGGTATCAGCAAACGGGGAGATTAAAACCTGAGACAGCTACTAGTGCAATGCGCGAGGGGGGTTATGCAACGCTGGAATATAACCCGATGCGTCTGGCAGAGTAGGTGGAGGGGCTACTTGCCAGATATCATTCGAATGCGGTGGCGTACCTCTGGCGAACATTTACTTTGCTACCAACATAAGACCGCGACTCATTAACTTCGTAAAACAGTGCGATATTCTCATATACCACAACTCTTTTGATGATAATTTTTATAAACTTTCGCAATCGCCTGAATAGTGGCACGACTTTTTTGGTCTGATAACGCAGAATGCAAAACAATATCCAATGGAGGAAGCGTAGGGAGGGCAAATTTTTCGCTCACTTCGTTTAAGTGAGGTGGTGCCAGACGATAGGGTAATACACCAACAGCAATTCCACTTGATATAGCCGCAATTACCGCAGGAACACCTACGCCCACAAAAACTTCTTGGAAGTCGATACCTGACTGGCGCAGCAGTCGTGTAGCCTGATCACGGATACCACATTCAGGAGAAAGACTGGCTAGTTGCAAAGGCTGACTAGGGAATAGCGCAAAATCAGGGGTGGCGAACCATCCGAAGCGCTCTGGACATAAAACCAAGCCATCGCGCCTGTCGTCATCATTACGCACGATCACCGCATCAAGTTGGTCATTACCAAACTCATGCATAAGCACATGCGAACTATCAACTTTAACCTCAATTAACTGTGAAGGATTGAGTGATCTCAACTTGGCGAAAATCTCCGGAACTTCCGGTCCCATGACATAGCATGAAATTCCTAGTTTGAATTTTCTATCTACTGTTGTCGTTAGGCTTAAAATAGCTCGTTCATGAGAGTTGAGGAGGTCTTGAGCTGATTCGATAAAGCTTCTACCAAAGACCGAAAGGCGCACTTGACGAGGAGTACGCTCAATCAATTTTTGCCCTAACCTGTCCTCCAAGCGTTTAAGTTTAACGCTTAAAGCACCTTGCGTTGAACCCAATTCACTGGCGGCTCGGGTAAAACTCTTAGACTCTGCTATTTTGACAAATACCCTAACGGCATCAATATCCAGAGAGATCATTTCAACTATTCCGTTTTGTTGTCATCTATTCCGTTTTGTTGTCATAGATATACGACATTACACCATATCTGGACAGCGAGAAAAATGTTACATTTTACTTCCCTTTAGAACACTTAATAAATTCAATCTGTTACTTGCAATAAGTGTTTGTTTATAAATGTGTCATTTCATCAGAACTACGGAGCGAAATGTAAATGGTCGCGACCATATCATCGAAAAATAAGATAGCGCTTGCTGCGGTGTGCTTATCGGCGATAATGCTGGGTTTAGAAATAACCAGTATTCCTTCAATTTTACCTACATTGGAAAAGACGCTTCCCGCTGAATTCAGACAATTACAATGGATAATGAATGCCTATACCCTTGCCATGTGTTCTAGCCTAGTTGCAATGGGGGCATTAGCAGATCGCTTTGGTCGGAAGCGCATTTTCATGGTCGGTATTACCATTTTTGGTGTGGCCTCGTTAATCTGTGGTTTGGCTACTAGTGCAGCGTTATTGATAGGGGCTCGTTTTCTGCAAGGTGCCAGTGCGGCAGCGATGCTCTCCTGTCAGGTTGCCGTGCTATCGCATCAGTTTAGGGATGGGCCAGAAAGGGGGATCGCCTTTGGTTGGTGGGGAATTATGTTTGGCCTCGGATTGGGTTTCGGTCCGATTGTTGGTGGTGCCATTCTTGCAATATTGAGTTGGCATTGGGTGTTTCTCATCCACGTAGTTATAGCTATTGCGACAGTGACCGCAGCACGTGTAGGGGTAGTGGAATCTGGTGACCCGCATGTTGTCAGAATTGATCTTGGCGGCATCATTACTTTGCCTATTGCGGTGTTTGGCTTTGTCTATCTGATAACCCAGGGGAATGAGATGAACCTAACATCCTCCGTAGGCAAAGGGATTCTCGCTATAAGTGTTGCCAGTTTGTTGCTGTTCGTTTTTATTGAGTTAAAAAGCAAACGTCCAATCTTTGACTTCAAAGCATTCCGCATTCGTAATTTCTCTGTTGCTTTGCTGGGGGCGAGTGGGATGAACTTCTCTTTCTGGCCATTCGTTATCTATTTTCCGATTTATCTGCAGTCTGTGCTTGGTTACAGCAGCGTGGCGGCAGGGCTGATTGTGCTGGCTTATACATTGCCTACTATTGTTATTCCACCTTACGCCGAGCGTCTATTACAAAAGCGTGGACCAGGCTTTGTTATTCCAGTTGGTCTGTTTACTATTGGGGTAGGTTTCGCATTGTTGCATTTTGTAATTACTTCAAGCAATTCAAGTTGGTTAACTTTGCTGCCAGGATGCTTGATCGCTGGCATTGGCTTAGGGTTGACCAATACCCCGGTAACCAACACCTCAACCGGCTCTCTGCCTCCCGAGCGTGCTGGAATGGCTTCAGGCATGGAATTTAGTGCCAGAATGATCTCATTAGCAATTAATATCGCAGTGATGGGCTTTATATTGATTTCAGGTGTTACAGCTAGCTTGATCAATTCCGTACCAGGGAATACTTTGGCTGGGATCGCAAATACTGTGGCGGCTGGTAATTTTAATCAGGAACAGCTTCATGGGATAACTGTAGATACAGCTCATGCTGCATTTGTACATGGTATAGGTTGGGTAACATTATATGGAACATTAGCACCAGTTATTATTGGATTGTTGGCTTCGTTTATTGCAGAAAAGCAGTCCTCTAAACTTTCTGTTGCTGATTAACTTAAATCTCAAGTTGATTATGTTATTTTAAATAAAATTATATTTTATCTTCTTTCTATAAACAGCGAGATAGTGACCACGTATATCAACAATAATACGACACGCTATCTCGCTCTATAATATCGGGAATAATATGGAAAATAGTCTTGAAGTTGTACGTCCGCAAATCTCACTGGTTTTAGATATGGATCAAAAAGATATTACTCTTGAAACAAATTTAAAAGAAAATGAAAAGTGGGATTCTTTTGCTATTCTTGCTGCTGTCGCATTAGTGACTAAGCATACAGGAAAGCAAATGACAGTGGATGAAATGAAAAAAATAACAAATGTTGGTGACTTGGTGGCTTTTTTAAAAGCTTAAGAGATATATTTTAATGTATACAAAATCTATTTCAGGGATTAGTGTTAAGGCGATAACAGCGGCAATACCTTCTACTATTATGGGGGAAAAAGACTTTGTCGAATTATATGGTGAAAAAAATACTTCACGTGTTATTCGTGGTACCGGGATAAGGTCTATAAGAGTAGCACAAGGGCTACGAACCAGCGATATGATATCATCCGCAATTGAACATTTATCAAAAAATATCGATTTCGATAAAAGTGAGATTGATGGGGTGATTGTGATTACGCAAACGCCAGATGACTGGAGCCCGGGTACGGCATTTAGTATTCATCAGAAACTGGAGTTACCACGGCATTGTTTTCTACTTGATTTAAACTCAGGCTGTTCGGGGTATGCCAATGGAATTATTCAAGCAGCAGCACTGATAAATTCAAATGTATGCAAGAATGTAATGGTATGCACAGGAGATATAAATACCCGTTTAATCAGTGATAAAGACTATCAAATCAGAATGCTCTTCGGTGATGCGGCTACGGTATCGTTAGTCACAAAAGGCAGTGATAATATAAGTTTTATTTATGGTTCCGACGGCAGTGGGAGAGAGCTGCTGGGTACTAATCTAAATTATGAGAAAAATGATCTTACATCGGGTCGCATCGGATTCTTAAAGATGGATGGTGCGGCAGTAATGAGTTTTGCGCTTAAACGTGTACCTGAAGTAATTAACACTTTATTAGAAGAAACACAGGTGAAAAAAGAGAATGTAGACTTATATGCACTTCATCAACCGAATGAGTTTATACTAGGTTATCTCCGAGATATACTCGAACTGGATGATAAAAAACTACCAGCTGACGTGGATGGCATTGGCAATACCAACTCAAGCTCGATTCCGTTACTTTTATGTCGAAAAAAATGGAATAGCCGAAAAGATAATGTGTTAATTTGTGGTTTTGGTGTTGGTCTCTCTTGGAATTCAATGTTGCTGAATCTTAATGATACGATCATGATTGAACCGATGGAGATTATAGTTTAAATATTTTTCTGTATACCCATAATACTGCGATCTAATGATTTATTCTTATTCTTATTCTTATTCTTATTCTATTTTAATTTGTAATTTGATTTTTTGGGATTGAATTATATTGTCACCTGTCTGTAATTTTTATTATTTATAGTGTGTTTTATCTATAACGATTTTTGACTTTATTCAAGGGATGATATATGTGTGGTATTTGTGGCTGGGTGGATTTTAAAAATAAATATACTGAAAGAACAGAGCTTGTTAAGGCTATGACACATTCTTTGGCGCATCGTGGTCCAGATGGGCAAGGGATGTGGAATGACAAATACGCATCATTAGGGCATCAACGTCTGGCAATTATTGATATTGAACATGGTGCTCAACCCATGGAAGCCAGAAACCATGCTGGCAACCATGTTGTGATTGCATTTAACGGACAAGTTTTTAATTTCAAAGAATTGCGCGAAGAACTTAAAAATTTTGGTTACCAATTCGATACTAATAGTGACACTGAAGTTCTGCTTAAAGGTTATTTGCACTGGAGAGAGAATGTTGTGCATCACCTTAATGGTATGTACGCAGTCTCTATTTGGGATTGTAAGCATAGCCAGCTACTTCTATTCCGTGATCGCATGGGTATCAAGCCGCTGTATTATGCGCTGACAGAGACAGGGGTCGTGTTTGCTTCAGAGCCGAAGGCCTTATTTATTAGCTCAATGGTTGCACCACGCATGACTAGGAATGGCTTTTGTGAGTTGCTGGATATGGTCAAAACACCTGAGCGCACTATTTATGACGGTGTATTCGAGGTTCGTCCCGGTTCCATGCTGATTTTTGATCGCAATGGTCTGCGAAAAGAAACGTATTGGGCTCTGCAGGCGCAAGCTCATCATGATAGTTTGGACCTAACCATTGATACTGTAAAAAACTTACTGACTGATACGGTCAGGAGACAAATCATTTCTGATGTTCCTGTCTGTTCTTTGTTGTCAGGAGGTTTGGATTCTTCCGCTATCACTGCGATGGCGGCTAAAGAACTGACTCAAGGAAGTCTTCCATCATTCTCTGTTGATTTTACTCATAATATTGAGTTATTTCAGGCTGATGGTGTACGTGGTGCTCCTGACGCTCCTTTTGCCAGACTGTTGGCCGAGTATGCTGGCACACAGCATACTGAGTTGCTGCTACGTAGCGAGGAAATGCTTCATGGCTCCATCAGACACAGTGTATTGCGAGCGGTAGATGCCCCTCCTGCATATTGGGGGGATATGTGGCCGTCACTTTATCTGCTATTTCGTGAACTGAAGACGCATTCAAGTGTTGCATTATCTGGAGAAGGGGCTGATGAGATTTTCGGTGGCTATCAGTGGTTCAGAAACCCTGCCGCACGAGATGCCGAAACGTTTCCATGGCTTACTGCAGGTTCTTCACGCTATTTTGGCGGGATTCAGTTACTTTCCCGTGATCTACTTGCTTCATTAGAGCGAGAAAAATATAGGGCTGAACGATACCAGGAGGCTTTACAGGAAGTTCCACTACTTCAGGGAGAATCAGCTGATGACCGGCGCATGCGCCAAATCTCGTATCTGGCCATCACCCGGTTTCTGCCAACATTACTGGATAGAAATGACCGGATGAGTATGGCCGTGGGATTGGAAGTGCGCGTTCCATTTTGTGACCATCGTTTAGTTGAATATGTATTCAATACGCCATGGAGTATGAAAAGCTTTGATGGCCGAGAAAAAAGCTTACTTCGTGCCGCGACGCAGTGCTTATTACCGGAAAGTATTATTAACCGTATTAAAACACCTTATCCAGCTACCCAGGATGGGGCGTACGAAAAGGGACTGCGAGCGGAACTTGCGGTTATCGCTGAAAACAACCGTTCCCCTGTTTATGACTTGATCGATCGACAGAAAATTATCGCCTTGCTGAATAGAGAATCATCGGAAATCAGTCAACCTTATAATCGTGGTAGCATTGAAATGGTGCTATGGATGAATAGATGGATGAATGAATACCAAGTGTCTGTGGCAGTATGACAGGAGCCGCTATGAATAATTACAATGTGATTACGCCTAAGTTACTGCATAAAGATTCAGTAGACGACGTATTACTGACACATCCACGAAAAGCGTTACCTGCAAGAGTGTTTTTTACGGGGATTAATAAAGATAATTTCAATACAAAAAGCCGGTTAGCAGAGTTGTATAGCATCAATAAAGACGGAGTATACCAACTATCCAAGATATCAAAAGAGAAGAATGAGAATAGAATATCTTTTGATAAGTTATTGTTAAGCCGAGTTCAGGATAAAAGTTTTGGCGTTCCTTATCAAGTATTGGATATGGCTTCCGCATTTGATAAAATGGAAAAGGAACCGACTGGTAACATTGATGATGAAGAAGTGGATTTTTTTCTGCGGTCTAATAACATAAGTCGTTGTTCGACAAGTTTCCAGTTGGTGAATAATGCAGATCATTATTTTTTCTATAGAAAACAACATGAACATGTTCCTGGTATTATGTTTATGGAGGCTGCACGGCAGGCTATTTATTATCAACTATATACCTATTCCCATCACAAATTGGGGAGGGTTACTGTAAGCTTGAGTGAAATGCAGGCCAAGTTTTATACCTATGGAGAGTTGATGTACCCAATAGAAGTAGTTATTGACGACCTCACAGAGTCAGATTCTCTTCTGCCAGGTGAAGTATTTTATGCAACTTCTTTTTATCAACAGGGTAAACTTATTGCAAGAATCACAACCAGGGCACCTGTCATTTCAATTGACAAATTTAAACTAGCTCGGAATGTATTCCTTCTTGGGGATGGAGACTTTGAACCTTTGCATAAATCTCCGTTGGTGACAATGATTACTGGGCAAGATTTAAGTCAGAATATTGTTAATTTAAAGAAGGTTAGCTCTATTGGTTGTGTGACGACAGAGCCTAAAAAACAGAATATAGAAAAAGCAATTATCACTTTTATTTACGATAAATCGATTTGCTTCAGTACATCAATTTATAGAATTGGAAATGTAGAAGAAGGTATTTGTTGGTCTTTTGAAAGAATTGAATACGAAGAATTGGAAAAGCTGAAAGAGATGATTAAACGCGGATTTACTGCATCTAACAATCCTTCAAATAGGAAATAAAAGAATATACATATGCCTGATTATTTCAGCTTGAAGCAACCGATATCTTTTGGGAAGAATATATTCGCGAGTAATCGTATGTATTTTTCTTCGATTGGTTTTGATCTCTGTGATTCTATGGGAAAACCTTTACCAGAGTTTTTTGAAATTTATAACTCCATAATGGAGGGAGGATGCGGTTTTGGATTTCTTGGAAATGCTTCTGTTGATCCTCAATCGCAATATACTGACCGGAGTATGAAACTGGTATCGGAGGACCATGCAAATGATTTGCTGCCAGCCTTTCTGAGTGCTAAGGAGAAGGGGGTTCTTTTAGGCGTTCAATTACAGCATTATGGTGTAAAGGTTAATGGTAATATAACCGCTTCAGATCAAACAACTAGTTCAGCAGTCTCTGGTGATGTTACTTTTTTGTCTAATGATCAGATTGAAGGCTACATAAAGCAATTCTACAATGCAGCACTCCAGGCGCTGAGAATTGGTGTTCCGGCTTTGCAAATACATGCAGCTAATGGTTATCTTTTGAGCTCATTTTTGTCACCGAGGACTAATCGACGAAATGATCAGTGGGGTGGTTCACCGATTAAAAGAGCGAAAATATTGCTGGAAGTGATCCGGAGGATACGTACCTTAGTAGGAGAACAGATGGCTATTTTTGTTCGTTTACAAATTGATGATGGACTTAGTAAAGAAGGCATTCATATTGACATGCTAAGTGATGTCATTATTGCCATTGAAGAAGCAGGAGCCGATGCTGTTATTGGTGCAACAGGAATCGCAGAGACATATGCTAAATTTCTAGGGGATAAAACGTATACCATTAATAAATCACGTGAAGCCGGTCGTTTTTTTAAACAGAGGACTAGTATACCGATAGGTTTTGCTGCAAATATAGATAGTTTGACGTTAGCGGATGAAATAGTGGATAGCGGAGATGCTGATTTTGTAGGTTTTGGTCGAGCAATTGTTGCAGATCATCACTTCGTAAGTAAAGAATTATCTGGACGTTCTCATGAGATTCATCGTTGTCGTTGGGATTCATACTGCTTATTGGATAAGAAAGAGCCTCTAGCAGATCGTGTATTTTGCTGTGTAAACCCCCGTTACTTACGGCCTCAGCATATTCAGAAAAAACATCAGGAGAAGTGAAAAATGATTTATAGCGGAAAAGTGGCATTAGTTTCAGGTGGTACTCGCGGTATTGGATTTAATGTAAGTAAAAGCTTGGTGGAAATGGGAGCTTTTTGTTATATCACGGGACGTAATAAAGAAGATGGTTTACGTGCTCAAGAAACACTTGGTCGTAACGCGCGTTATGTACAATTGGATGTCACCGATGAGAACGCAGTAAATAAGTTGTTTAGTCTTATTCAGACTCAGCACGGGCAGTTAAATCTGGCAGTAAATAATGCGGGCGTGACAACGAAAAGGGCTTCAGTTCGCGAACTGGATTTGCAAGAATGGACACGTGTATTGAATATTAACCTTGTTGGTCCCTTGCTATTGATGTCACATCAAATACAATTGATGGCACAAAGCGAACAGGGATCAATTGTCAACGTTTCATCCTGTGGCGGCGTTTTGGGGCAACCGCGCCAGAGTGCTTATTCTACAAGTAAAGCCGCATTAAATACTCTCACTCAGGTTACGGCTATCGAATGTGCTAATCCTCCTGAAGGAGAGCATGTGGTGCGTATTAATGCTGTTTGTCCCGGACCAACTTTGGGGGGGATGAATACTGAAGAGCGCCTTCGTGCTAACCCAGCATCGACTGCAGAGAAAATTCAGTCAACCGCTATGAAGCGATTTGCTAATCCTGAAGAGATCACTGCAGCAATACTTTGGCTTTTAAGTAAACAATCTTCCTACGTTACTGGCACTTTACTTTCTGTTGATGGTGGATTTTCTGCCGGTAAATTCTGACACCGATTATGAATACTATAAAACTCCCGGAACAGATGCCCCCAAAGATCTCTCTGCAGCGAGTATTTATTACCGGGGTCAGTAATGGCATTGGTCTAGCTCTTGCTACTCTTTATTTATCTAAAGGTTGGACGGTGTATGGTACTGCTAGGCATAAGCCCGTTGCATTATCCCAGTATGAAAAATTTATTTTTAAATCCTGTGATTTAATTAATACATCTAATATAGAGCAATTATTTGAGGATGAGTTTTCATCTATTAAGACACTGGGCGTGTCAATTGTTCATCTGAATGCAGGGGTGTCAGCGAATGCACCTGCCCGTGCTGAGGATTATTCAGATACTGATATACTCCAGACGTTGACTATTAATGCGTTAGTGAATAAGACTATTCTGGATATCTTGCTGGCATTTGACATACGTCCGGATATAGTCGTTGCATCATCTTCGATGGCTGCTATCCGTTACCGCGCTGGAATGTTGCCATACAGCCTGTCTAAAGCAGCGCTAAATGCATTATGTGGGGTATACTCTCGGGAGAATACAGATATTTTCTTTGCTGTGCTTGGAATGTGTAATGTTCAAACTAATTTATCTCAGGCGATAGTATCAAATTCACGGATTTCAGAATTTCCTGAGCATATAAAATTAAAGGAGAGATTTTCCCAACCTGGTTATGTTGTCAGCCCCGAAGTGCGAGCGCAAGGAATTTACCAGCTGATTGTGGAGCAGCATTGTGCTGGCTTAATCAGTGGTCAGTTTTTTGAAATGCGGAAATTGTCTTATTAGATATGATATTTATAACTATGAATAAAAATAGTTAATTTAACAAATGTTGAGGGTAAATATGGGATATCAATTGAGAGATGTTTTAACTAGTGCCATTTGTCGGCAAGAGCCCTTTATGGATCAACCATTAGATTGGTCTGAAGGAGATGATACAGAACTTTACTCTTCAGCTGGACAATTAGATTCATTAAGTTTAATTACGATTATTGCTGATATTGAACGGCAGTTATTTGAAACCCTGGGGATTAAAATAAAACTAGCGAGTGAGCAAGATCTTTCTTTTCAGGAGTCACCCTTTAAAACCTTTGGTTCTATGCTGTCATTTATTAACCTTAAAGTAGATTCTGCTCAACAATCTATTGTTTGTTAAAGCGGTCAGGCCCGGTGCATCGGGCCTAGTTCCATTTTTTACATACAAGAATGAGAGATGTATGCGTTGGCGCGATATTAATCACCTTAAAGATCAATATAATAATGATATAACTGTTTTTTTCGGAAATTACGAAGATTTTACTATTCAGGATATAGAACTTCTTTCTGAAGAAGAAAAAGTAAAGGCAGGTACTTTTTTAAGCAGTAAGGGGCGTAACCGCTATCAGGCGGGGCGGGCATTTCTACGTAGGACCCTTGGGCATATGCTAAACTCAGGCCCATATAAAGGTATGTTGGAAAGGGATGTATTTGGTAAACCTTATGTTGCTAATGATAAAATAAATATTCATTTTAACATTTCACATACGGGTAATGTCATTGCTATTGCTTTCTCATTCATCAAACCAGTTGGGATTGATATTGAATCAAAGGGACGCCCTATCCCCCAAGATTTTACTGACTATATCTTTACCAATGATGAAGTCGATGAAATAATCAAGCAAGATGATTGGGAATACTGTTTTTTACGTGCATGGACGAAAAAAGAAGCCGTATTGAAATGCATCGGCTGCGGATTTATAGGCGATGCAAAAAAAATAAAAGTTCCATTGAAAGATGAAAGTTCTTTAGCATACAAACAGTTCAGTAATGAAGATGGTTTTCAAATCTGGCATTTGTTACCCATCGAGTATGAACATAATGTCATTGGTGTGATTGCAGTGTAGGTTGTGTTTCTTCGTTGCAAATAACTAAAGGAATATAAATGAATATTGGAATTATTGGCGCTGGTGCTATGGCGCAGGCTATTGCTCTTAATGCTGTTCGTTCGGGGCACAGTGTTATGCTTAGTAACACTCGTGGTGCAGGATCTCTTTCTTATATTGCTAGAGACTTGGAATGTCAGGCCGGTACTCCCAGCGAAGCCGCAATATTTGGTGATATTGTAATAGTCGCTGTGCCATTATATGCTGCTCCTTACTTACCTAAAGAGTATTTAAAAGATAAAGTGGTCATAGATCCACTCAATTATTTCCCCCACCGGGATGGAAATATTGCTGATCTCAAAAACGGTGTGCTGACTACTAGCGAACTGTTAGCGAGGTACTTACCTGAGGCAATTATTGTTAAGGCATTCAACTCTATCACGGTTGAGGATTTACGGTGTGATGCACGGCCTGAAGGGGCCCAGGATCGTCGTGCTATCCCTCTAGCTGGTGATAATGCAGCGGCGAAGCTGAAAGTCGCTGAGTTCATTCATGGACTAGGTTTCGATACGGTTGATGCAGGTCTATTAAAGGATAGCTGGCGTTTCGAACGATACCGCCCTGTCTACTGTGTGGCGTTAAAAAAAGAAACCCTTGAAAAAAACCTGTTTGCCACCACACGTGATACGTGGGTGTCGGATGGGTACTGGATTTTAAATCGCGGAGTATAGCCAAAGCCAACAAATTATGTAGTAAGTTGTGCGCACGGCTCTGAGGAGAGGGTGTGCAGAAATGTGGCTCTCTTATCCGACTAAATGCTTTTTCTCAGAAGTGAGCGTCCACGCGATCACCGGCTTGATAATAAAGCGGCTCATGTTCACTGTTTTAACATTAACAGGATTTGGAGGTGTCCTGAATTACCGATCCACTACACCCATCGCGAGTGGCTGCTCCCTATCTTCAGTTTTGTCCGCGAGCGTATGCGGATACTGGTTGAACGCGCCATAGCGCTAGGCGCCGAACGCGAAAGCTACCTGTTTGATGTGGCAAGATTTCGAATCCATCAGGCGAAGTCGGCCCCGAACCTGCTATACAGCCGGTTCGTTCTTCGCCAGACTGACAAAGGCGTGTGGTTTTAGGTGAGTCCTCATCGATTCAGGCATACCTTGGCGACAGAAATGATGATGTCGCCTGATCGCAATCTGGCGCTGGTTAAAGGGTTGCCGGGGCATTGTGTAGTCCCTCCGGTTTTTAGTACCACCGCCAATGAGGATCTCCGGCCAGTTTTTGCCTCGCATAGATAACGGGTGGCATATCACCCAGTGAGCTATGCGGACGTTCTTCGTTATATTCTGCGCGCCAGTCTTCTGTTAGCACGCGGACTTCTGACAGTGTTCCGAACAGATACATATCGAGTATTTCTGTTCGTAGCGTTTTGTTAAATCGCTCAATCAATCCGTTCTGCATCGGCCTGCCTGGCTGAATAAAATCGAGTATCACACCGTGCAATTCTGCCCACTCGGCTAGAGCAGCGGCAGTGAGTTCTGGCCCATTATCACTGCGTATTAAAGCCGGATAGCCTCTTTCAGCACTTAACCGCTCCAAGATGCGTACAACGCGATGAGCCGGTATATTCAAATCAACCTCGATTGCCAGCGCTTCCCGATTAAAATCATCGACTACGTTAAATAACCTGAATCGCCGCCCGTCGATCAAGGCATCACTCATAAAATCAACTGACCAACAGTGGTTCATTTTATGCGGAATAACCAACGGCTGTGGATACCTGTTAGGTAAGCGTTTTTTCCCTTTACGCCGAAGGTTCAGTTTTAACAATCGATAGATCCGGCAAACCCGTTTTGCATTCCACAGTAATCCTGCTTGGCGTAACTTATTGAACATAAGTCAAAAACCATAGGCCGGATACTGATGCGCCAATTTTTGCAGTGCCTCGACCACGGGCAGATCCCGTGCCGTGTTCGGGCAAATAATGCAACAGGCTTCGACTTATACCCATAATCCGGCACCCACGTCGTTCGCTGGCCTGATGTTCCGTCATGACGTAACGCACCAACTCACGCTTTTCGGGCACAGTTAAAGTTTTTTTGAAACAACATCCTTAAGAATTCATGATCTAAGCTCAAGGAGGCATACATTTGCTTTAATCGGCGGTTTTCCTCTTCCAGCTCTTTCATTCGTTTGATATCAGAGGACTCCATGCCGCCGTATTTAGATTTCCAGTTGTAATAGCTGGCTTCCGACACACCGTTTTCGCGGCACACATCCTTCACATGCCGACCCCCTTCAACTTCTTTTAGAACCCGCAGGATCTGAGTTTCAGTGGAACGCGCTTTCTTCATGATGAGCCTCCGCTGGTTGTATTTTAACCAGAGAACTCTATTAAGCAGTAAGACTAAATTCAGGGGGGACTACAATCCCAGCGGGCAAGCCGTAGCTCGCTGGAACGCAGAAAGACATGCAGATTAAGCTCCAGCGCCAGACGGGTCAGCACCCGGCCTTTGTAGTTATCCATCTGCTCCAGCAGCTCAGGCAGGCGTTTCAGCGGCAGGGCGGGGTGATGTTGGGTCACGACCGGGGTCACGACGCCATCCAAATCGTAAGCCGGATTATATTTAATCACGCCCTGCTGGACGGCATGACGCATGATTTTGGTCAGATGCTGGCGTACCCGTCCGGCGACGTCATGCACGCCTTTGTCGTCAATGGCCTTAACCAACTGTGCCAGATGGTGGGTTTCAACCTGCGCGATATCCATCGCGCCAATGGCGGGGAAAACGTAGCGTTTCAGGCAGGTAAGAATTTTATCGGCGTGCGCGTCCGACCAGAGTTTCAGGCTACTGGTGTGCCACGCCTGAGCGATATACTGAAAGGTGCGGGATTCCTCAACGGCGGGGTTGTTCGATTTACGAAGCTGAGAAGGGCTGATGCCGGACGCCAACAGCTTACGCGCTGCATCGCGCTTTTCACGGGCTTCCGCCAGCGTAGTTTGCGGGTAGGGGCCAAAGGCCAGACGGTTTTCTTTACCGCCGAGGCGATAGCGGAAATACCATAGCTTAGCGCCGCTGGTGGATACCGTCAGGTATAGGCCTTGCGAGTCAGTGAGCTTGTAAGATTTTGCGAGAGGTTTCGCGGATCGGACTTTGCTGTCAGTTAACATGTGAGGGTCACTCCCGTTCATCGAACTGAACGACCCGCAATCTGACCCCAAATTTTCCGGATACGAAGGGATAAATCAAAACGCATCGGGAAAGATTTTTACGCCAACTTATTGAATTACATACACATAGGGATTTATAAGGAGGCATAAAAAAGGAAAGGTGGTGCCCGGACTCGGAATCGAACCAAGGACACGAGGATTTTCAATCCTCTGCTCTACCGACTGAGCTATCCGGGCAACGGGGCGCATTAAACCGTATTGGTTGTGTGCCGTCAACGGCTTTCTGTCATAAACCCGCGTGCTTGCTCTATTTTCAGGCAGAAGTGGTGCGCTTGAGCCGTTTTGCCTCTCCTTTCCGCTTATCAGCATGGCTATCATTTGACTCGCGCCGCGGTTTTGCCCTGAGTCACATTTTGCTATAAAAAGGCGGCCTGACGTTTCTTGAATTTGATGAAAAATAATGCCAATATTGCGCGGTTTTTAACTTTACAGCTCACCTGAACTCCCTGTTCACCTGTGGTTAAAGAGGACTGCTGATATGTCGGATTCATTGTTCATGGTGCAAAACTACTGCGCCGGATCTTTGATGATGTCATGGCTTTTTTCACGTTTTAGCCTCGTTGTGCGTGCATTTTCCCGTCAATTATCCCTTGCCGCCATGCGGTGAGGCGTTCGTACGCTCGCTGTTAGGCATGAGTAAAAATAGAGTCTTCCTCTGATTTTACTGATGTCTATCGGATGGTGCTGGCGCCAGTTTCTCCATTCTTAGCCTACAGTCATGATTGTGGGAGTCATAGGCTTGTCGATATTGATTGATATTGTAATTTGTCGGGATAGTTATCCCTGCGTTGTGCTTCCGGGCACGTTCACTCATCCTTAACCGCTTGGATTTGGTTAAATGAAACAGTTAAAAATTGCGGCTAATGGGGCGGTTGCCGGCCGTTTAATCACGACACGCGAAATTGTTGCGCTGAGTCAGACTGACTTTACTGATGTGGCGGTAGTGGTGGTTTCGGTCGAGGAAGCCCGTAGCGGGATTCTGTCGATACTTCATCATACCGGCTTTGCCATTCCTGCATTTGTTGTCAGGGTTAATGACTCGGATTTACTGTCTGAAATGTTGCCGACGGGCAGCGAGTGGTTACTGTTGGATGATGCCGGTGAACATGCGGATGTGCTGGAGCGTACTGCGCAAGGCTATCAGGATGCATTGCTGCCGCCGTTTTTCGATACGCTGATCAAATATGTCGAGATGGAGAATACAACGTTCGCTTGCCCGGGTCATCAGGGCGGCCAGTTTTTCCGCAAGCATCCCGCAGGGCGGCAGTTTTTTGATTTTTATGGCGAAAATATTTTTCGTTCGGATATCTGCAATGCCGACGTCAAACTGGGCGATTTGCTGATCCATGAAGGGGCCGCAAAAAAGGCGCAGAAGTTTGCCGCGCGCGTATTTAACGCCGATAAAACCTACTTTGTGCTGAATGGCACTTCGGCGGCCAATAAGGTGGTGACAAACGCGCTGCTGACCCGCGGCGATCTGGTGTTATTCGATCGCAACAACCACAAATCCAACCATCACGGCGCGCTGATTCAGGCTGGCGCCACGCCTGTCTACCTTGAGACGGTACGTAATCCTTTCGGCTTTATCGGCGGGATTGATGCGCGCTGTTTCAATGAGGCGTATTTGCGCAATCTGGTGCGTGAAGTCGCGCCGGAGCGGGCCGACGAACAACGCCCATTCCGTTTGGCCGTGATTCAGCTCGGCACCTATGACGGCACGGTTTACAATGCGCGTCAGGTGGTGGACAGCATCGGGCATCTGTGTGATTACATCCTGTTTGATTCCGCGTGGGTGGGGTATGAACAGTTTATTCCCATGATGGAGCAGTGCTCGCCGCTGCTGCTGGATCTGAATGAAAACGATCCGGGGATCTTTGTTACTCAGTCGGTGCATAAACAGCAGGCGGGATTTTCCCAGACTTCGCAGGTGCATAAAAAAGATACGCACATCAAAGGGCAAAAACGTTTTTGCAACCATAAACGCTTCAATAACGCATTTATGTTGCACGCGTCCACCAGCCCGTTCTATCCGCTGTTCGCGGCGCTGGACGTGAATGCCAAAATGCATGAAGGCCATAGCGGACGCTGTTTGTGGCTGGACTGTGTGAAACAAGGTATTGATGCGCGCAAACAGTTGCTGTTGCGCTGTTCTTTGATCCAGCCGTTTGTTCCCACCACGGTGGCGGGGCTTCCCTGGCAGGAGCATGATACCGATGTGATTGCTCATGATGTGCGCTTCTTTAACTTCGAGCCGGGCGCAAAATGGCACTCGTTTGAGGGGTATGCGCAGGATCAGTATGTTATCGATCCGTGCAAATTGCTGTTAACGACGCCGGGTATTGATGCGATCAGCGGCGAGTATACCGATTTTGGTATTCCTGCCACCATCCTGGCAAATTACCTGCGTGAACACGGCATTATTCCTGAGAAATGCGATCTGAACTCGATCCTGTTCCTGCTGACGCCTGCGGAAGACCGTCTGAAAATGCAGCGTCTGGTGGACGCGCTGGTTTATTTCGAGGAAATGATTGTCCGTGACGCGCCGCTGAGCGAAGTATTGCCTAGCCTGTATCAAAAGCATGAACAGCGTTATCGCGGCTATACGTTGCGTCAACTCTGTCAGGAAGCACATGACTTTTATGCCAGCCATAATGTGAAAGATCTGCAAAAAGCGATGTTCCGTAAAGATTCTTTCCCGCGGGTGAAGATGTTGCCGCAAGACGCAAACAGTGCGTTTGTCCGTGGAAATATCGAGCTGGTGCCCATTTCTGAGGCCGAGGGGCGCATCGCGGCGGAAGGGGCGCTGCCTTATCCGCCGGGCGTGTTGTGCGTGGTGCCGGGGGAAATCTGGGGCGGGGCGGTTCAGCGCTACTTCCTGGCGCTGGAAGCGGGGATTAACCTGCTGCCGGGATTCTCGCCAGAGCTACAGGGCGTTTACAGCGTAGCCGAAGAGGATGGCGCCAAACGCCTGTACGGTTATGTGATCGAACAGTAAAAGCATGAAGGCCGGGCCGCTGGAAATGCATACCAGAAGCCCGGCGGAGGCTATCGGCGATAGTTTTTCTGCGCCGTATTCACTTTATACAGATAACGGCGCGACTCGCCTGACGGATGTTGGGTGGTCAGCATATCGTATACTTCGCCCGGCGACATGCCGTTGATAATATTTACCGCACGATTTCTATCGCTGGAGAACACCCGCAGTACGCTTCCTGCGCCGCCGTTATAGGCGGTGATAACGGCATAACGACGCGAGGTGGGATTCGCGATGCCCGCCAGATAGCTGTTCTTCAGAATCGACAGATAGGCGGTGCCCACATCGATATTGTTTTCCGGGTCGAACAGGTAGTTGCGGCTTGGCTGTCCCCATTTCCCTTTCATTTTAAACACGTCGCGGCCCGCGCTGTGCTGAACCACCTGCATCAAACCGAGGGCGTCGGACCGGCTGACCGCATAAGGGTTGAAGCTGGATTCCGTCTGCATGATGGCAAATATCAATGACTCTTCAATACCATAACGTTCGGAAGCTTTACGCACCAGCGGCAGGTATTTATGCGCCCGCTTGTCCAGATGGTTGGGAACCAACTGAATAGTGACGGACCAAATAACATGCAGCCCGGTAGTTCGTTTCTGCAAACGGTTCTGGAGCAGATAATCCGCGAAGCTGGCGGCGCGGCCTTCCCAGCGGATCGGCTGACCGGTGTTATCCAGCACCTGACCGTACAGCATCGGCTCACGGCTGATCTGAATATCATTGGCGTCGGAGTAAAGGTCGGTGTTGGTGGGGTCGTCGCCCATCAGCAGCGTGGTGATAATGGCTTGACGCAGACTTGTGGTAGCGTCTGTCGCCGAAATGGTTTCAATGGTGATGGTGCCGGCATCAAAGTTGATATGGCTGCGAGTCTGGTATTGGTCGGTATATTTTACGTAGTCTTTCGGCCCGGCAATCAGCACTTCGTTCATGCCCCAGATATTCTCGATATTGTGGGCGAATTGCCCCATCAGAATATCAAAACCGTTGGTATCCTTGATAAATTCTTCGTTGTCAGCGACATCTTTGCTTCCTGAGCAGGAAACCAGTAACGGTGCGATAACCAGCAGAGCTAAAATTTTCTTCATATAAAAAGCCGTTTCGGAATAAAGACGTAACAGGATCCTCTGACCCTGCGGTATCAATGACTCGGCGGCGTATAGCCTTCGATATGCACGTCTTTTCCTTCAAACAGGAATTTGATCATTTCCTGTTCCAGCAATTTGCGATCGGCGACGTTCATCATGCTGAGTTTCTTTTCGTTAATCAGCATGGTTTGTTTGGTTTGCCATTGCGCCCAGGCTTCTTTTGAGATCTCGTTATAAATGCGTTTGCCTAACTCGCCTGGGTAAAGCTGAAAATCCTGTCCTTCAGCATCACGTTGTAAAAAAGTACAAAAAATCGTTCTGCTCATGCTTGTTCCTCATTAATCGCGCGGGAGTATCTTTGTGCTGATTGCGGCCGGGCTAGTTCCCGCAGCAGGCGTTCAACCGGGGTCGCCAATCCGACAGAAGGCGGCTGCGCTAAGTTATACCAGAGACCCGCGATTTCATCCATGCAGGCTCCTTTTTGTGAGATATCCATTGCTGAAACATCCAGCCAGAGCGGGACGACATCCAGGTGGAAATGGCTGAATGTATGGCGGAATGCCACGAGCTGCCGCAATCCATCAGCGTTCAGACCGCGCTGTTGCAACCAGAGTTCCAATTCACGGCGTTCGCTGAACTGCGGAAAGCAGAATAGTCCGCCCCACAAACCGACGGCAGGGCGCTGTTGCAGCCATACCTTCGACCCCTGTTGCAGCAGCAGGAACCAGCCGGTTTTTTCCGGCAGCGTTTGTTTGGGCTTTTTGCCGGGATACTGCGCCCAGCTATGATTGTTATAGGCAATGCAGCCGGTATTCAGCGGACACAGTTCGCATTTAGGTCGGCTACGGGTACACACCATCGCGCCGAGATCCATCATGGCCTGATTGAACTGGCTGACGCTCTCGGCTGGCGTGACCTCTTCGCTTAACGCCCACAGCCGTTTTTCGACCTCTTTTTTACCCGGCCAGCCGTCAATGGCGTAGCAGCGTGCCAACACGCGTTTTACGTTACCGTCCAGAATCGGGTAGCGCTGTCCCAGCGACAGGGACAGGATTGCGCCAGCGGTAGAACGGCCTACGCCGGGTAAATCGGCCACTTCATCGAATGTGGCGGGGAACATGCCGCCATGTCGGGTAGCCACAATCTGTGCGGCTTTATGCAGATTACGGGCGCGTGCGTAATAGCCCAGCCCGGTCCACAGGTGCAGCACTTCGTCCAGCGACGCCTGCGCCAATGCGCTCACATCCGGGAAGCGGGCCATGAAACGTTGAAAATAGGGAATGACCGTTGCGACCTGCGTCTGTTGCAGCATCACTTCGGACAGCCATACTTGATACGGCGTTTTCTCAAGCTGCCAGGGCAGGGTTTTGCGGCCATAACGCTGATACCAGTTCAGCACCTGGTGCGCGAACTGTTGCGCTTGCATCATAAAAGGGATCGCTATCCGACAGGTAAAAAGTCTGACAGCGATTCCAGCACAGAGTGAATGTGCTGTAAACCGGAACTTTCCGAGGCGGCGGGCTTGCTAAACCACGGTATCCTTGCATAATGCGCGTTTCCTCAATGCAATCGGACAAACAGTAAGCACGCTTTATGATTAACAACGTTATCTCACCGGAATTTGATGAAAACGGACGCCCGCTGCGTCGCATACGCAGTTTTGTCCGTCGTCAGGGACGTTTGACCAACGGACAACAACAGGCGCTGGATAACTATTGGCCGGTGATGGGCGTCGAGTATCAGACGCAGCCGCTGGCATTCAGCTCGCTGTTTGGCCGTGAAGCGCCGGTGGTGCTGGAAATTGGTTTTGGCATGGGGGCGTCGTTGGTGACGATGGCCGCACAACATCCAGAACAGGATTTCCTGGGTATCGAAGTGCATCTGCCCGGCGTGGGCGCTTGTCTCTCTTCGGCGCAGGAGGCTGATGTCGGTAACCTGCGCATCATGTGCCATGACGCGGTGGAAGTGTTGGAAAACATGATCCCCGATGGTTCGCTATCAATGGTACAGCTTTTCTTCCCCGATCCGTGGCATAAAGCCCGGCATAACAAACGCCGTATTGTACAGGCGCCGTTTGTTGCATTGGTACAGCGCAAGTTGAAGATCGGCGGCGTTTTCCATATGGCGACAGACTGGGAACCTTATGCGCAACATATGCTCGAAGTGATGAGCGCGGTCACAGGTTATCGCAATCTTTCTGACAATAATGACTATGTTGAGCGGCCGGAATCACGTCCGCTGACGAAGTTTGAAGCGCGCGGCCAGCGTTTGGGGCATGGCGTATGGGATCTGATGTTCGAGAGGATGAATTGAAATGGCACAAGCCCGTAGCCGTCGTTTACGTAAAAAGCTACACATTGATGAATTTCAGGAATTAGGCTTTTCGGTTAGCTGGCGTTTCCCGGAAGGCACCAGCGTCGAAGAGATCGATCGCACGGTGGACAAGTTTGTCGATGACGTGATCGAACCAAACGGTCTGGCGTTTGAAGGCAGCGGCTATCTGCAATGGGAAGGATTGATCTGCTTGCAGAAAATCGGTCATTGCACCGACGAACACCGTCAATTGGTCAACCGCTGGCTGGAAGAACAGAAACTGACCGATGTTAAAGTCAGTGATGTGTTCGATATCTGGTGGGATTTGCCCGAAAACCTGCTTTAAATCCCGGTACGGCAGAGTAACACCGGCGTTATTTTGCCCTTGCCGCCTGGCTAACGGGCGGACTCCCCATTCCCCCGCTGCCGTCGTTGTTTTCTTCAGGAGAAAATATGTTGCGTAAAATGACTCTCGGTTTACTGATGTTACTGTCCTGGCAGACTCAGGCGGCGTATCAGTGTAGCGTTGACCCGCAGGACGATATCATCATCAGCCCTCAGCATGTGCAGGTGGTGGGCGCCAGCGGGAATTTACAGATTTCACCGCAGGGAGACATCGTACGTAACGGAACGCCGTTGACGTTGAATGCCGCGCAGCGGCAGCAGTCGAAAACCTATCAGGCCGATCTGCGCCAGCAAATCCCCTGGATCGATCAGGGCGCCCGGCAGCACCTGGAAAAAGCGCGCGTGGCGCTGGATAAAGTTATCGTGCGGGAACTGGGTAGCGACAGCAATGTGCGTAACCGGCTGACGACGCTGGATGAACAGCTCAAGCAGCAGATGAATCGCATCATTGAACACCGCAGCGATGGATTGACTTTCCACCATCAGGCGATAAAACAGGTTGAGCAGGACGGTAAGCAACTGGTTCAGCAGAGTATGGGCGGCGTCTTGCAGGACAGTCTCAACGAGATGGGCGTGAAGCAGATGTCCAGCGGCGGTAGTCCGTTGCAGGCGATGATGGGAAATCTCGGCGGCTTACAGAAAGCGATTCAGGCCGAATGGAATAATCAGGAAATCGAGTTCCAACGCTTTGGCCGTGAGGTGTGCCAACGTGTGACTACACTGGAAGATAAGCGTAATAATTTATTGCAGTCGTTGAAATAAAAAATCCTAACTTGTTCAGTAATAAGCTAAAAGCGACGCTATCCGGCGTCGCTTTTCTACTTTATGTTGTCGTATTTTTTTACAATTTCTGCGCTTTTGTGATGTTTTGTTTTCGTTATGGCAATAACATAGCCCAAGTGGTTTGAATTAATGGTTTTGCCAGTGACGTTAAAAACAACTATGGAGAGTAATATGGATATTTTTTCCAGGGTTATTCCTGGGTCTGAGCACGGATCGCACGCTTCATGCAAAAATGTAATCTGTCGCAAAACGAAATTCAGCCAATGGCCGCAGTGGTGGACGAGCGCGTTATTGGTGATGGCTTGTCTTCCGGTTACGCCGTCGCGCGCAGCGACCGCGGACGATTTCCGAACGCCGGAATACCTGATCAACGGTGCGTCGCTGGATTCAATGCAGGCGGCGGACGCTTACGCACAAGGGGCCAGCGGCCGGGGCGTAACGGTGGGGATTATTGACTTGGGCGCCGATTTGTCAGGGAGGGAATTTCTGGGGCGGGCGGATGCCAGAACGCGCTGGTTAAGCGCTCCTGTTGATAGAATACCACACGGTCGCTATGTCGCAGGGGTGATAGGCGCGGCGAAGGATGATGCCGGCGTACATGGCATTGCCTACAATGCCAATCTGCTGGCGCTCGGCAGCGATATGGGCGTTAGCAGCTTGGCCCAGGCGATGCTTGAAATCGCGAAATACCCGGATGTGAAAATCATCAATAACAGCTGGGGTTTTGCGATCTACTACGATGCGATGAACAGTTACTCTCCTAAAACCAAGAAAGAGATAGACAATATTTTGGTCCCCGGTTTTACCGAGTTGGCGGAAGGTATCACATCACGCGGAAAATTGATGGTCTTTTCCGCAGGCAATGAAGGACACCTGACGCCTGCATTGCTGGCGGGGTTGCCGACATGGCTGGATGTCACCGGTAAGGAGAACCGGATCGGCAACAATTGGCTCAGCGTGATGTCGTATAATCCCCGGCAATCTTCGAATAGCGTGGCATTTATCGCGCCATTCACTAACCTCGCCCAGGGAGCCAGCGAATACAGCCTGTTGGCGCCGGGTGTGGGTGTTTCCACCACCTCGAACGGTGAGACTTATGAGACGTTGAATGGAACGTCGTTTTCCGCGCCCTATGTAACCGGCGTCGGTGCGCTGGTTAGTGAAGTGTTTCCCTATATGGACGGCAAACAGATTGCCGATGTCCTGCTTTCCACCGCGACGCCGTTGCGCGGCGATACCCTCCCTGAAGCGGTGATGCTGCAAAACATCGAATACGATGGCGATCTGAACGAAGTCGGCGCCTCGTTGAAGTTTTATTCATACCGGCGTGATATCACGGTTACAGATGAAGAGGTCGACGTTCTGCTCGACTCGTTAACCTCGGACAAAACCCCCGAAGAAGTGAAAGAAAGGATTCGAGGCATGATCCTCACTGCGTCCCGCGAGCAGAACGTCATCGTGCTTCCTGAGGATGAATATCAATCACTGTTCGGTCAGGGGATTGTCAACGCTAACAGAGCGGTGCAGGGACCGGGAGCGTTAAACGCCCGGCGGCTGGCTGAAAGCGATATAGGCGGCGGTGCGACTGGCGGCGACTATGCGTTGTATGGCATCGATACTCAGGGCATGGATAGTACTTGGGGCAATGATATTACTCAGATACGCAATAAAAATCCTCAAAGCGCGTTGTTCGGGCGGGATGTGGGCTTAAATAAACAAGGCGATGGAACGCTTTACCTGACGGGCGACAACACCTATGCCGGGCCGACTATCGTACAGGGCGGCGAGGTCGTGGTTGGCAAGGTCGCGGGGGGAACCGGCAGTCTGGCTGGTGATGTCTGGGTAAAAACCGATGCGAAGCTGGGGGGGCACGGCAGGATTGCCGGCAGTGTGACGCTTGATAGCGGCGCCACGCTGTCTCCCGGCAACTCCATCGGGACGTTGACCGTCGGCAGCGTGACTTTCAACCAAGGCAGCACTTATACATTTGAAATAGACGCGCAGGGCAGGTCGGATGGTCTGGTTGTCACGAAGGATGCGCATCTTGCGGGGACGGTGGCGATCTCAGGTTCGAACAGTCCGTTATTGTTGGGCGATCGCTTTAGGCTGCTTGATGTCGGCGGCGAACTGACGGGAAAATTTGACTCGCTGAGCTCGGCGCGCCAGTCAGTATTTCTGACGGACGCGCTCAGCTATAGCGGTCAGCACGCTTATCTGGATGTCGTGCGCAACAACCGGCCATTCAGCGAAGTAGCGCAAAGCCGTAATCAAAGCGCCGTCGCGCAGGGGATAGAAGGCCAGGAGAGTGGACGAGTGTTTGAGGCGATAGCCAATTCGACCAGCGAAGAGGCGTCGCGCGACGCGTTTGATAATCTTAGCGGTGAGATTTATGCTGCGTCACGCGCCGCACTGTTCCAACGCAGCCGCTATGTGCGCGATGCCATCAACAGTTCAATGCATGAAGGGAAAGCAGATACGCTGTGGTTAAGCCAATGGGCTAACGAAGGGAGCGTGGACGAACAGTCGGGATTCGCCAAAGCAACGAACCACGGTTATGGATTTTTAATCGGCAACGGTAGACAGGTTGGAACGGACAGTACTTTGGGTTTTGCTATCGGCAGTGAAAAAAGCAAAATCAAAGTCGATGAACGCGCTTCCAGTGTTGATGTCACCACCTACCATATCGCCAGCTATTTCGGCACGACGAAGTGGGGTGTGGATGTGCGCGCCGGGATGGAATACAGCTATCTTGATATGGCGACCGAGCGGTCAATCACGGTGCCGGGACTGGAGAACCGGGTAAAGGCGGAATACCGTGGGCATCTGGCTCAGGGCTTTGTTGAGGGAAGTCATCGTTTTTCGCTTAACGACAATTTTAGCTTGGAACCTTATGGCAACACGGCTTACGTTTGGCAAGGCATGCCCGGCGCGCGTGAAAACGGCGGTCCGGCCGCGCTGAGCTGGGGAAAACAGACCGACAGCGTCGTGTTTTCCACGCTGGGACTGCGTAGCGAAGCGCGTTTTGCCGCACCGCTGCCCGTTGCGTTTTATATGGATGCGGGCTATCAGCGACGGATGACGTCCGATGATAATCAAATGCGGATGCGTTTTGCTCAAGGTGACGAATTTACCATTGAGTCCGGCTCCGTCGATCGCGACACGTTGCTGCTGCGCACTGGCGTCTCTCTGGGTATGACGCGCAACGGAAAGTTATCGCTCGGCTACCAGGGCGTGCTGGGGGAAAACTCGCGTGATGACAGCGTCAGGGTGCAGTTAGGCATAAAATTCTGAACGGTGTGGTAACGACACGCCGCTCCGTTAAGGCGCGGCGTGCAAAACGTTTGCTGATAAAAATTATGGAGCTGGAAAGGTAAAGCGGCGGTGGATAGCCTCCAGTTCGTTCAGGATCGCCTGGTCTAATGTGAGTTCCAGACTGGCAAGATTGGTTTGAAGCTGTTCTACCGAGGTTGCCCCCAGCAGGGTGGTTGCCACAAATGGCTGCTGACGAACGAACGCCAACGCCATTTGCGCCGGATCAAGGCCGTGTTTGCGTGCCAGCGCCACATATTCGGCGATGGCCTGTTGAGTCTGGGGCGCGGTATAGCGGGTAAAGCGGCTGAATAGCGTATTGCGCGCGCCCGCTGGTTTTGCGCCATTGAGGTACTTGCCTGTCAGCGTGCCGAATGCCAATGCCGAGTATGCCAGTAGCTCCACGCCTTCGTGCTGGCTGATTTCCGCCAGACCCACTTCAAAACTGCGGTTGAGCAGACTGTAAGGATTTTGAATCGACACAATGCGCGGCAGGTCGTGTTTTTCGGCCAGATGGAGATAGCGCATTACGCCCCAGGGCGTTTCGTTGGAAACCCCGATGTAGCGGATCTTACCGGCCCTGACCTGTTCGTTCAGCGCTTCCAGTGTTTCCAGCAAGGTAACCGCGGGTTTAT
The DNA here is from genome assembly GCF_005484945.1 of Brenneria rubrifaciens. Classification (NCBI taxonomy): domain Bacteria; kingdom Pseudomonadati; phylum Pseudomonadota; class Gammaproteobacteria; order Enterobacterales; family Pectobacteriaceae; genus Brenneria; species Brenneria rubrifaciens. The sequence goes on from NZ_CP034035.1 coordinate 755,612, forward strand.
CCTCGGTATATTGGTATCCCAATTTACCAAAGCAGTTGGTTTGGCGTTGCGGCCAATGCAACTGATACAAATCAATATAATCGGTGTTCAGGCGCTTAAGGCTGGCGTCCAACGCGTCACGGATGTTTATGCGATCCAATGCCTGCTGTGGGCGAATGGCGTCGTCATTGCCGCGAACCGGGCCGGATACCTTGCTTGCCAGAATGAGTTTCTCACGCCCACTACGGGATTTCAGCCACGAACCAATATAGCTCTCGGTTAGCCCCTGAGTTTCCGGCCGTGGTGGAACCGGATACATTTCTGCTACGTCAATCAGGTTAACGCCTGCGGCAATAGCATGATCCAATTGTGCATGCGCTTCAGCTTCACTGTTTTGTTCGCCGAAGGTCATCGTGCCAAGGCCCAGCACACTGACTTCTAGAGAGCTATGGGGAATACGGTGATATTGCATTGCCAGCTTCCTTGTATATCTGAAAATAGCCGATGTATCGCTATACCCGTCATCTTTCAAGTGACAGATGTGTTGGCTGAACGGAATGACTCGGCCCATTCCGGGCGGAGTCCGGCAGGGGCCGCCGCCGTCTTCCTATCACGCGAAATAGGTCGGGATGACACACCTGAATTTGACTATAACGAAGCCACGCGATGTGGGGAAGCCTCATTGTTGCCTGACGGCGTGATAAAGGCATTCGGTTGGGGGAGGATATCCGTCATTCAGCGTTCGATAATTTGGGAAATATTATTGCTGTTAATCAGTTTTTCGTTGCCCTGTTCATCGATGTAGCTGAGCATGCCTGTCTCTTCATCAAGAACAGGTTTGTTTTGCGTCAGCAGCATCTGTCCTTCTTTGGTTGCCATGACATACTGGCTGGAACAGCCGCAGAGGGAGAATACTAAAGCCAGTGTGACTGCCATTTTTACCTGCACTTTCATCGTTATCTTTACCTGTTTCGGACAGCAAAAAATTGAAGGCTATCTAATGAGTCTAACAAATCGTTTGCGGGGATTAAGTAGGAATAAGGGGAAGAGTTGATGAAATTATCGTTAATTTTGGTTAAGGCGAGTGAAAAAATGTGTCAAGGGCAGGGTTATAGGAACAACATACTATGAAACACGGTGCATTGCAGAGCAAATATCCACCTTGTCACCGTGCTTTTTATTATCTGTACCTACCCCGGCGGCAGGTACAACGGCGAAAACCGCGGTGCGTAAGATCAGTCCGCTTTAGCTTTCTTGCCGCGCAACAGGTTCAGGGCTTCGACAGACATGGAGAAGAACATGGCAAAATAGATGTAGCCTTTCGGTACATGAATATCGAAACTTTCCAGAATAAGCGTGAAGCCCACCAGAATCAGGAACGACAGCGCCAGCATTTTGACGGACGGATGACGCTCGACGAACTCGCCGATGGTTCGGGCGGAAAACATCATCACGCCAACCGCGATAATCACTGCGGCCATCATGATAAACAGGTGGTCGGAAAGCCCTACTGCCGTGATCACGGAATCCAGACTAAAAATGATATCCAGCAGCATGATCTGTACGATCGCGCTAAAGAAGGAGTGCACTTGTGTCGCATGCTCTTCCGAACCGCCTTCCACGGTTTCATGAATTTCTTTAATCGACTTCCAGATCAGGAAAAGCCCCCCGAAAAATAGGATCAGGTCACGCGTCGAAATCTCATTACCCAATATACTAAACAGCGGATTGGTCAAACGGATAACCCAGGCAATTGAAGCCAGTAATCCCAGACGCATGAGCATGGCGCCCATGAGGCCGATACGGCGAGCTTTATTTTGTTGCGCTTTGGGAAGTTTGGCGACAACCAACGACAGGAAAATAATATTGTCGATGCCAAGAACGATTTCCAGAATAGTCAGCGTTCCTAGCGCCAACCAGGCATTCGGGTCAACAATCCAATCAAACATTTATCAATACACCTTAAACGAAACGTAAGCGACATTATACGCCGCTACATTGCTGAGCAGGCAAGTGAAAGTGTGAGAGTGCCGCAAACCATTCTGTTGCGCGCTGCGATATAACGTCATCCCTCATCACTATCACCTGGGCGCCGTTGCTCAGGGGTATACCCCTCCAACTTCAAGTTGCATGTGCGTTGGTTTTCCTCGCTCACCCCAGTCGCTTTCTGACGTAAACGCCAGAGGATTCGCTGTGTCGCCGCCTTTGCTGCAACGCGAATTATTTCGGGTATGAATCAGGAAAAGGGACGTTTCCCTCCACCACGCAGGCAGTTTAGGTATAGCTATGAAAATGCGATGGCTTATGACTCATTAAAAATGCCGCGTGGTTTAGATTTTTTAAAAACCTAAAAATTAATCTTATTATTTTAAATAAAACCAGCATCGCGATAAGGCAGCTTTACAGATAGAGCGTAATTAAATTTGTATAGGTAAAAAATATGTCTGCAATGGAATAATCGCTTATTTCGCCTGTTTCAGGATTTTCTCTCACGTCCTTTGGAGATAAGAAACATACAACTCTGAATGGTAATGCCTTTCAGTTGCGACATACGTTACGAATAATCCAACCATCATGGTAAGAATAAATACCAGTAAGTAAAAACAGTGCCTTATCCTCATCACCCTCACCTTGAATACATTATGCAAATAGACAGGATCACCCCTGAAATCAGAACCCAATGAACCTGAGAGGCGTTTTGTCTTTCCAAAGTCCAAGACCCGAGCCATAGCGGAGCATCCGTTCCGGCGTCATCTCTATTTCTCCGTAAGCCCTGCTAATTATTTTGTGCAACGTTTCTGTATTCTTACCAACATTTCGTTGTGCGGGCATACCGGAAGGGATATCCGTCATAAAAAATGGCGTGCTAGCAGAGGCGCGGTAAATGTTTTCTTCAGATAAAACCCGCGCGGTAATGTCATAATAGGCTGCCCGAATTCACCAATGGCTTCCGTCAGGGCGCGACTGTTGGCGGCTTTGGGGCGTAATTGCAGCACTTCCCCGTGACGCGCGGTGATGCTCTCAACCTTTCCCAGCACAATCAAGTCCATCAACTCTTCCCAATCCCGGCGCAGTTGTTCCTCTTCTTCTTCGTTCGGACTCCAGATGAGCGGAGTGCCGATCCGCCGTTCGCCCAACGGAATCGGCCGCGAACCTTCAACCGGAATCCACAACACGCGCGCCAGTTTGTGCCGAACGTGGCTGCTTTCCCAAGTGACGCCGCTGTTGCCGGTCAACGGTGCGACGCAGACAAAGGTGGTTTCCAGCGGGCGGCCTTGCTCATCAATAGGAATGGTTTTCAGCTCAATGCCGATATCGGGGAAATCCTGCTCGGGCTTGCTGCCTGCGCTGGCTCCCAGAAAGCGCTCAAGTAGAACGCCAATCCAGCCTTTATCACGCTTCAGGTTTGTCGGCAGCGGCAACCGCGCGATGCTGGCGAGTTCCGCCAGATTATAGCCCGCGAGCGATTGGGCTCGTTGCAGGAGTTCCTGTTCATTATGGGGTGGCGCAGTCAGAACGGACGGTGAATTCATAGCATGCCTAATCTGATTTTTTCCGCTTAAAAAAAACACAGCGGGTGAAAAACATTAACCTATAACCTGAAAGGCGGTTGAAAAAATTCAATAATAGCATGATCCATAGTACTTTTTTTCAATGTGGAAATGCATGCGGACACCGGTGTTTTAAACTGTGCACCTGTAAAAACCAACAATGAACAGGATCTTACACCAGGTTATCCACAGATTTCTTGGATAACCGGCAAAAAGATGAATTACTGGTTTGATTTACAGCCTTGACGTCGCAGGTTTTTGCTGTTTTTGCCTATATATTGCCTGATTCCGTCAAGGCGTCTGTGGATAAAATCAACATGGGGCAATTTTTCGCCAGCGCAGCCTTGAAAATCATTCAAGCAGGATCTCCTACGCTGATCTTGCTGTAAAGATCGCACTTAATTTTATGAAAATAAAGTACTATTTTTGAAATGCATCAGAAAATTCCGATCTGCCGTTAATAAGTTTTACGCATCTTTTAATGAGTTCTGCACAAAGATGTCCACAGAAATAGTGAATAAACCGCCATTTCTTTAGCTCATCTGTTTATAACTTTGATTCTGGCTGTGGGTCATCTTGATTTTATCAGCGTGACAACTGCGCTAAGCAGTGGTTTACCGCCTGCCGGGAGTGTGAAACAATCAAGTCATCTTTGTATTCAAAGTTTATCGAGGTAGTCCGGTGATCGATGATGATGGCTACCGCCCGAATGTGGGAATTGTAATTTGTAATCGGCAGGGGCAGGTACTGTGGGCCCGCCGCTACGGTCAGCACTCCTGGCAGTTTCCTCAGGGGGGGATCAACCCCGGAGAGAGCGCGGAGCAAGCGATGTACCGTGAGCTGTTTGAAGAGGTGGGACTGAAGAAAAAAGATGTCCGCGTTTTGGCCTCCACCCGCAGTTGGTTACGTTATAAATTACCGAAACGTTTGGTGCGATGGGATACTAAACCGGTCTGTATCGGCCAAAAGCAAAAATGGTTTCTGCTACAGTTGATGAGTAATGAATCTGATATCAACATGCAAAGCAGTGGCACACCTGAGTTTGATGGCTGGCGTTGGGTCAGTTACTGGTATCCGGTTCGTCAAGTTGTGTCTTTCAAACGCGATGTTTACCGGCGCGTAATGAAAGAATTTATCAGTTCGGTGTTACAGCTTCAGGAGAATTCGGCGACACGGACGGCACCGCCGTCTGGCTCCCGGCGAAAAAGAGGGTAATTCAGGCACAACATGCTCACGCGCTTGCGAGAAATTGTCGAAAAAGTAGCTGCAACGGCTCGCCTTAATGATGCGCTGGAAATTCTGGTCAATGAAACCTGTCAGGCAATGGACACGGAGGTCTGTTCGATCTATCTGGCTGACCACGATCGCCAATGCTACTACCTGATGGCGACGCGCGGTTTAAAGAAACCGCGCGGCCGTAGCGTCGCGCTGGCATTTGGGCAAGGCGTGGTCGGCCTGGTGGGGCAGCGTGCCGAACCGATTAATCTGGCGGATGCCCGTACTCACCCCAGTTTCAAATATATCCCCGCTGTAAAAGAGCAAGATTTCCGCTCTTTTCTGGGGGTTCCTATTATTCATCGCCGTCAGTTGCTGGGCGTGTTAGTGGTTCAGCAGCGTGAGCATCGCCAGTTTGACAAGAATGAAGAGTCGTTCATGGTCACCCTGGCCACGCAGATGGCCGCCATTCTTTCCCTGTCCCAGATTAAGACACTCTTTGGCCATTATCGCCAAACGCGCATTAAGGCGCTGGTCGCCGCGTCCGGCGTGGCGATCGCACCGGGCTGGCAGGATTGCGGCCAGCCTTCTTTGGATCAAGTTTTTCCCGCTTCGAGTCTCGACAGTGAACGCGAACGTTCCCGGCTGATGCAGGCGTTAGAGGCAGCCACGGCCGAGTTCCGGCGTTTGAGCAAGCGTTTCAATGCCAGCGCCCAAAAAGAAAGCGCCGCCATTTTCGATTTGTACTCTCATCTGCTGAATGACGCGCACCTGAAACGTGAACTGTTTCAGGAGGTGGATGCGGGCAACGCGGCGGAATGGGCGGTCAAACTGGTGACGGAACGCTTTGTGGCGCAGTTTTCCAATTTGCAGGACACCTATCTGCGTGAGCGCGCGGGCGATTTGCGTACTCTGGGCCAACGACTGCTGTTCCATCTCGATGACAACGCGCAAATTATCGGCCAGTGGCCCGAACGTTTCATTCTTGTCGCCGATGAACTGACAGCCACTTTACTGGCGGAGCTTCCTCAGGAACGGCTGGCGGGCGTGGTGGTGTACGACGGCGCGGCCAATTCCCATGCCGCGATTCTGGTGCGGGCAATGGGCATTCCTACGCTGGTCGGTGCCGATATTCAGCCAGAACTGCTTCATCAGCGTCTACTGATTATCGACGGTTATCGCGGTGAGCTGCTGGTGGAGCCTGAACCGGTGCTGGTGCAGGAATATCAGCGTCTGCTGATGGAAGAAAATGCGCTTACGCGTCTGGCGGAAGACGATATGGAGCGCCCCGCCATCCTGAAAAGCGGCGAACGCATTCAGGTTATGCTGAACGCGGGACTGAGCGCGGAGCATGAGCGGGTGTTTATCAATCAGGTTGACGGCGTCGGCCTGTACCGCACCGAAATCCCCTTTATGCTTCAGAGCGGTTTTCCGTCTGAAGACGAACAGATGACCCAGTACCAAAGTATGCTGGAACTCTACCCGTCGCGTCAGGTTATGCTGCGAACGCTGGATATTGGCGCGGATAAACCTTTGCCTTACCTGCCCATCAGCGAGGAGAATCCCTGTCTCGGCTGGCGCGGGATCCGCATTACGCTCGATCAGCCGGAAATCTTTCTGGTTCAGATTCGCGCCATGCTGCGGGCGAATGCCCATCTCGGTAACCTGAATATTCTGCTGCCGATGATCAGCAGTCTGGATGAGATTGATGAAGCCCGACGACTTATCGATCAGGCGGTGGGCGAAGTAGCGGAAATGTTGGGTTTTCCACAGCCTAAACCGCGTATTGGCATCATGGTGGAGGTGCCGTCCATGATTTTCCTGTTGCAACATCTGGCTTCCCGTATCGATTTTGTCTCGGTTGGCACCAACGATCTTACTCAGTATCTGCTGGCCGTCGATCGCAACAACACCCACGTCGCTTCCCTGTATGACAGCCTGCATCCGGCTATGCTACAGGCGCTGAATCATATCGCCGTTGAGTGTCAGCGCTACGACATTGCGCTTTCCGTGTGCGGCGAGATGGCGGGAGAAGCGTTGGGGGCGCTACTGTTGACGGGACTCGGATACCGCACGCTAAGTATGAATGGTCGTAGCGTGGCCCGCATTAAGTACCTGCTGCGTCAGATCGCGTTGCCTGACGCACAGTCGTTGGCACAACAGTTGCTCAATGCGCGAACCGCCGGCGAAGTCAGACAACAGGCAGCAATCTTTATTGAAGAACGCGGACTGGGCGGACTGATTCGCGGCGGACGCTGATTTGTGTCGATGTTAATAAAAGGTTTTACAGATCTTTCCCCCTGGATAACCACCGGTTCCGATGCGCTATGCTATGATTCGCTGCCGCAGTTTGCGGGCAAGGGTGATATCCCGCTCTGGCATAGGGATGCCCCCGCCCGCGGGGGACAATACAACAAAATATGTGGTGAACGATGACGACGAGCTATCTGGCGTTTCCTCAGTTTGATCCGGTAATTTTTTCAATTGGGCCGGTGGCGCTGCACTGGTATGGACTGATGTATTTGGTGGGTTTTGTGTTCGCCATGTGGTTGGCCAGCCGCCGGGCCAACAAACCAGGCAGCGGCTGGAAGAGAGATGAAGTCGAAAACTTGCTCTACATGGGGTTCCTCGGCGTTTTTGTCGGCGGACGGCTGGGTTATGTCCTGTTCTATGCGTTTCCCTCCTTTCTGGAAAACCCGCTCTACCTGTTTAAAGTCTGGGATGGTGGCATGTCGTTCCACGGCGGTCTGGTTGGCGTCATTGTTGTCATGCTGTGGTTCGCTCACAAAACCAAACGTCATTTCTTTCAGGTGTCTGATTTTATTGCGCCGTTGATCCCTTTCGGCTTGGGGGCCGGTCGTTTGGGCAACTTTATTAACGGTGAGCTTTGGGGACGAGTTACCACGAATACGCCGTGGGCCATGCTGTTCCCCGGTTCTCGTGCCGAAGATTTGGAACTGGTTGCGCAAAACCCGCAATGGCAGGCCATTTTTAACCAATACGGTATGTTGCCTCGCCACCCGTCACAGTTGTATCAAATGGCGCTTGAAGGCATTGCCCTGTTCATTATTTTGAATCTTTTTATCCGTAAACCGCGTCCGATGGGCAGCGTTTCCGGGCTATTCCTGATTGGCTATGGCATGTTCCGCATTATTACGGAGTTCTTCCGCCAACCGGACGCGCAATTGGGGCTGTTCGGCGATATTTTCAGCATGGGACAAATTCTTTCGATTCCGATGGTGATTGCGGGCGTTTTGATGATGGTGTGGGCGTATCGTCGCAAGCCATTATCACAGTAATTGTCAGGCGTTATCTCTTTAATATTTGCGGTGAGGTTGTATGAAACAGTATCTGGATCTGATGAAAAAAGTGCTTGAGGAAGGGACGCCTAAGGCGGACCGCACCGGCACCGGCACCCGCTCTATTTTCGGTCACCAGATGCGGTTCAATTTGCAGGAAGGTTTTCCGCTGGTCACAACCAAGCGCTGTCATCTGCGGTCCATTATTCACGAACTGCTGTGGTTCCTGAATGGCGATACCAACGTTGCGTATCTGCATGAGAACAAAGTCAGTATCTGGGATGAGTGGGCGGATGAAAACGGCGATCTCGGCCCGGTATACGGTAAACAATGGCGCGCCTGGGGCGCGGCCGACGGGCGTCAGATCGATCAGTTGAAAAATGTGCTGACGCAGTTGAATCAGGAGCCTGACTCCCGCCGCATTATTGTTTCGGCCTGGAACGTCGGGGAACTGGATAAAATGGCCCTGGCGCCTTGCCACGCTTTTTTTCAGTTCTATGTCGCCGACGGAACATTATCTTGCCAACTTTACCAACGCTCGTGTGATGTATTTCTGGGGCTACCGTTTAATATCGCCAGCTATGCGCTGCTGGTGCACATGGTGGCACAACAGTGCGATCTGGATGTCGGGGATTTTGTCTGGACCGGCGGCGACACCCACCTTTACAACAACCATATGGAACAGACTCATCTGCAATTGAGCCGTGAACCGCGAACGCTGCCGAAACTGGTGATCAAACGCCGACCTGATACGCTGTTTGATTACCGTTTTGAGGATTTTGACATCGAAGGTTACGATCCGCATCCGGCAATCAAAGCGCCGGTGGCGATTTAATATAACTGTTGAGCTTCATGCGTTAAGGCCGCTTCCGCGGCCTTTTTTAATCGCATTGTTGTACCTATTCTGTTCCCTTCGCCGGCGCATCGCCGCCGGTTTCCACCTGTCTCCCCGCAGGCGTTTTCCGCAGTTACATCGTTGCAATAAAACATTGCGCGGCGGTAGGCATAAAATCGCTAATTAACTGTATTGAATGACGAAAATCCCTACACTGCTCACATGAATATAAATCATCGGCAACGGCGGGGGTTTACCTTGCTTGAGATATTGAGCGTTTTGGCAATCGCAGCATTATTGACTGGCGGTGGCCTGTACGCATGGACAGGTTATCAACAGGCGCTGCGTCTGGAGCAGAGCGCACAACAATTACTGGATTTTTTCAACCGGGTTCAGGCCAATGCCTATTGGTATAACCAAACTCGCACGGCATGGCTGATACAGCAGGGAGGACGCTGGTGTATCGTCAGCGATGCCGGGCGTCAGGTGGAAGATATAGGCTGTGGTGAAGAGAACAGTTTGCAGTATGTCCCCACAGTCAAAGAGATTTCGGTAGCAAAGGCGACCCGCGATAGCTTTGCTTTTTATGGTTTGCGCAATACTGCGCAGGCCGGACACATGACGCTGATGAGTCCGGCTGGGAGATTACGCCTGGTTATTTCAGTGCGCGGGCGCATGCGGCTGTGCAGTGAAGAGCGGCAGGTTCTGGCGATCCCGCTATGCTAAGAGCCTTGCACACGGGCTTCACGCTGCCCGAAATATTGCTGGCGTTGAGCCTGAGCAGTCTGATTATGCTGTCTGCGGCACAGTGGTATCCCATTCTGCGCAGCCAGAGCCAAAACAGCGCGCAGTATTTCCGGTTGGAACAGCTTTTCAGCCAGGTAGCCTACGGTATTGAAAAAGATATCCGCCGCGCGGGTTTCTGCGCCGGCGAGTGTCGGGGGACGCCGATAACGCTGGGACGCTATCCGGGAGAACAGGCCAACAGTTGTCTTAATGTCTCTTACGATCTGAATCGGAATGGCACCTGGGACGGGGGAGAACAACAGGAAGGAGAGTCTTTTGGCTATCGTCTGCGCGCCGGGACGCTGGAGATCCAGAGTGGTGCGCACAACTGTCAGGGCGATCGCTGGGAGAAACTCTTCGATCCGCGGGAAGTCATACTTACGCACTTTCAGATACAGCCTTTGGGGGGCGCGGCGGGGAGCACGCTGTACGAATTGCAGCTGACTGGATTCTGGACGAAACGGCCTGCCATTCAGCGCGCCATCACGCGTTTAATCCGGGGACGAAATCAATGAAAAACAGAAGTGAGTGCGGCAGCGGTACGCTGGTCATGGTGATGCTGATTTCCGCTATTGGGCTGTTGCTCATGTCTGGTTTACAGCGCAAGCTTGATGCGGCGGTACAAAGGGGAAATGAGGAGCGCCACTACCTGAGGGCGTTTAACCAGGCGTTATCCTCCCTGAACTGGGGGCTGTATTTAGACTGGCCCGAATTACGGGATAATTGGACGTGCCGGACGCTGGCAACGGATGCGCTGAACGTGTGTCTGAAAAAAGCGTCTGATGAGGGTCTGGGTTTATTGCGCGGAGAGGGCGTGCTACCGTCCCTACGTCAGCCGCTTTTCCTGTATCAACGGGTGGCTTTTTCTGGTTCGGAATCAGACCGTAGTCCGCTACAGGCCGTGTCCCGCGGCTGGCTGGATTTTTGCCCGGATAAAGAGGCCGAACGCTGTGCCGGCCCGGAATAACCGCGTGGTGGCCAGCCGTCTTTACCCGCAGAAGGGGTTCAGTCTGCCGGCAACGCTGGTTGCGGCGTTGCTGTTAACGGTGTCGCTGCTGGGATTACTGCAATATCACCAGGTGCTGCAACAGTCATTTCTGCTTCAATGGCAGCAGCGGCAGGCATGGCGGCTGGTCATGCAGCAGTTGGAAGCATATGAGGCGGGAGTGCAGTACACTAATGGGTTCGGACGGGGGTGGCGGTCCGGTTTGTCAGTGCAAAGGCTGACGGTGGAATGCAGGAAAGTGACCGCGACCGTTGTCACGCCGGGAAACTATCAGGCGCGGCTTACCCGCTGGTTTTGTCCGGCGGCACAATCCGTTAATGAATAACAGGTCACACGCAGCGGCATGACAGGAGCCAGAATGTTTACGGTTTATCATTCCAACCAGTTGGATATTTTGAAAAGGCTGATGGTCGAGCTGATTAAACGTCAGCCGCTCCAAGACCCTTTTCAACAGGAAGTGGTTCTGGTGCAAAGCCCCGGAATGGCTCAGTGGTTGCAGATTGAACTGGCCGGGCATTTTGGCATCGCCGCCAACATCCATTTTCCACTGCCCGGCGTTTTTTTGTGGGAGATGTGCCGTCACGTTTTGCCCGATATACCGAAAGAGAGCGCTTTCAGCAAGGAGGCGATGACCTGGAAATTGATGCATTTGCTTCCCGAACAGTTGGAACAGCCTGATTTTGCCCCCTTGCGCCATTACCTGCGGGATGACGAAGATCAACGTAAGCGATACCAGCTTGCCGGACGTATTGCCGACCTTTTTGATCAATATCTGATTTACCGTCCGCAGTGGATCGCGCAATGGCAAGCGGGTAATACGGTGGACGGGCTGGGGGTAAACCAGTCCTGGCAGGCGGCTTTATGGCGAGCATTGGTTGATTACACCCGGGAACTGCAACAACCCGAATGGCACCATGCGATTTTGTATCAACGTTTTATTCAAACGCTGGAGCAGGCAAAAACCTGCCCGGCCGGGCTGCCGCCGCGGGTTTTCATCTGTGGTATTTCCGCTTTGCCGCCGATCTATTTGCAGGCGTTGCGCGCGCTGGCCCGTCACATTGATGTGCATCTGTTGTTTACCAACCCTTGCCGGCACTACTGGAGCGACATTCAGGATTACAAATTCCTGGCCAGGCTGAAAACCCGTCATCGCCGATTGCATCGCTGGGACAGCGCCCAGCCTGAAAACTGCCGGCCGCTATTTCGCGATCCACAACAGGCGGATGGATTGTTCAACGTTGAAGGAGAACAGCGGCTCAATAATCCATTGCTGGCCTCCTGGGGTAAGCTGGGCCGCGATCATTTGTATCTGCTGGCCGAACTTGATGATGTGCAGGAAGTGGATGCGTTTGTGGAACTGGATGCCGATAACCTGCTGCAAACCCTCCAGCACGATATTCTGGAACTGGAAGATCGCACGGTGGTGGCCGTTAGCAAGGCGTCGCTGGAAACCAGCGTGAAGAAACGCCCGCTGGATCGCCACGATCGCTCTATTGAGATCCACGCCTGCCACAGCCCGCAGCGTGAAGTCGAAGTGTTGCACGATCGGCTATTGGCTATGATGGCCGATGACCCGGAACTGACGCCGCGCGATATTATCGTCATGATGGCGGACATCGACGGCTATACGCCGTTTATCCAGGCCGTATTTGGCAATGCCCCGGTGGAACGCCATCTGCCTTTTGCGATCTCCGATCGGCGGGCGCGGCACGCTCACCCGGCGTTACAGGCGGTCATCAGCCTGTTGGATTTACCCAATAGCCGTTTTACCGCCGAGCAGGTTTTGACGTTGCTGGAAGTTCCCGCGTTGGCGGCGCGTTTCGGTATTCAGGAAGAAGGGTTGCGCCGTTTGCGTTTATGGGTGGCGGAGTCGGGTATTCGCTGGGGATTGGATGACGATAACGTTCGTGAGCTGGCGCTCCCCCCTACGGGACAGCACACCTGGCGTTTCGGGTTGACGAGAATGCTGCTGGGTTACGCTATGGACAGTCGGGCCGGGGAGTGGCAAGGGGTATTGCCTTACGACGAATCCAGCGGTCTGGTGGCGGAACTCGCCGGACAACTGGCTGAATTGCTGATGCAGCTTAACGTGTGGCGTCAACGTCTGCGGCAACCCCGCTCGTTGGCGGACTGGCTGCCTCTGTGCCGGCAGTTGTTGGAAACCTTTTTTGATGCCGACAGCGAGACGGAAGCGGTGCTGGCCCTGATAGAGAAACAGTGGCAGCAGGTGCTTGGCATGGGAATGGCAGCGCGCTATCCGCAGGCCGTACCGGTTTCGTTGTTGCGTGATGAATTATCCCACCGGCTCGATCAAGAGCGGCTCAGCCAGCGTTTTCTGGCTGGAACCATCAATTTCTGTACGCTGATGCCCATGCGTTCGATTCCCTTCAAGGTGGTATGCCTGCTGGGGATGAATGACGGTGTTTACCCGCGGACGCTGCCGCCTCTTGGGTTCGATCTGATGGGGAAAAACACCAAACGAGGCGATCGCAGCCGGCGTGATGACGATCGGTACCTGTTTCTGGAAGCGATGCTGTCCGCGCAAAGCAAACTGTATATCAGCTATATTGGCCGTTCGATACAGGATAATACCCGCCGCTATCCTTCCGTGCTGGTCAGTGAGCTGACGGAATACATTGCGCAAAGCCACTATCTGCCGGGGGATGAAGCGCTTGATATTGATGACAGCGCGGAGCGCGTGGCGCGCCATCTGCGTTACGAACATAGTCGAATGCCATTTGATGCAAAAAACTTCCTGGCGGAGCCGGCGCCGCAGAGCTTTGCGTCGGAATGGCTGGCGGCCGCCAGACGGCAGGGACAGTCCCAGCCCGATTTTGATAGCGAACTTCCTCAGGTGCGCTATACCGATATCAGCCTAGACGCGTTAAAACGCTTTTACCGGCATCCGATCCGGGCTTTTTTCCAGCTTCGGTTGGGGGTGAGTTTCATGCTGCAAAACGATGAACTGCTTGATGAGGAACCCTTCACCGTCGATAACCTGAGTCGCTATCAGTTGAATACCGAACTGCTTAACACGTTGATCGCCGAGGAAGATCCTGATCGGTTGTATCGGCGTGTCCGTGCCGCGGGAGGCTTGCCCTTTGGCGCCTTTGGCGAACTTTACTGGCAGTCGCAGCAGGAGGAAATGACGGATCTGGCCGCGCGCATACGTGAGGAAATGACGCCGGACGCAGCGGAAAGTCTGGAAATCGATATCCGAATCGATGATAGGCATATCCGTGGCTGGCTGGCTCAGGTGCTGCCCGACGGTCTGCTGCGATGGCGTCCCGGAAAACTCTCGATGACGGACGGCATGACGCTGTGGCTGGAGCATCTGGTCTATTGCCTTTCGGGAGGGCAGGGCGAAAGCCGGATGTACGGGCGTGAAAAAACGGCATGGCGATTCGCGCCCGTGTCCGCGCAGCAGGCGCAGGCGTTCCTGCAACAGATACTGGACGGCTATCAGCAAGGAATGAACCAGCCATTGCTGCTGCTCAACAAATCGGGCAGCGCTTGGTTAACGCAATGCTACGATCGCGAAAGTGATGATATTCAATGGGATGATGAAACACAGCGCAAAGCGCGCGCCAAACTGCTATTAGCCTGGCAGGGCAATAAGGGGCAGCCGGGGGAGGGGGAGGATTACTATCTGCAACGAATGGTGCGCGAATTGGATGAAAGACGAATGAATGAGGTGATTGAGGCGGCGCAAATCTGGTTGCTGCCGCCGATTCGTTCTAATCTGGCTTGATTGATGTTGAGTATTGGAGAATTGCATGCGTAAACAGTTTGTCTGGATTACCGGATTGGTTTTTTTATTCACTTTCTGGCTTCCGCTGAGTTGGGCTGAGACCGGTTGGCAACCCCTTGCTCAGACTATCCGTAAAAGTGAGAACGATCCGCGGAAGTACCAGGCGGTAAAACTGGATAACGGGATGACGGTACTGCTGGTTTCAGATCCGCAGGCCACCAAATCCCTGGCGTCATTGGCTTTGCCGGTAGGATCGCTTGACGATCCGAACAGTCAACTGGGGCTGGCGCATTATCTTGAACATATGGTTTTGATGGGCTCCAAACGTTATCCCGAACCTGAAGCGCTGTCCGAGTTTCTGAAAAAACATGGCGGCAGTCATAATGCCAGTACCGCGTCCTATCGCACGGCATTTTATCTGGAAGTGGAAAATGACGCGCTGCAACCTGCGGTGGATCGGCTGGCCGACGCCATTGCCGAACCGCTGCTTGATCCGGTAAATGCCGATCGCGAACGTAATGCGATCAACGCCGAAATGACCTTGGCGCGCTCGAATGACGGTCAACGCATGGGTCAGGTCGGGGCGGAGACGCTAAACCCCGCGCACCCCAGCGCGCGTTTTTACGGCGGTAATCTTGAAACGCTCAGCGATAAGCCCGGCAGTAAACTGCATGATGAATTGGTGAAATTTTACCAACGCTACTACTCCGCCAATCTGATGAAAGGCGTGATTTATAGCAATCAACCGCTGCCTGCGTTGGCAAAGCTGGCTGCGGAGACGTTTGGCCGTATTGCCAATCATCAAGCCAGCGTTCCCGCTATTACCGTCCCTGTGGCGACCGAAAAACAGCGCGGTTTGATGATCCACTATGTTCCGGCGCAGCCGAGGAAACAGCTGCGTATCGAATTCAGAGTCGATAACAATAGTCAGGCATTCCGCAGTAAAACCGATACCTACATCAGCTATTTGATCGGTAACCGCAGCCGGAACACGCTGTCCGACTGGCTGCAAAAAGAGGGGCTGGTTGAATCGATTGGTGCGGGTGCGGACCCGGTTATCGATCGTAACGGCGGTGTCTTTGCCATTTCAGCATCGTTGACGGAGAAGGGCCTGGCGCAGCGGGATAAGGTTATCGCCGCCATATTCAGCTATTTGCAGCAGATTCGCCGCGAAGGTGTCCAACAGCGTTATTTTGACGAAATCGCCCGCGTGTTGGATCTGGATTTCCGCTATCCGTCCCTCAGCCGTGATATGGATTATATAGAGAGGCTGGTTGACACCATGTTGCGGGTGCCGGTCGAACATACGCTCGATGCCGTGTATCTCGCCGATCAGTACGATCCCAAAGCGATTGCGGAACGTCTGGATGTCATGACGCCTCAGAACGCCCGTATCTGGATGGTTAGCCCGGATGAGCCGCATAACAAGGTTGCCTACTTTGTCGACGCGCCGTATCAGGCCGACAAAATCCCGCCGCAGACCTTTGCCAAATGGAGAGCGCTGGCGCAGACGATTTCACTGTCGCTTCCCGCGACCAACCCTTACATCCCGGATGATTTTTCTCTGATCAAGGGCGATACCCGCCTGACGCACCCGAAAATCCTGCTGCAAGAGCCGGGGTTACGGGTGTTGTACATGCCAAGCCGTTATTTCGCGGATGAGCCTAAAGCTGAAATTAGTTTGTTGCTGCGCAATCAGGAAGCCCGCAGTACCGCGCGTAATCAGGTGTTGTTTGCGCTGAATGATTATCTGGCCGGTCTTGCGCTGGATGAACTGAGCTATCAGGCGTTGGTGGGTGGCATTAGCTTCTCAACCACGATTAATGACGGTCTGGCGATCAATGCGGATGGCTATACCCAGCGCCTGCCGCAACTCTTGCTGGCGCTGGTCGATGGCTATTCTTCCTTTACCTCGACGGAGGAACAACTGGCGCAAGCCAAATCCTGGTATTTGCAACAGTTGGACTCGGCGGAAAAGGAGAAGGCGTTTGAACAGGCTTTACAGCCAATTCAGTCTCTGTCTCAACTGCCCTACACCGAACGTGAAGAGCGTCGTCAATTGCTGAAAGACATCAGCTTGCAGGAACTGGCGAATTATCGGAAGGCGTTACTACAACAGTCGACGCCGGAAATGCTGGTGGTCGGTAACCTGCAACCTGAAGAGGTCACTGAACTGGCGAAAACGCTGAAAACGCGCCTGAAAAGCGTCGGTGAGACGCTGCGGCGCAGTCCTGAAATCAGGATTGAACAAGCGCAGCGGGCAAATCTGCAACGTACCGGCAGCAGCACGGATTCCGCGTTGGCGGCGGTTTATATTCCCGCCGGCTATAGCGAAACGCAAAGTATGGCATACAGCTCCGTGTTGGGGCAGATTCTTCATCCCTGGTTCTACAACCAATTGAGAACGAAAGAGCAGCTTGGCTACGCGGTGTTCGCGTTCCCGATGTCCATCGGGCGACAATGGGGGATAGGTTTTCTGCTGCAAAGCAACAGCAAACAGCCAGCCTATTTGAACCAGCGCTATCAGGATTTTTATCAGGAAGCGGAAAAACGCCTGCGTGGGATGAGCGAGCAAGAGTTTGCGCAGTACAAACAGGGCGTCATCAATGAGTTGAGTGAGCGGCCGCAGACGCTGAATCAGGAAATCAGCCGCCTGCGCAATGACTTGGAACGGGAGAATTTTGCGTTTGATACCCGCGAGAAGCTGATTGCCGAAATCAAACCGCTGACGGTAACGCAACTGGCGGATTTCTTCCAGCAGGCGTTAAAACCCCAGGGGTTGGCCGTGCTGTCGCAAATTTCGGGCAGCCACCATGGTAAAACGGATTATGCCGCGACGCAGGGGTGGCAGACCTATCCGAATGCGTCTTCATTACAGAAAACGCTGCCCATCGTCAGCGCGCCGTCGATGAGTGAAGCACGCGCTTCCTCATTTGAAACCGCCGCTTCAGTCAATGAGGCAACGGCAAAATGAAACAAACTACGCCGCAATCATTAAACGTCATGACGTTGCCGCTCCAGGGGGAGCGGCTGATTGAGGCATCGGCCGGGACAGGGAAAACCTATACGTTGGCGGCGCTGTATCTGCGTTTGCTGCTGGGGTTGGGAAAGCAGTCCGCTTATCCGCGTCCATTACTGGTTGAAGAAATTCTGGTTGTCACCTTTACCGAAGCGGCCACTGAAGAATTGCGCGAGCGGATACGGGAGAAAATCCACGGACTGCGTATTGCCTGCATCCGTGGGGAAAGCAACGATCCGCTGTTGAGCGAGCTATTGGCTGAAATCCCGGATCGTCAGGATGCCGCCGAGGTGCTGTTGTCCGCTGAACGGCAGATGGATGAGGCGGCTATCCATACCATTCACGGTTTTTGCCAACGCATATTGAGCACTCACGCGTTTGAGTCTGGCGTCCTGTTCGAGCAGGCGCTGATAGAGGATGAGCATCCTTTACGGCGTCAAGCCTGCGCGGATTTCTGGCGCCGCAACTGTTATGCGCTGCCAATGGATGTGGCGCGGGTTATCGGCCTGGCGTGGAGCGGGCCGGAGAGTTTGCTCTCTGATTTGATGCCTTACCTGCAAGGTGAGAGTCCGGTTTTTCGTCATCCTCCAGAGGAGGGGGAAACACTACTGAGTCGGCACCAGAAAGTTATTGCTGTAATCGACGCTTTCAAGCAGCAATGGCTGGCGTCGGCGGCGGAACTGGAAGGGGTGATCGGCGCGTCCGGTGTGGATAAGCGCAGCTATAGCAGTAAACACCTGCCCAACTGGTTACAGAAAGTCACGCTGTGGGCGGAACAGCCGACAAAGGACTATCAATTGCCAAAAGAGCTGGAAAGGTTTAGCCAACGGATCCTGGTGGAGAAGACCAGGAAAGGCGACGCGCCTGAACACCGTGTGTTTGAAGCGGTTGATTGCTTGCTGGGCGAATCGCTCTCTTTGCGTGATGTCGTCATTGTGCGGGCGCTAAGCGAAATTCGTCAGTCTGTGCGTGAGGAAAAACGGCAGCGTGCGGAATTGGGGTTTGATGATTTACTCAGTCGGCTGGATGAGGCGTTGCAACAGCCGGGTGGCGACCGGTTGGCCGGTTCGGTGCGGGAACGTTATCCGGTTGCGATGATTGACGAATTTCAGGATACCGATCCGCAGCAATACCGAATTTTCCGCACCTTGTATGGCGGGCAACCGCAGTGCGGCCTGCTGCTGATTGGCGATCCCAAACAGGCGATCTATGCATTCCGCGGCGCGGATATTTTTACTTATATGCGGGCCCGATCAGAAGTGAGCGCACACTACACGCTGGATACCAACTGGCGGTCATCGCATCAAATGGTTCGGGGCGTGAACCGTCTATTTCAGCGCCTTGACTGTCCGTTTATTTTTAAAGAGATCCCCTTTCTGGCGGTTGAACCCGCCGAATCGAAGCGCGATCTGCTCTTCGAGATCGCCGGAGAACCTCAACCCGCGCTACAGTTTTGGCTGACCGGCGAGGAAGCCCTTGGCGTTGGGGATTATCAGCAGCGCATGGCACGGCAATGCGCAGGGCAGATTCGTGACTGGCTGGCCGCCAGCCAGCGCGGGCAGGCCTGGCTGAATACAGGTAAAGGGCGCCGTCTGGTTCAGGCGTCTGATATGAGCGTTCTGGTGCGCAGCCGTCACGAAGCCGCTTTGGTGCGAGAGGCGTTAAGCAGGCTTGCCATTCCGTCGGTGTATCTGTCCAACCGCGACAGCGTTTTCACCACGCCGGAAGCGCGGGATGTCCTGTGGATCTTGCAGGCGGTGCTGGCCCCTGAACAAGAGAGAACATTACGCAGCGCGATGGCGACATCGCTAGTGGGGTTGGATGCGTCGGCGCTGGATACCCTGAGCCGTAGTGAAGACGACTGGGATACGCTGGTCGAGGAATTTGCCGGCTACCGTGCGCTTTGGCGGCAGCGCGGCGTGCTGCCAATGCTGCGCGCGCTGATGAGCCACCGCCAACTTGCGGAGAACCTGCTTGCCAGCGGTGACGGCGAACGGCGGCTGACCGATGTACTGCATATCGGCGAATTATTGCAGGATGCTTCATCGGCGCTGGATAGCGAACATGCATTGGTTCGCTGGCTCTCACAGCAGATTATCCAGCCCAATCCACAGGCGGAGAACCAACAATTGCGTCTGGAGAGCGATCGTCATCTGGTGCAGATCGTGACAATCCATAAATCGAAAGGGCTTGAGTATCCGCTGGTCTGGCTGCCTTTTGTCAGCAATTTCCGGGTTCAAGATCAGGGCGTTTATCATGACAGAAGCAGTTATCAGGCTTTGCTTGATCTGCATAACAGCGAAGAAAGCCAGGCGCTGGCGGAAGAAGAACGGCTGGCCGAGGATTTGCGCCTGCTGTATGTGGCGCTGACCCGTTCAATCTACCATTGCAGCGTTGGCGTTGCGCCGCTGCAACGCTCAGGCAGGAAAGATCAAAGCAGCGACATGCACCAAAGTGCCCTAGGCTATTTGCTCCAGCGGGGCAAAGAGGCGGATGTGGCAACGCTGGTGACCGAACTCAGGGGAATGACCGGCGACGGGGTGGCGGTAACCCTGGTACGACCCGACGATGAACGGCCCTGGCAACCGGACGAACCGGCTCGGCGGGAATTGCAGGCCCGTCACAGTGAGCGGGTATGGCGCGATGGTTGGCGAGTGACCAGCTATTCCGGTTTGCAGCAGCACGGCTCTTCCGCGGTGCAGGACTTGATACCCCGCCTGGATATTGAGGCGATGGGGGAACGGCTCGACGAGCAGGAAACGCAATTTACGCCCCATACGTTTCCGCGGGGGGCGAGTCCGGGGACATTTTTACACAGCCTGTTTGAGACGCTGGATTTTACTCAGCCAGTGAATGGCGCATGGCTGGCTGAACAACTGTTGTTGCAGGGTCTGGATGCGGTCTGGCATCCGGTGCTGCGAACGTGGATGGAAGCAATCCTGAATACGCCGCTCAACGATGACGGTATTAGGCTATCGGCGCTGGACACGCAGCATAAACGTGCGGAGTTGCAGTTCTATTTGCCGATTGAGGCGCCGATGCAGGCCATGCGGCTTGATGAACTGGCGAAACGCTATGACCCGTTATCTGCCGGGTGTCCGCCGCTATCATTTCAGCAGGTACAGGGCATGCTGAAAGGGTTTATAGATCTGGTGTTCCGCTGGAAAGGACGCTATTACCTGCTGGACTACAAATCTAATTGGCTGGGCGCGGATGCCGGCGCTTACACGCAGCCAGCCATGGCGCAGGCAATGGCCGAGCATCGCTATGACCTGCAATATCAGCTTTATAGTCTGGCGCTACACCGTTATTTGCGCCACCGCATCGCCGACTATGACTATGAACGGCATTTTGGCGGCGTGTTTTATCTGTTTTTACGTGGATTCGACGATCGTTATCCCGCTAACGGGGTGTTTTATTGTCGGCCGCAGGCCGCGTTTATTGCCGGATTGGATCGTTTATTTCGGGGAAATCAGACAGAAGAGGCCGATACGCCATGAGCGCTATGATTGGTTTACTCGAAACGGCGTTGCAGCGTCGGCTGCTGCGGCCGCTGGACATCCAGTTCGCCAGAATGCTGGCGGATGATCGACATCCTCATTTATTGCTGGCCGCCGCCTGTCTGAGTGCTCAATCAGGGGCGGGCAACGTGTGTTTACCGTTGGAGAGATTACGGCCGCAAGGGTTATTTGATGGCCGCGACCATGAACTGGCTCAGCAGATAGGGGCATTGCTTGGGCAACCGGAGACTGCCGATTGGCAGCGGCATTTATCGTCGTCAGAAGCGGTCGGCGACGGTCGCCAGCCGACGCCGCTGGTATTGCAGCAAAGCAGGCTGTACCTGCAACGAAGCTGGCAAAATGAAGGGCGTGTAGCCGCGTTTATTGCCGGTAAGCATCAGGAACTGCCCGTTAATGAACCGCAGATTCGCGCCGTGCTGGATAGTCTTTTTCCTGCGGCGGGCAAGGATGCTGACTGGCAGAAAATCGCCGCGGCGGTGGCGTTGACCCGGCGTATCGCCGTTATTTCCGGCGGGCCGGGTACGGGTAAAACCACGACGGTTGCCAAACTGCTGGCCGCGTTGATTCAGTTAAACCGCGGCGGGAATGCGTTACGGATTCAACTGGCGGCTCCGACGGGTAAAGCGGCCGCCCGTTTGACCGAATCGCTGGGGACGGCGTTGAACAGCTTTGCATTGAACGAGGCGCACCGCGACCTCTTCCCACAGGAAGCGGCGACGCTGCACCGTTTATTGGGTGCGGTGCCGGACAGTCAGCGTCTGCGTCATCATCAGGGCAATCCGCTGCATCTGGATGTCCTGGTCGTGGATGAAGCCTCGATGGTCGATCTGCCGATGATGGCTAATCTGATCGCCGCACTGCCCGAACAGGCGAGACTTATTCTGCTGGGCGATCGCGATCAGCTTGCTTCGGTAGAGGCCGGGGCGGTGCTGGGCGATATCTGTCGTTTCGCCGAAGCGGGATATAGCCAGAGCAGGGCGCAGCAGTTACAGCGGCTGACGGGCTGCCAGTTGGATGCTGGCCCGGCGAGTCAGGTTACCGTTGGCGACACTATCTGTCTGCTGCGCAGAAGCTATCGTTTCGACCAGCACTCAGGTATCGGGCAGTTGGCGCTGGCGGTGAATAACGGTGACGATCGGCGCGTGCTGGCGGTATTGAACCACGGCTTTACGGATATTGCCTGTCGGCCGCTGACAGATACGCAGGATTACCCGCGTATTCTGGAACAGGGCGTGGAGGGGTATCGTGACTATTTACAGCGTATCGCGGCGGGTGAGAGTCCTGAAGCGGTGCTGCTGGCGTTTCAGCGTTACCGACAGTTGTGCGCGTTGCGCGAAGGGCCGTTCGGCGTCGCGGGGCTGAATCAGCGAATTGAACAGGCGCTGCATAAAGCCGGGCTTATCAGCCGAAACCGCAACCCGCTTAACCCTTGGTATATTGGTCGTCCGGTGATGATCGAGCGTAATGACGCGGTGCTGGGGCTGTTTAATGGTGATATCGGTATCACGCTGCTGAATGAAAAGGGCGAACTACGGGTCTATTTCCAGTTGCCTGACGGCAGGCTCAAGGCGGTGTCGCCCAGCCGTTTACCGCCTCATGAAACGGCCTATGCGATGACGGTACATAAATCGCAAGGGTCGGAGTTCGAGCATACGGCGCTGGTGTTGCCAAATCACTTTTTGCCGGTGTTAACGCGTGAACTGGTTTATACCGCCGTTACCCGCGCCCGTAAGCGTCTGTCGCTGTACGCGGATATGAAAATCCTGTGCCGGGCGGTGAACACGCCGACCCAACGGCATAGCGGACTGGTTGAGCGAATTACCGCATTAATGGTGGAGGAGTAAGCCGCACAGCGGCTGATAAATCAGAGATCCAGCACCAGAATTTTTGACCGGCGTTGATAGTTGTACAGCGCCTGTTTTTTCTTCGGCAGCATTTCCACTTCGGCCGGTAAGAATCCGCGTTCCTGAAACCAGTGGATGCTGTGGGTGGTCAGAACAAACAGTTTGCTCAGCCCCTGCTGGCGCGCTTGAGCGGCGATTCTCTTTAACAGCATGTCACCGCGTGAGGAACTGCGATAATCCGGGTGAACCGCGACGCAGGCCATTTCGCCGATGCTCTCTTCCGGGAACGGATAGAGCGCTGCGCAGGCGATAGTCAGGTTATCGCGCACGACCACGGTAAACTTGTCGATTTCCATTTCCAACTGTTCGCGGGAGCGTCTGACCAAAATACCCTGCTGCTCCAGCGGACGAATCAGTTCCAGAATTCCGCCGATATCGTTAATGGTTGCCCGGCGCACCTGTTCGGCGCTCTCCATTACAATCTGCGTACCGATACCGTCGCGGGAGAACAGTTCTTGAAGTAAAGCGCCATCATCCTGGTAGCTGATCAGGTGACTGCGGCGTACACCGCTGCGGCAGGCTTTCACCGCGCCGCGCAGGAACCTGACCGTGCCTGAATGGTAATCCCCCCCCTCTTCCAGCGCTTCAATGCGCCGTTGGGCATCGTCTGGGAACAGTTCGGAAATGATGTTGCCATCTTCGTTAATCACGCCCTGTGAAGAACAGAAGCCGATCATTTTCTCGGCTTTCAGTTTGATCGCCAGTTGGGTCGCGACCTCTTCAGAGGTCAGGTTGAAACTTTCCCCCGTAACGGAAACCGCCACCGGCCCCAGCAAAACAATCGCGCCGCTGTTTAATTGATGATGCAGCGCTTCTTCATCAATACGGCGGATGCGCCCACTGTGGCAGTAGTCCACGCCGTCATCCACGCCAAGAGGCTGGGCGATAATAAAGTTGCCGCTCACGACATTGATGTGCGCTCCCTGTAGCGGCGTATTATTCAAACTCATTGACAGGCGTGCCGTAATGTCCAACTGCAACATCCCGGCGGCCTGCTTGACCAGCTCCAGCGTGGCGCTGTCGGTTATGCGGGTATTTTTGTGATAGCGAGGCTCGTGATGATGCGTCGTCAGATTGGCATCGATCTGCGGGCGGGCGCCATAAACCACGACCAGCTTAATCCCCAGGCTGTGCAATAGCCCGATATCATTGACGATGTTGGCGAAATTTTCATGCTCGATGGCTTCTCCGCCCAGCATGATGACAAAGGTTTTGCCGCGATGGGCATTGATATAAGGAACTGAGTGGCGGAAGCCTTGAACCAGTTCTGTACTACGTTCCTTCACTGCGAGCCCTCTTTGAATTTTTATTCGTAATTTTTGTATTTTTATTCTTTATGGAACAAAAGGCAAGGGGTAAGTCACAGTGCTGGAGCCTGGGATATAAATTCAAAATTCATCTCGTTTATCCCCCCAATTTCTTCGCTAATAAAGGCCGAGTAACCGACTTTTCCCAACCTATTCAGATTAATACCCCATTCACGCTTTGGCAATGCGGCAACCGGCGCTATTTCCATACGATTGGCAATAAGATGACCCGAGCGTGCGAAGGAAAAGTGTCCTCCTTCGGTTTGAAAGGAAAAGGAGATACGGCATCCCCCTGATTTTTGCATGACAGGGAAGCGGAGATTCGTTAAAGTTTTTGGCAATTTTCTTATTTTCTGCTTTCAGCTTTTGGCAAGAGCACAGTAATCAGACCGGAGTTGCATGTCTTATTCAAATCACAATTTGACCCGGCGGCGCTTGCTGCAAAGCGCGGCGGCAACCTGGCTGTTAAGTGTGAGCGGCATCGGGATGGCGGCGACAGCACAGGTGATCGCCGTGCGTGTCTGGCCTTCCTCTTCCTATACCCGCGTCACGCTGGAGTCGAGCCAACCACTGAAATACAAGCAGTTTACTCTCAGCAATCCAAGCCGCATCGTAGTGGATATTGAAGATATTCATCTGAATGGCGTGCTGAAAAATATTCCCAGTCAGTTTCAGCAAAACGATCCGCTGATTAAAGAGGCCCGTATTGGCCAGTTTGATAAAAGTACGGTGCGGCTGGTGTTGGAACTGAAGCAGGGCGCCAGCGCCAAGCTGTTTACGCTGAGCCCTGTCGCGGAATTCAAGCATCGACTGGTTGTCGATCTTTACCCGGATGTCGGCAGGTATGACAACGAAGAAGATCCGCTGCTGGCGCTGCTGGAAGATTACAATAAGGGCGATCTGGAACGCACGCTGCCGGCGGAGGCGCCGAAAGCGGGTAAAGCCGGGCGCGATCGCCCGTTGGTGATTATGCTGGACCCCGGCCACGGCGGGGAAGATCCCGGCGCGGTGGGTAAAAACAGAACGCGCGAGAAAGATATTGTGTTGCAGATAGCCCGGCGTCTTCGCACCTTGATTGATCGCGAATCCAATATGAAAGCGTACATGACCCGAAATGAGGATGTGTTTATTCCGTTGCGCGTGCGGGTGGCGAAAGCGCGCAAGCAGCGGGCCGACCTGTTTATCTCCATTCACGCGGACGCGTTCACCAATCGTGCGGCCAGAGGTTCATCGGTTTTCGCGCTTTCGAAGAAAGGCGCAACCAGCACCGCAGCCCGATTTCTGGCGCAAACGCAGAACGAGTCGGATTTAATCGGCGGGGTCAGCATGAGCGGCGATCGCTATCTCGACCATACCATGTTTGATCTGGTACAGACGGTTACCATCAGCGACAGCCTGAAATTCGGCAAAGAAATTCTGACCCGGCTGGGCAAGGTGAATCGGCTGCATAAAAATCGCGTCGATCAGGCTGGCTTTGCCGTATTGAAAGCGCCGGATATACCTTCCGTGCTGGTGGAAACCGCATTTATCAGTAATCTTGATGAGGAGCGCAAGTTGCGCACCAGCAAGTTTCAGCAGCAGATAGCCGAATCGATTTTCGCCGGAATCAAAACCTATTTCGACAGCCAGTCGCTGTTATGAGAAGATTTTCTGCACAAGGAAGAGAAATGAAGCGCCAGAAAGCAAAAAACACCCGTTAGGGTGTTTAGTCGTTGATAATCAATTGGTTGCGGGGGCCGGATTTGAACCGACGACCTTCGGGTTATGAGCCCGACGAGCTACCAGGCTGCTCCACCCCGCGTCCGTTTTGATTGCTTGTCTCTCTGATGCTCAACATGCATCAGTAATTGGTTGCGGAGGCCGGATTTGAACCGACGACCTTCGGGTTATGAGCCCGACGAGCTACCAGGCTGCTCCACCCCGCGTCCGTGGATGCGCACTATACTCCCCATGAACTTCTATGCAACCTATTTCTAAGAAAAATGCGGGATCGGCTGTGCGGGTGCTGAATTTACCGCCTAATGGTCTATTTTTTAAACTTAATTGTTGCTGACGCAATGTTAAAAATCGCTGTCGTGACTCATAACTCGCCCCCGTTTTTTGTGACAGGTGCGTTTCTTTCTTTATAGGCGTTTGTTATGGTTCGGCGGTAGATCTGGCTGAGGTTAAAAGTGAGCGCGACGAAGATGAAAGGATGTTGGAGAAAATATGTACTGGCTAGCCTGATGATTGTCATTCTGGCGGGATGTCAGTCCAAACCGACCGATCAGGGACAGCAATATAAGGACGGACACCTTAATCAGCCTCTGGAATGGGTGAATGAGCCGAATACAAAAGGGAAACCGGTCAATGCGCATGACTTTGTTACGCAGGTTTCAGAAATCAGGGCCGCCTCGCCAAGCCTCTACATCAGCAACAACAACACCTTTCAGGCGATCGAAAACTGGATGATGTCTGGCGCTGACACGCGCGAACTGAGCAAGTTCGGTCTGAGCGCCTGGCAGATGGAAGGCGTGGATAACTTCGGCAACGTTCAGTTTACCGGTTATTACACGCCCGTTTTGCAAGCTCGCTATACCCGTCAGGGGGCGTTCCGCTACCCGCTCTATGCCATGCCGTCACGCGGCAAGATGAACCGTCGCCTGCCGGATCGCGCCGCTATTTACGCCGGTGCATTGGATGACGATCTGGTTCTGGCCTGGACCAACTCGTTGGTGGATAACTTTATGATGGAGGTGCAGGGCAGCGCCTACATTGATTTTGGGGATGGCCGCCCGCTGACGTTCTTTGGCTACGCCGGTAAAAACGGCCATGCCTATCGCAGTATCGGCAAAGTGCTGATCGATCGTGGTGAAGTAGCCCGCGAAGATATGTCCATGCAGGCTATTCGCAAGTGGTCCGAACAGCACAGTGAGTATGAAGTTCGCGAACTGTTGGAACAGAATCCGTCTTTTGTCTTCTTTAAACCGATGATGTCCTCGCCGGTCAAAGGCGCCAGCGCGGTGCCGCTGGTGGCGAAAGCGTCTGTCGCCTCCGACCGCACGCTCATCCCGGCGGGAACGGTTTTGCTGGCTGAAGTGCCGCTTTTGAATAACGAAGGCAAGTTTACTGGCAGGTATGAAATGCGCCTGATGATTGCGCTGGATGTGGGGGGCGCGATTAAAGGCCAGCACTTCGACATCTATCAGGGAATTGGGCATGAGGCGGGGAATAAGGCGGGCTTCTACAACCATTATGGCCGGGTATGGGTACTGAAAAACAATCAGAGCAGTGGCGGGCTGTTTAATTCGGCGCAAAACACGCCAGCATCGAATGGCGGCGATTCAGGTTCATTATTGGTGAGCAACCCACAGCGTTAATGATTTTCTTTAATTGCGTCTAACGGGAATCGGCGATGTTTTCCTTTTATAAGCGGCAAGGCCATATAAAGCTGTAAGCCTTTCCCCATTCTGGCGATTGGGGAAGCGACAGATTCGGGTTATTATCCAGCCTGCTAATTATATTCTGAGGTTGTCATGTCGATTAAGCGTTATCCACACCTTGCTCATTGGGGCGCGTTTACCGCCGTTGTTGAGGCGGGGAAATTGATTCGCTGCGAACCCTTTGCGGACGATCCTTCACCCTCTGCAATGCTCGACGCTATTGTTCCGCTGGTCTATTCCGAACGCCGGATTCGCCGTCCTTCGGTGCGCCGTTCGTGGCTGCAAAAGCGTGAGAACAGCGATCGCGCTCTGCGGGGTAAGGAAGATTTTGTTGAGGTTGACTGGGACGTGGCGCTGGATCTGGTTGCTGGAGAGAACCGCCGTGTTCGCGATCAATATGGCGCCGACGGTCTGTTTGCCGGCTCTTATGGCTGGTCCTCGGCCGGACGTTTCCATCATGCTCGTTCGCAGGTGCGTCGTTTCTATTTTTCCGGCGGCGGAGCGGTTGATCAGCAGGGCAACTACAGTTGGGGCGCGGCGCAGTTTTTCCTGCCTTATGTCATCGGTACGTTTCATCCCCTGACCGGTAAAGTGACGGAGTGGCGCAGCGTTGCCGAACACTGTGAGATTTTTCTCGCGTTCGGCGGGCTGGCGCTGAAAAACGCACAGGTTGCTTCCGGCGGCGCGGGGCATCATACGCTCAAACCCGCGCTGGAAAAGCTGGCGGAAAAAGGCATTCCGGTGATTAACGTCAGTCCGATGCGCGACGACTGTCCGGCGTTTGTCAACGCTGAATGGATCGCTATTCGCCCGAATACCGATGTGGCGCTAATGCTGGCGCTGGGCTACGAAATCCAGCGGCTGGGCGCGGACGATAAAGATTTTCTGCAACGCTACTGCGTTGGCTACGAACAACTGACGGATTACCTGCTTGGCCGGGGTGACGGCATCGCTAAAACCCCGGAGTGGGCCAGCGCCATTACCGGTATTCCGGCGGAGCGTATCCGGCGTTTGGCGCGTCAACTCATCGGGGTGCGCAGTTTTATCACTTGTTCCTACTCCGTGCAGCGGGCACACCGTGGCGAACAGCCATACTGGATGATGATTGCGCTCTCCTCCATGCTGGGACAGGTGGGGTTGCCGGGCGGCGGCTTCTCGTTCGGTCATGGTTCGATGAACAGCGTCGGCAACGAACGTATTTCGACGCCTGCCCCTGCCTCTCCTTCCAGCCCAAATGCCGGACGGGCGATCCCCGTCGCGCGGATCGCCGATATGCTGCTCAAGCCGGGCGAAGCGTACACCTTTCAGGGCGAGACGCACACCTATCCCGATATTCATCTGATCCACTGGGCGGGGGGAAATCCTTTCCATCACCACCAGCAGTTGAACCGGCTGGTGGAGGGCTGGCGCAAGCCGGACACGGTGATCGTTCAGGATATCGTCTGGACGCCAGCGGCGCAGATGGCGGACATCGTATTGCCGGTGACCACCACGCTGGAGCGTAACGACATTGGGGGATCGTCCCGCGATCGTTTCATTTTTGCCATGCATCAGGCGATTGCTCCACGACATCAGGCGCGTCATGATTATGATATTTTCAGCGAACTGGCGCAGCGGCTGGGCTATGAGCCGGTATTCACACAGAATCGCAATGAGCGGGAATGGCTGGAAACGCTCTATGAGAATTGCCGGGCAAGGCAGAATGAGTTGGCGCACTCCTGGCCGTCATTTGATGAATTTTGGCGGCAGGGACAGGTGGAAATCCCGATGGATGACAAGCCGTTCGTGTTCTTTGAAGATTTCCGCCGCGATCCGCAACAGCATGCGCTGCAAACGCCAAGCGGTAAGATAGAACTGTTCAGTTCGACCATTGCCGGGTATGACTACCCAGACTTTGCGCCGCACCCTGAATGGCGTCCGCCGGTTGAATGGCTGGGTGCGCCAGCGAGCAAAACGTGGCCGCTGCACTTTATTTCCATCCAGCCTGCCGATCGATTGCACAGCCAACTGGCGGAAACGCCGCAGGTTGCGGCGAACAAAACCGCAGACAAGGAGACGCTCTATATGCATCCGCAGGATGCGGCGGCGCGTGAGATTACCGATCGTTCCCTGGTGGAAGTCAGAAACGATCGCGGCCGTATTTTTGCCGGCGTGCAGATTACCGACGGAGTTACGCCGGGCGTGGTGATTATGTCCACCGGCGCCTGGTTTGAACCGGGATTCAGGCGTAAGGAATGGCATCCGGTCGAGCAGTCTGGGAATGCGAACGTACTGACGCTGGATATTGGCACCTCGTCACTGACGCAAGGGCCGAACGCTATGAGTTGTCTGGTGGATGTGGTGCGAGTTTAGCGCTATTCTGAGGCGTTTTTCTTTTCCCGAAGTAAAAAGGTTGGTTGTTGATGAGTACGCAATTGTCCGAAGCCTATTTACAGCGCTTCGGCGGCACCGCGCGGTTATACGGTCAGCAGGCGCTGGCGCTATTTTCTCAGGCTCATGTCTGTGTGATCGGCATTGGCGGAGTGGGTTCCTGGGCGGCGGAAGCCCTGGCCCGCACCGGGATCGGCGCGATCACGCTGATCGATATGGATGATGTGTGCGTCAGCAACACCAACCGGCAGATTCATGCGCTGCGCCAGCATACCGGGCAGGCGAAAACGGCGGTGATGGCGGAACGCATTCTGGCGATTAACCCGGAATGCCTGGTCACCTGTGTGGATGATTTCATCAGTGCCGGGAATGTGGCGGAATTACTCGATCGCAATTTCAGTTACGTCATTGACGCCATTGATAGCGTGCGGCCTAAAGCGGCACTGTTGTCCTACTGCCGTCGCTATAAAATCCCGGTGGTGACCACCGGTGGCGCAGGCGGGCAAAGCGACCCAACGCGTATTGAGGTTGCCGATCTGGCGAAAACCATTCAGGACCCGCTGGCGGCAAAACTGCGCGAGCGTTTGAAGCACGATTTCAACGTGGTGAAAAACAGCAAAGGGAAACTGGGAATTGATTGCGTGTTTTCCAGCGAACCACTGGTCTACCCTCAGCCTGATGGCTCGGTTTGCGCTTCCCGCGGAATGGCGGAAGGGGCGATACGCATGGATTGTGCTTCTGGCTTTGGCGCCGCGACCATGGTGACCGCCACCTTTGGTTTCGTGGCGGTTTCCCATGTGTTGAAGAAGATGATGGCGAAAAAGGGTCGGGAATCGGCGGCACAATAGAAGTAGCGTGGCGTATTTTACTCTCGCGCAGCCACCCGCCCGGCGATAGCCCTGATTCTGGCGGCTAGCGCGGCCAGGCCGCTTGCGCGCGTGGCGCTGAGCTGAGCGCGCAGCCCCAGTTGATCGAACAATTCTAGCGGTTCTTCCTGTAATAAAACCTCAGCCGTTTTTCCTTCCGCCGCAGTGAGCAATACGGCCAGAAGCCCACGGACAATCCGTCCGTCGCTGTCGCCGTAAAAGTGCAGCGTGCCGTCTTCCTGACGTTGATAGCCCAGCCAGACGCGGTTTTCACAGCCTGACAGCGAAATGGCGTCGTCTTTCAGCGCTTCAGGCAGGGGAGGCAGCGCTTTCGCCAGTAAGATCAATTGTCGGTAACGCTCTTCCCAGGAACGGCAGGCGTCGAAGCGGGCCTGCAAGTCCGCTACGCGGATTTGGCGCCCGAAAGGGTGGACGGTGTTGGTCGTGTCGGTCATGGCGCGTGGTTTCCGTTAATCTGTTAGAAGCTCCAGAGCATTCCCCATCGCCGCGATGAGTGCAGCCACATCCTGCTCATTATTGTAGGGGGCGAACGATGCCCGTAGCATGCCGTTGATACCCAGTGCCGCCATCAGCGGCTGGGCGCAATGGTGGCCGGCTCGCAGCGCAATGCCGCTTTCCGCCAGCAGCGTCACCAAATCGCTGTGGTGGACGCCTGCGATATCAAATGACAGTATGCTGGAGTCGGAGGCGCGGAAACTACGAAAGCCGGCGAATCGCGCCAGTTGCGTTTCCGCCCGGCGGGCCAGATTCTGGCTGTATTGCTCTGCCGCCTGCCAATCCAGCTGTGACAGCCAGTCTAGGGCTGCGGACAGGCCAAGTACCCCGGCGATAGGCGGCGTACCGGCTTCAAATCGATGAGGAACGGCCTGCGGCGTAAAACCGTCAAAAGAGACGCTGGTCATCATCTTGCCGCCGCCTTGCCAGGGCATCATCTGTTCCAGCAACGCGGTCTTACCGTATAGCACGCCCAGACCCGTCGGCGCATACAGCTTATGTCCTGAGAACGTATAAAAATCAATGTCCAGCGCCCGCACGTCAGGCGGACGGTGCACCATACCCTGCGCCCCATCGATCATCACCACCGCGCCGTATTGATGAGCAAGCTGAATGAATTTTGCCAGGTCGGGTTGACCTCCGGTGACGTTGGACATTTGACCCAGCGCCAGCAGCCGGGTTCTTGGCGTGAGTAAATCGGCAAGCCGACCGATAGCCGGCAGCCTGTCCGCGCCAATGGGCAATTTTACTACCTGCGCGCCGGTTTGTTGCGCCACCATTAGCCAGGGGATTAAATTGGCGTGATGTTCCGCTTCGCTGACGATGATTTCGTCACCCGGTTGAAGACGCGGACGGGCGTAGCTTTGAGCAACCAGATTGATGGCTTCCGTCGCGCCTTTCGTCCAGACGATATCGCGGGGATCTTCTGCATGAAGAAGCGCCGCCACCTGTTTCCGCGCCTGCTCAAAACGTTGAGTCAGCGCCCTTGCAGCCTGATGCTGGCTGCGGTGAACCGTACCGTTTTCTGTGCTGTAAAACTGCTGTACGGCATCGATCACGGCCTGTGGTTTCAAGGCCGTCGCCGCGCTGTCCAGATACACGGCGGCATCTTGCAGAGCGGGAAACTGTTGGCGAAATGTTGTGGCGTTAAACGGAGTCATGGGCATCCTCTTTTGGGGATTCAGATCCTGTCCCATTTTGCCGGGAGAAACAAGTTTAGGACTATGCTTAAGGTACTGTATGGAAAAATGAGGAAATCTTGCTACGCTTTAAAGCGTTAGGTTTCAGGATTTCCTGACGCGTAGAGTCAACCAAAAAACATTTTAATTCGCATGGAGTTAACTATGAAGAATAAAATCTCTATTTTCGCCGCTATTCTGATGGCTTTTTCTCTGGCAGCTTGTTCCAGTAATTATGTTTTGCACACTAATGATGGCCGCACCATCGTCGCGGACGGTAAACCGAAAGTCGATGATGAAACTGGGATGATCAGCTACACCGATGCCTATGGTCAAAATCAGCAGATCAGTCGTGATAATGTGAAGGAAATGGTTGAAGCGAAATAACCGGGGTCTATGTCTTTAGGTCATGTAGAACACACCGACCCGACACATAAAAAAAGCACCGCATTCGCGGTGCTACAGATAAAAAGCATTAGGGACAAACAAGATAAATGTAAGTATTTTTATTGAGTAAGACGGAATCGCTAACTTGTTGAAAGGCGGTAAAAACCACTCACGCAACCCACGACCACAAGCCAAAAGCACTTCAGATCATCCTCCGCACTTTTCTTTTCGGCTCAGGAAGTTGTACCAATATAGGTATTTACTGGCACATCCTCAACGGACAAATTATAATGTCTCGGATTAAAAAAACTAATAGATAAACGCACGTATTACAGGCGTGATTTATCGGTAAATAAAAGAACTTCCTCCATGTCAAAACGTCTACCTCCGCTCAATTCTTTGCGCGTATTTGATGCAGCCGCCCGCCACCTGAGTTTCACCAAAGCGGCGGAAGAACTGTTCGTTACCCAGGCCGCTGTCAGCCATCAGATTAAGTCGCTCGAGGGCTTTCTGGGGCTTAAATTATTTCGCCGCCGTAATCGCTCGCTGCTGCTGACAGAAGATGGTCAAAGTTATTACCTTGATATTAAAGAGATTTTCTCTTCTCTTAATGAAGCCACCCGTAAATTGCAGTCGCGCAGCGCCAAAGGCGCGCTGACGGTCAGCCTGCTTCCCAGCTTTGCCATCCACTGGCTGGTTCCCCGTTTGTCGAGCTTTAATGCCGAGTATCCAGGCATTGATGTGCGCATTCAGGCGGTCGATCGCGATGAAGACCGATTATCGGATGATGTGGACATCGCCATTTTTTATGGTCGTGATAACTGGCTTGGCATGCGGGTGGAAAAATTGTATGCCGAGTATCTGCTGCCAGTCTGTTCGCCGCTGTTGTTAACCGGCAGCCATCCGTTGAAAACGCCGGACGATCTGGTGGCGCACACTTTACTACATGACGTGTCGCGCCGTGACTGGCTGGCATACACGCGTCAACTCGGCGTACAGATCAATGTGCAACAGGGGCCGATATTCAGCCATAGTGCGATGGTGCTCCAGGCGGCAATTCACGGACAAGGCGTGGCGCTGGCGAATAATGTTATCGCGCAGGCTGAGATTGAGGCCGGGCGTCTGGTGTGTCCGTTCAGCGACGTTTTGGTCAGTAAAAATGCTTTTTATCTGGTATGTCATGACAGCCAGGCAGAACTGGGTAAAATAGCCGCTTTTCGACACTGGATTCTGGCTCGGGCAGCCACCGAGCAGGAGAAATTTCGTTTTCGCTATGATAACAATACGCGCTGAGGCGATGCGAAACGCCTCGGATTCACAGATAATTCTATTGGATAACAACGATGAATAGTCGTTTCATGCTGGTGTTCTCTGCCGTCAGCGGTTTTATTTTTGTTGCGTTGGGGGCATTTGGAAGCCATGTGTTAAGCAAAACGCTGGGTCCGACCGAACTAGCCTGGTTGCGTACCGGGTTGGAGTATCAGGCGTTTCATACGCTGGCTATTCTGGCATTGTCGATCGCCATGCATCAGCGCACCAGTCTCTGGTTTTACTGGAGTAGCGTTTTTCTGGCTTTGGGGACAGTATTGTTCAGCGGCAGTTTGTACTGCTTGGCGCTTTCGCATCTTAAGCTCTGGGTTTACGTTACGCCGATGGGCGGATTCTGTTTTCTGGTCGGGTGGCTGTTGATGTTGGTTGGCGCACTGCGTCTGAAGAGAAAGGCTAAACGCCATGAATAAAGTGATTCTGTACTGTCGTCCCGGATTTGAAAAAGAGTGTGCGGCGGAAATAACGGAAAAAGCAACACATCACAACGCTTATGGTTTTGCCAGAGTAAAAGAGAACAGCGGCTATGTGGTCTTTGAATGCTACCAGCATGAAGATGCTGAAAGGCTGATAAAAGTATTGCCGTTTCATGAGCTGATTTTCGCCCGCCAGATGTTTGTCAGCGGTGAGTTGCTGCGCGACCTGCCGCCGGAAGATCGCATTACGCCGATTGTCGGGATGCTGACCGGGGCGATTGAGCATGCAGGGGACTTGCGTGTCGAAGTCCCTGACACGAATGAAAGTAAAGAGCTGATGAAATTCTGCCGCAAGTTCACCGTTCCTTTACGTGCGGCGCTGCGTGAAAGCAAAATTTTGCTGGGATATGAGAAAGCCGACCGGCCGGTGTTGCATGTGCTGTTCATCGCGCCCGGTTGCTGTTATGTCGGTTACTCTCACAGCTTTAACAATTCTCCGTTCTATATGGGCATTCCGCGGCTTAAGTTTCCGTCCGATGCGCCCAGCCGTTCGACCTTGAAACTGGAAGAGGCTTTCCACGTTTTTATCCCGGCGGACGAGTGGGATGAGCGGCTGGGCAGCGGCATGTATGCGGTTGATCTGGGCGCGTGTCCCGGTGGCTGGACCTATCAACTGGTGAAACGCAGCATGATGGTTCACGCCGTGGATAACGGGCCGATGGCCTCCAGTTTGATGGATACCGGCCAGGTTATGCATCATCAGGCAGATGGTTTCCGTTTTGAACCGCCGCGAAATAATGTTTACTGGCTGGTGTGCGACATGGTGGAAAAACCGGCCAGGGTGACCAGCCTGATTGCCGACTGGCTGGTAAAAGGCTGGTGCCGCGAAGCGATATTCAACCTGAAACTGCCGATGAAAAAGCGTTATGAGGAAGTGTCGCAGAATCTGGCATTGCTTAACGAACGTCTCGCTGAGGACGGTATTAATGCGGAAGTGCATGCCAAGCAGCTGTATCACGATCGTGAAGAGGTGACGGTTCATGCGCGGCGCTTCTGGGCCGCGGTGCCGGGGCGGCGCGACGAGCGCTAAAACTTGCTATCAGGGGCGACTGGCGGCGTTTTACGCATACGCCTCGTCCTTTAGATGTTTTCTTCTGATAAATGTTTGTCGGGTAGTGTCGCACATAGACAGGGCAAACTCACGATTAGTGGCTGGTTTGTGGCAGACGTAGCTGCTGCAAATTGCCATTCAACGCCAGATCGGTGCTGAGCGTCGCGACCCGGCGGCTGACAAACGCCATTTCCCGCTGTTGTTCAAGTTTGCTGCGCCATTTCTCCGGCACGCTCGCCAGATCCTGATAAAGCGCCTCCAGGTTGCCCGCCTGCTGTAATAATTGCACGGCGCTTTTGGGGCCGATACCACTGACGCCCGGAATTTTGCTGCTACTGATACCCGCCAATCCCCAATAATCGGTGAGCTGTCGCGGCGACACGCCAAATTCCTGCTGAACGAAAGGCAGATCCAGCCAGCGTTTCTGAAAGTAATCACGGATCAGGATTGCCGGCGCCAAAAGCTGGCAGTAGCCTTTGTCCGTTGACACGATAGTTGCCTGATGCCCGGCATTCGCCACTTTAGTCGCCAGCGTAGCAGCCAGATCGTCGGCTTCATTCCCAGGCGAGTACCAACTGGCGACCCCCACCGCGGCAAAGGCTGTTTTGATCTGTGGCAACTCCTGTTTAAGGTTCTCCGGCATTGGCGCTCGCCCGGCTTTGTACTCAGGTAAAATCTGATGTCGCCAACTGCTGTCGCGATCTTCATCGTCAAAGACGGCAACGGCGTGGCTTGGCTGGCTGTGTTGCAATAGCTGATTTAGCGCGTGCTGACAGGCCGGCGCGCAGGGAGAGCCTTGTACCGCGTGAATCCGACGTATCAAATTTAGGGCATCGATAATCAGCAGATGGACAGGCATAAATCGCTTCCTGATGGCGTTATACGGGGAAGACGTGGCTTCCCCGTCTGGGTGATGAAATCGGATCGATCGTGGTAAACGAACCCGATAGGCCGCCGCTTCGGCGTTTTGTCGTGTTAAGCGCAGATCTCGTAGCACGGAATATACGCGCTGCCGGGAAGCTTCATGCGTTGTTGCGCGACAAAACCCTGTAGCAGTTTATCCATGCTCTTCATAAGCTGCGTATCGCCGTGGAGCTTATAAGGTCCCTGTTCCTCAATGGCCTTGATTCCCCTCTCCTTGACGTTCCCTGCAACGATGCCGGAAAACGCGCGGCGCAACGCGGCTGCCAGCTCTTCCGCCGGCTGATTGAGATGCAGGTTCAGGTTGGCCATGTTTTCGTGCGTTGGCTCGAAAGGCATCTGCAAATCCGGGGCAATTCGTAATGACCAGTTAAAACTGTAGGCATCTCCCGTGTGTCTGCGGCTTTCTTGGACCAGCGGCATCGATTTCTTCATTTGGCGCGCCACTTCAGCGGCGTCATTGATGACGATGGAGTAATAGCGGCGCGCCTGACGCCCTAACGTGCCGATAATGAATTCGTCCAGTACGCGGAAATAATCGGCGCTCTCTTCCGGGCCGGTTAGGATAATCGGCAACACCTGCTCGCTGTTTTCCGGGTTCATCATAATGCCCAGCAGGTAAAGAAATTCTTCTGCCGTTCCTACTCCGCCGGGGAAGATGATGATGCCGTGTCCGATGCGTACGAACGCTTCCAGACGTTTTTCAATATCCGGCATGATAATCAGTTCATTCACCAGCGGATTTGGCGGTTCCGCCGCAATGATGGAGGGTTCCGTCATTCCGATAAAACGGCCTTCTTTATAGCGTTGTTGCGCGTGTCCTACCGCAGCGCCTTTCATCGGCGCTTCCATCGCGCCGGGGCCGCAGCCCGTACAGATATTCAGTTCGCGCAGACCGAGTTGGCTGCCGACTTTTCGGGCATACAGATACTCGGTTTCATTGATTGAGTGACCGCCCCAGCACACGACCATATTCGGTTCTTCGCCGACATGCAGGGCTCTGGCATTGCGTAAAATAGAAAACACCAGATTGGTAATGTGCGTGGTGTTTTCCAGATTGAGATACTGATAACGCCCCGCGCTGGTAATCTGTCCATTAACAAACAGAATGTCGCGCAGCACGGCAAACAGGTTGGCCTGTAATGAACGAATGATGTACCCGTCAACGAAGGCCTCTTCAGGCGGGTTGACCAACTCCAGCTTTACGCCGCGCTCACGGCGCAGCACATTAATGTCAAAGCTTTCATAGCGTGAAAGCAGTTCCTTGCTGTTGTCCGTCTGGCTACCCGAGTTTAAGACGGCGAGGGAACAATTACGAAACAAACGATAGAGGTCGCTGCTGGCAGTGCTTTTCAACATGTCCACTTCCAACTGCGATAACAAGTCCATAGACCCTAACGGGCTGATATGTGTAATCAATTTTGCTCCTTGAAATGCAGAATAATTCGCCATTTCTTCTGTGGCGCAATCAGAACCTTTATATGCGGGTGAGATGAGCATGTCCGCCTGGGGCGCCCAGACTGTCCCGTTGCTTCACCTTAACGCGCCGACATCGTTTTTTCCAATCATGGCCGCATGTAAAAACATCATGTTGCGTAACGTCTCGCATTTATTGACGCGGCAACCGCACATTTGATGGATTAAACGTGGCGTTGCTGCGCCACGGATTGATATCCAGCCCGCCCCGGCGAGTGTAGCGCGCATAAACGCTCAGCGCCTGCGGTTGGCAGTAACGCATCAGGTCGTTAAAAACGCGCTCCACGCATTGTTCATGAAATTCGTTATGATGACGGAACGACACAATGTAACGCAGAAGAGCTTCCCGGTTGATGCGTTTACCACGATAGCGAATCTGTATCGAACCCCAGTCGGGTTGATGGGTGATCAGACAGTTGGATTTCAACAGATGGCTGACCAGCGTTTCTTCGACAATTGGGCTTTCTTCTGCCGACGGCGTCGCATCTGGTGAGGCTGAGGCCAGATGATCCGCGTTGAACGCGTAGCTGTCGATACGGATATCCTGATCGTCGATGCATTCCCCCTCAAACCGGGCTATCTGCTGACCTTCCAGCTCGCTGAGTCTGAATAACGCGACGCTGACCTGGCCCTGGGCGCATTGACCAAGATCCTTGATCAATGTGGTGCGAACCGCCTCCCAACTCTCAAACCGGG
The DNA here is from genome assembly GCF_005484945.1 of Brenneria rubrifaciens. Classification (NCBI taxonomy): domain Bacteria; kingdom Pseudomonadati; phylum Pseudomonadota; class Gammaproteobacteria; order Enterobacterales; family Pectobacteriaceae; genus Brenneria; species Brenneria rubrifaciens. Next base: position 794,470 of record NZ_CP034035.1, read on the forward strand.
TTTGGTTAAAACTGTTGAGATAAAGTTTGAAGCTTTTAGACTCGATCAGGTTCAGGCTATTCGCGTCCAGACGCATTTCACCCACGGCCACCTGGGGTACGCCGTTTGGCTTGAGCCAGGAAAGCTCGTAGAGCGTCCAAATGTCGGCGCCGTGGAACGGCAGACTATCCGGGGAAATACCCAGAGGTTCACGATTGAGACTGCGCGGCACCGGTTGTAATAGTTTTGCATCGTAACGATCGTGATAAGGTGTGGGCTTCCCCAGCGTCAGTCCGCTCAAGGCCTGATGCTTATCGATAGACATATTGTCACCTGCTGTAAAACCTATCATGGTGAATAGTGTAACCTGACTAACGTAACGATGAGAAAAATTATGGATTGTGAAGTCACCCAGGCACTGGCGGCATTTACCCGACGCTATATCGAGTTCTGGCAGCAGGAAACCGGCCATCCGCCCGCCAGTGCTGCGCTCTATGGCGTACCTTCTCCCTGCATTACCGAAACCCGGGCGGAGAGGGTTTTCTGGTTGCCGCAGCCGTCTTCGCCTGCTCTGGCGCTGGATGGCGTCGAGAGGGCGTTGAATATCAGTCTTCATCCCGATATTCACGCTTTTTACACCGCGCAATATGCGGGTGATATGACAGCGCAGTTTGATTCTCATTCATGTACCTTGCTACAGGTGTGGAGCGAGGACGATTTTATCCGTATACAGGAGAATCTGATCGGGCACTTACTGACCCAGAAGCGCCTGAAATTATCGCCGACATTGTTTTTGGCAACCACTGAATCTGAAATGACGATGGTGTCTTTGTGCAATGTTTCCGGGCAGATTTTGCTGGAGGAGTTTGGTACGAAGCGACATCAGATACTGGTTCCGACGCTGGCCGAATTTCTTTCCCGGCTTCGTCCGCAGAGATGGGCTAATGATTAATCATGTTTCACTTTTGACCATGTAAGATATCTCTCACATTTTCTGTGAGAGATATCTTATCTTTCATGTGAAGGCTGGGTTGCATTTTTATTTTTTTATTATTAATTAAATAATTAGGCTTCAATTTTTTTCTTTTCAGAAAGTTGACCGGTAAAGATTGCTAGTTACCTCTTGCTGAATCCTTACAATTAATACATCTTATTACTTAAGTTGGTAACCGGTTACAGTGAATCAAACGGCTATCACAGTAGTAGGTGGATCGCTTGTCAATAAACGTGGTACACCCAGTTTCAGGATGAAATCAGGGACACCTCCAGGATGGAGACTGAGAGCCGGCAAGGATTGTCGGTGGGGCAGGAGCCTAAAGGGATTCAGTCATGGATGATACAGGATGGAAAAGTCAGGAAGAAAGTAGGATCGACCGCAGGGATTGTGGGTTAGGAAGACCGCTAAGGAAAAGTTTTCACGGATGAGCAGGGATGCAAAAGTGTAGCGGGATAGCTATAAAACGAATCGGGGGTACTGAGCAATCAGTACCCCCATTTTTTTGCATAACTTTAGCCTAGAAGCCCTCTAAAGCGTGAATATTGGGCGAGACTGATATCAGTGCTATGCTTTGCCGCTTAGGGCAAAGGCTTCAGTCGAGAAACCGTATGAGTATAGAGAATCAGGTTCGCCAGTCTTTATTTGATCTTGAGCGCGCCTTAAAAGATAGCCCTTTCTGGGAAGAGTTGCCGCCGGAGGTTTCCGCTTTTGACAGCGTTGAACCTTTCTATATCGATACGATGCCCGCAGCGCAGTGGCTTCAGTGGGTACTGCTGCCACGTATGCATGCACTGCTGGATAGTGGTGCGCAGTTACCTGAGAAGCTCTCACTTCTTCCTTATTTTGAAGAAGCGCTGGATGGCGCGCCGGAAGATATTGAGCCTGTTCTACGGTATGTCAGTCAGCTTGATGCCCTGTTCATCAAGAATCACCAAAATAGTTTTGATCCTGATGAAAACAGCGATGCTTGAGATCATTTTTCAGGATGAGCATCTGGTTGCGGTCAACAAGCCTGCCGGTTGGCTGGTACACCGCAGTTGGCTGGATCGTAAAGAAAAAGTCGTGGTGATGCAGACTCTGCGGGATCAAATCGGTCAGCATGTATATACGGTTCATCGCCTGGACAGGCCAACATCCGGCGTGTTGTTGCTTGCGCTATCCAGCGATGTGGCGCGTTCATTGTCTCAGCAGTTTGAACAGCATCAAACGCGGAAAATCTATCACGCCGTAGTGCGTGGTTATGTTTCGGATGAGGGCGTAATTGACTACGCCCTGACGGAAGAGATGGATAAAATTGCGGATAAATATAGCAATCCCGATAAGCCTCCGCAGCCAGCCGTCAGCCATTACTGTTCTCTGGCGCAGGCTGAAATGCCTGTGGCGATAGGCCGTTATCCAACATCACGTTTTAGCCTGCTGGAACTGGCGCCGCTAACCGGACGCAAGCATCAGTTGCGTCGTCACATGTCGCATCTTCGACATCCCATTATTGGTGATAGTGCGTATGGCGATTTGCGACAGAACCGTGGTATGGCGGCGAATTTTGACTGTGGCAGATTGATGTTGCATGCCAGCCAACTGAGTTTGCCCCATCCTGTGAGCGGGGAGTGGCTGACTTTGCAGGCCCGTTGGGATGCGCAGTGGCAAGGCGTGATGTCGCGGTTTGGCTGGAATGGTATTCTCCCTGATTTTGAAAGGGTTGAGTTTCCAGACGCATCGGGTCAGGATAGCGGGCATTTCATCCAGCAATAAATTGGGCATTAAATAAAAAGGGAGGCGGAAGCATGGCGCAGATTGGTATTTTTGTTGGTACGGTCTACGGGAATGCGCTTCTGGTAGCTGAAGAAGCGGAGAACATCCTCAGAGCGCGCGGGCATGAGGTCAAGGTTTTTGAGGATGCTTCGCTGGAGGTATGGCTTGAGTACCTTGAGCACTACGTGCTGGTGGTGACGTCGACGACCGGACAGGGGCAACTGCCTGACTCGATTACTTCTTTGTATGTGGCGTTGCGCGAGAAAGGGGGGCATCAGCCAAACCTGCACTATGGATTGATTGCTCTGGGCGATAGCAGTTACGAGAACTTTTGTGGCGGCGGTCATCAGTTTGATGCGTTGTTACAGGATATCGGCGCCAAGCGTCTGGGCGATGTTCTGGATATTGATGCCATTGAACACCCGGAGCCGGAAGTGCTCTCCTGCCCGTGGGTCGAGCAATGGGCCGGGTTGGTAGAGGCTCAGTAAGACGAAAAACGGGAGCAAAAGCCTCCCGTTTTTGTTGAGCAAGACACGAGCGCCTTCAGCGATTTTTGGTCAGTTTTTCCAAATCGGCTTCGATTTCGCTGATTTTGTTCGAAACTACGCTTTCCAGATGACGCAGATCGTCAAGGATCTTGCGTTTCAAATCCACTTCCGCCTGTTCGTGCTGGCAGATTTGATCAAGTTCATCAATGATATAGCGTAAATTAGGGCTGATTTCGTTGATCTCTTTATAACCTTGACCCGCGTTGTCGGCCATAATAGTTTTGCGCTGACGCGGATATTTGAATTTTACGCTCTTGGCGAAAAACTCTCCCTTGTCCTTGCGAAAGTAAATTTTTAGAATGTCGTTGCTAGCCTCCTGACGAAGGCTATAGCGATCGATATCGTCGGGATTGGTGATCCCCAAGCTTTTCAGATTGTCATACATAATGCAACCTTTTTAATTCAAACGTCGTTATGCGATGGCCCGAAGGCAGGATAGCCACGATAAAATGGCGGGTTAAATCACCCGCCAGATTCAGTTTAGTCAATGGTGCGTAGTAACTCGTTAATGCCCACTTTACCGCGCGTTTTCGCATCCACTTTTTTCACGATCACTGCACAGTACAGGCTGTAGCTGCCATCTTTGGACGGCAGATTGCCGGATACCACCACGGAACCGGCAGGAACGCGCCCGTAGTGCACTTCACCCGTTTCACGATCGTAAATCTTGGTGCTCTGGCCGATGAATACGCCCATCGAGATGACCGAACCTTCTTCAACGATCACCCCTTCAACCACTTCAGAGCGTGCGCCGATAAAGCAGTTGTCTTCAATGATGGTTGGGTTGGCCTGTAACGGTTCAAGAACCCCGCCAATACCGACGCCGCCAGACAGGTGAACGTTTTTGCCGATTTGGGCACAGGAACCCACGGTGGCCCAGGTATCGACCATGGTACCTTCATCAACATAAGCGCCGATGTTGACGTAAGAAGGCATCAGTACGGTATTGCGAGCGATAAATGCGCCCTGACGCACGCTGGCTGGCGGCACAACGCGGAAACCTTCGCGTTGAAAGCGCTCGTCGTCATAATCAGCGAACTTCATTGGCACTTTGTCGTAGTAGCGCGTTTCCGCGCCTTCCATAATCTGGTTATCGTTGATGCGGAAAGAGAGCAGCACGGCCTTTTTCAGCCATTGATGTGTGATCCACTGACCGTCAATTTTTTCAGCAACACGGAGTACGCCGCTGTCCAGCAGGCTGATGGCCTGGTTAACCGCTTCGCGCGTGACGGTGTCTACGCTTGCTGGCGTTATTTCGGCGCGGCGCTCGAAAGCGGTTTCAATAACATTCTGTAGTTGTTGGTGCATCCTGTTTTCTCTATTCCTGATTGTGAATATTAGCTCAATGATACTTTATCGTTTGGGTTGAGGGCCTCTGTCAACCGTTCTTGCAATTTAAGCCGCAATTCCGGTTTGAGAGCACGCCTGTCGCTGTCGGCGAGGATAAATAAATCTTCCACCCGCTCACCGATGGTGGAGATTCTGGCCCCGTGCAACGAGAGATTCAGATCGGCGAAAATTTCGCCGATACGGGCCAGCAAACCTGGCTGGTCGAGAGCGATCAGCTCGACATAGCTGCGTCGATCCGTATGCGTCGGCAAAAAATTGACCTCGGTGGGGACGCTGAAATGACGTAATTTCGACGAAGGACGGCGCCCGCGCGGATGTTGATAATCACGCTTCGTTAGCGCCTGCTCCAACGCATGGCGAATCATTTCGTGGCGATCCTGCGCCAGTGGACTGCCGTCCGGTTCCAGCACAATAAACGTATCCATCGCCATGCCGTCGCGACTGGTAAAAATCTGGGCATCGTGAACGCTGAGATTACGTCGATCCAGCTCACCGGCGACCGCCGCGAACAGATAAGGCCGGTCCGGGCTCCAGATAAAAATCTCCGTACCGCCACGGCTGGCCTGATGGCTGATAAGAACCAGCGGCTTATTAATGTCGTGCTCCAACAGGTGGCGGGCATGCCAGGCTAGCTGGTTAGGCGAGTGGCGCAGGAAATAATCAGCCCGGCAGCGGCTCCAGATATGATGCAGCGCTTCCTCGTCAATATTGTCCATACGCAGCAGCGCCAGCGCCTGTAGGCGATGGTGGCGTACGCGTTCGCGCAGATCCGGCGTATTCTGCATACCGCGCCTTAGCTGTTTTTCAGTCGCAAAATAGAGCTCGCGCAATAGGCTCTGTTTCCAACTGTTCCACAGCGTTTCATTGGTCGCACAGATATCCGCGACGGTCAGGCTTACCAAATAACGCAGACGCGTTTCACTTTGTACTTCGGCGGCGAATTGCTGAATGACGGCCGGGTCCTGAATATCCCGCCGCTGTGCGGTGACCGACATGAGCAAATGGCAGCGAACCAGCCATGAAACCAACTGCGCTTCCCGTGAATTCAAGCCGTGCAGCGCCGCGAACTCAAGTACGTCCTGTGCGCCAAGTTCAGAGTGATCGCCGCCTCGGCCTTTGGCGATATCGTGGAACAGGGCAGCGAGCAGCAGCAATTCAGGCTGCGGTAAACGAGGATAAAGTTCTACGCACAGCGGATGGAGCGCGCGGGTTTCTTCGTCGGAGAAGCTTTCCAGCTTCAGCAGCACCCGAATAGTGTGTTCATCAACGGTGTAGGCATGGAATAAGTCAAACTGCATTTGCCCGACGATATTTCCCCACAGCGGCATATAGGCCCACAGCACGCTGTGCCGATGCATAGGGAGCAGCGCCCGGCTCACGGCATGCGGATGACGCAGCACGTTCATAAACAGTTGTCGGGCTTCGGGAATGGTACACAGCGGGCTGGCAAGGTGGCACCGGGCGTGACGCAACTGACGCAAGGTTGTCGAATATATCCCGGTGATGTTGCGATTACGTACCATCAGATAAAACATGCGCATGATGGCTTCTGGCTTACGGATAAACAGCGTTTCGTCACGCAGATCGATCAAACTGCCGCGCAGTTGAAATTCTTCATCAATCGCCCGCGGTTTCTCATCCGCTTCCAGCGCGAGAATGGCTTCATCAAACAATTGCAGCAGCATCTGATTTAACTCGCTGACGCGGCGCGTCATACAGTAGAAATCTTTCATCATGCGTTCTACCGGAGCATTTCCTTCCCCCTGGTATTGCAGCAACTGTGCGACATTGAGCTGCCGATCGAACAGCAGCCGATTGTCGTAGCGCGGCAGCATCAGGTGCAGGGCGAACCGAATACGCCACAGAAAACTCTGGCTCTCGTTCAGTTCTTTGCGTTCCGCTTCGGTGAGAAAGCCAAATCCCACCATTTCGTCAAGGGACGTTGCGCCAAAATGACGGCGGGCCACCCACAACAGAGTATGAATGTCGCGTAATCCGCCCGGGCTGCTTTTGATATCGGGTTCAAGATTGTAGCTGGTGCTGTGGTAGCGCCGATGACGCTCCTGCTGTTCGGCGATTTTGGCTGGGAAAAAGGCGGATGACGGCCAGAAGTCATCGTTGAAAATCTGTTTTTGCAGATTGAGGAACAAGGCGACATCACCGCATATCATGCGGGATTCGATCAAGTTAGTCGCGACGGAAATGTCGGCGCGGCCTTCTTGCAGACACTCTTCCAACGTTCTGACGCTGTGGCCGACTTCGAGCTTAATATCCCATAGCAAGGTAATAAATTCGCCGACGCGTTGTGAATCCTGTTCGCCGAGCTTATCCTGGCTCAAAAACAGCACATCGATATCGGAAAGCGGATGCAACTCGCCCCGACCATAGCCACCGACCGCGACCAGCGCGGCCTGCGCGATTTTTTCAAAGCCGTAAAAGAACCATAGCCGTTGCAGCAGGCGATCAATGAAAAGCGTTCTGGCATCAATCAGCGTTTCCGCGCTGACGCCGGATTTGAACTCGCTGCCCAGCCAGTTTTGAACGTGTTCCAACTGCAATTTTAGCGTCTGGCTGTTCAGCATGTCGTCGCTGTAGGTCAGTGGCGAGGTTGGAGGTTGCACTATCGCGGGGGATTGCGCGAGAATATCATGCGAAAGGTGTCTGTTGGTCATGTGTGCAATCCATAAAAATCGCCGGAGATTGATGATAAGGCACGAACTGACAATACCGTCATTCCCGCCTGGGCGGGAATGTGCTTTTAATCAACACGTGACCATCAGGAAACGCCTCGCTGACGCGAGCGTGACGACATAAACCTTTTTGCCGGCAGCCTGAGTTGGTCTTAACCGGCCCAGTATTACGCTTGATGCGTAATAATATTAGGGATGGTGTCATCCTTACGCAATGTCATTATTTCACAGCCGTTTTCGGTTACCACAATCGTGTGCTCATATTGTGCCGATAAGCTGCGATCTTTGGTTTTTACCGTCCAGCCGTCTTTCATGGTACGAATACGGTAATCGCCGGCGTTGACCATGGGTTCAATGGTAAAAGCCATACCCGCCTGCAAAACGACACCGCCGTCGTCTGCATCATAATGCAGCACCTGCGGTTCTTCGTGGAACCCTTTACCGATACCGTGACCGCAATACTCTCGCACCACCGAGAAGTTGTTCGCTTCGACAAATTTCTGGATTTCTTTTCCCAGGGAACGCAGGCGGATGCCGGGTTTGACCATTTTTAGCGCCAGATAGAGGCTTTCCTGCGTAATGCGGCAGAGGCGTTCGCCGAGGATCGTGGGGGTGCCCGCGATGAACATTTTAGAGGTATCGCCGTGGAAACCATCTTTGATAACGGTGACATCAATGTTGACGATATCGCCGTTTTTCAGGATTTTTTCTTCGCTAGGAATACCGTGACAAACGACTTCGTTGATGGAAATACAAACCGATTTGGGAAAACCGTGATAGCCCAGGCAGGCTGAAATAGCCTGTTGATTATTAATGATGTGATCGTGACAGATTCTATCCAGCTCGGCGGTGCTGACGCCCGGAACAACATGAGGTTCGATAATTTCCAGTACTTCGGCAGCCAGACGTCCGGCTACTCGCATTTTCTCGATATCTTCAGGGGTTTTGATTGATATTGCCATTAAATTTTAGTCCGCAGGTATCCCGTGTATTTCACAGGAAATTAAAGCTGATGTTAAGTAATAACGCATGTTATCAGTCCTGCCGCTGGCTTGCCAATTGATCATTCCGAACCGTGGCGCGATACAACAAAAGTTGGTGTGTCGGGGGGAATTATGGTATAAAGCGCGCCGATGATCCGGCTGGATATTTTTGTATGATATTTAACCGCATCGACTAAACTCACTTTGTGTATATAACACACACGTGTCGGCACGTTCGCCGGGGTGCTCCAAAGGTTTTTGACTTGCGGAGTCGGCGCAATGGGACACGTGGAGGCATAACCCCATACTTAATTAATAGAGGTAATCATGGCAACTGTTTCCATGCGCGATATGCTTAAGGCTGGCGTACACTTTGGTCACCAGACCCGTTACTGGAACCCGAAAATGAAGCCGTTCATCTTCGGTGCGCGTAACAAAGTGCACATCATTAATCTTGAGAAAACTGTACCAATGTTCAACGACGCACTGGCTGAGCTGAGCAAAATTGCTTCTCGCAAGGGCAAAATTCTGTTCGTTGGTACGAAACGCGCAGCAAGCGAAGCGGTAAAAGATGCTGCCAACAGCTGCGATCAGTTCTTCGTGAACCATCGTTGGTTGGGCGGTATGCTGACTAACTGGAAAACGGTTCGTCAGTCAATCAAGCGTCTGAAAGATCTGGAGACTCAATCCCAGGACGGTACTTTCGACAAGCTGACCAAGAAAGAAGCGCTGATGCGCACTCGTGAACTGGACAAGCTGGAAAACAGCCTGGGCGGTATCAAAGACATGGGCGGCCTGCCAGATGCGCTGTTCGTTGTAGATGCCGATCACGAACACATCGCAATCAAAGAAGCCAACAACCTGGGTATCCCGGTATTTTCTATCGTTGATACCAACTCTGATCCAGATGGTGTTGACTTCATTATCCCTGGTAACGACGACGCAATCCGTGCAGTTAGCCTGTATCTGAGCGCCGTTGCTACTGCCATCCGTGAAGGCCGTTCTCAAGATCTGGCTGAGCAGGCGGAAGAAGGCTTAGTAGAAGCTGAATAATAAGGCTGGCTTGATGAGCCCTTATTAACCAGGTATTGACATATGTTGGTTAAAGGGGCCTGACAGGGCTCCTTTTTTACTTATCTCCCCCGCGAGATATCCGAGGAAAAGATAATGGCTGAAATTACCGCTGCCCTGGTAAAAGAACTGCGTGAGCGTACTGGCGCAGGCATGATGGAATGTAAGAAAGCGCTGGTTGAAGCGAGTGGCGACATTGAACTGGCTATCGACAATATGCGTAAATCCGGCCAGGCGAAAGCCGCCAAGAAAGCAGGCCGTGTTGCTGCTGAAGGTGTGATCCTGACTAAAATTTCCGCAGACGGTAAATACGGCGTCATCGTTGAACTGAACTGCGAAACTGACTTCGTTGCCAAAGATGCCGGCTTCAAAGCGTTTGGTGAAGACGTGGTCGCCGTCGCTCTGAACGATCGCATTTCCGATGTTGAAGTTCTGAAAGCGAAATTTGAAGAACAACGTACTGCGCTGGTGGCTAAAATTGGTGAAAACATCAATATCCGCCGTATCGCTGTGCAAGAAGGCGACGTGCTGGGTTCTTATCTGCACGGCGCTCGCATCGGCGTTATGGTCGCTGCCAAAGGTGCTGACGACGAGCTGATCAAGCACATTGCCATGCACATCGCCGCCAGCAAACCGGAATATGTGAAAGCTGAAAACGTTCCTGCTGATGTGGTTGCTCGCGAGCACCAGATTCAACTGGATATCGCTATGCAGTCTGGCAAGCCGCGTGAAATTGCGGAGAAAATGGTTGAAGGCCGTATGCGTAAATTCACCGGTGAGATCTCTTTGACTGGTCAGCATTTCGTTATGGACCCGAACAAAACCGTTGGCGATCTGCTGAAAGAGCACAATGCTGACGTGATCAGCTTCATCCGTTTTGAAGTGGGTGAAGGTATTGAGAAAGCTGAAGTTGACTTCGCTGCTGAAGTGGCAGCGATGAGTAAGCAGTCTTAATCGTAAAAAAGGGGCCGCCAGTTGGCGGTTCCTTTTTATCCAGCCAAAATAATTTCAATACACTTGATCGTTCACCTTCTGGTGAAGGAATGAAGTGTGACGGTAGCAACTCCCAATACGACGACAGCCTGTAGGACATGAACACCATGGCAACCAATGCAAAACCCGTATATCAACGAATCCTGCTTAAGCTGAGCGGCGAAGCTTTACAGGGAACAGAAGGCTTTGGTATCGATGCGAGCATTCTGGATCGCATGGCTCAGGAAGTGAAAGAACTGGTTGAGTTAGGCATTCAGGTCGGCGTGGTCATCGGCGGTGGCAACCTGTTTCGCGGTGCTGGTCTGGCGAAAGCGGGAATGAACCGTGTCGTGGGCGATCACATGGGAATGCTGGCGACTGTGATGAATGGGCTGGCGATGCGTGATGCGTTGCATCGCGCCTATGTTAACGCTCGCCTGATGTCGGCTATACCTTTGAATGGCGTGTGTGACAACTATAGCTGGGCCGAGGCTATCAGCTTGTTACGCAATAATCGCGTGGTGATCTTTTCGGCGGGCACCGGCAATCCCTTCTTTACGACGGATTCGGCAGCTTGTCTGCGCGGCATAGAGATTGAAGCCGACGTCGTATTGAAAGCGACAAAAGTCGATGGCGTCTATTCTGCCGATCCGGTACAAGATCCCTCTGCGACCCTGTATGAAACGCTGAGCTATCAGGAAGTGTTGGAGCGTGAGCTAAAAGTCATGGACTTGGCCGCTTTCACGCTGGCTCGCGATCATAACTTGCCTATCCGCGTGTTCAACATGAACAAACCAGGCGCGTTGCGTCGGGTCGTCATGGGCGAGAAGGAAGGGACGCTGATCAGTAATAACGGATGATCTTAAAAATAGGGTAATATCCTGTTCAGTTGACAGAAGATATTGCCGGTTTTATCGCCAGCTCACGCTGGTATTAATTATTCACCGGGTCACGCGGTGCGTGGTCTGCCAGGCAACCAGTTTTCAAGGGTTCACAACGTGATTAATGAAATCAGAAAAGATACTGAAACACGCATGGAAAAATGCGTAGAGGTTTTCAAAAACCAGATCGGCAAAATCCGTACTGGCCGCGCATCACCCAGTATTCTTGACGGCATTCAGGTCGAGTATTACGGCAGCGCCACGCCGCTGCGCCAGTTGGCCAATATCGTCGTGGAAGATTCCCGTACGCTGGCGATTACCGTATTCGATCGATCACTCAGTCCGGCTGTTGAGAAAGCGATTATGTCTTCCGATCTGGGACTGAACCCGTCTTCCGCCGGTACGGTGATCCGGGTTCCGCTGCCCCCGTTGACGGAAGAACGCCGTAAAGATCTGATCAAAGTCGTGCGTGGTGAAGCTGAACAAGGTCGCATTTCCGTGCGTAACGTGCGCCGTGATGCCAACGATAAACTGAAAGCCCAACTGAAAGACAAAGCGATCAGCGAAGATGAAGAGCGCCGTGCCCAGGAAGATGTCCAGAAACTGACCGATTCCTTCATCAAGAAAGTGGATATCGCACTGGCTGAGAAAGAAGCGGAGCTGATGGCGTTCTAATCCATTTGCTGTAATAAGCGTCGCAGGAAAGTCATGGAGCTCCTAGCACCAGCTTTTTCCGGCGGCGCTTTATATTTTATCAAACTTGTTGGTGCAGGCCAGCCCCTCTTTGGGCGGTAAATCATCTTCTGTCATGACATCTTTTATCGTGAATAGTAAGTCTACGTCATGGCAATCGTCTCAGACTGGTGTACCTTCCTGTAATCAAATCCAGTTATTCAGAGCATTTCAATGAAGCAACTGACAATTCTTGGTTCTACTGGTTCTATTGGCGTCAGTTCACTGGCGGTTATTAAGGCAAATCCAGACAAATTTTCTGTTCTGGCGCTGTCGGCCGGAGGCAATGTCGAGCTTATGCTGGAGCAATGTCTGACGTTCCGCCCCGCTTACGCCTCAATGGAGGATGAACTGTCCGCCAAAAGATTGCGCGAGCAATTGAAGCAGCAAGGATGCCAGACCGAAGTGTTATCTGGAGAACTGGCCGCTTGTGAGTTGGCCGCGTTAGATGATGTCGATCAGGTTATTGCGGCAATTGTTGGCGCCGCAGGCTTGTTGCCAACGCTGGCGGCGATTCGGGCGGGCAAACAGGTGTTGCTGGCTAATAAAGAATCTTTGGTCACTTGCGGACGCCTGTTTATGGAAGCGGTTGCACAAAGCAACGCAAAAATCCTGCCGATAGACAGTGAACATAATGCAATTTTTCAGAGTTTACCTGAGAAAATGCAACAACAGTTAGGCTACTCTTCATTAGAGCAGTATGGTGTTGAACGCATTATTCTGACGGGGTCCGGCGGGCCGTTTCGCGAAACGTCGTTATCGGCGTTGGCGGACATGACGCCCGATCAGGCTTGTGCGCACCCGAACTGGTCAATGGGACGCAAGATTTCCGTCGATTCCGCTACTATGATGAATAAAGGGCTGGAGTATATCGAAGCCCGCTGGTTGTTTAATGCCTCTGCGGAACAGATGGAGGTCATCATTCATCCCCAGTCCGTTATTCATTCAATGGTGCGTTATCGTGATGGCAGCGTGCTGGCGCAGCTAGGTTCGCCGGATATGCGAACACCGATTGCCCACGCAATGGCTTACCCTGAGCGGGTCACATCAGGCGCCAAAGCATTGGACTTTTGCCAACTGGGCGCACTGACGTTTTCCGCACCGGATTACGCGCGCTACCCGTGTTTACAATTGGCGATAGACGCCTGTAATCACGGTCAAGCGGCGACCACTGCGCTAAATGCCGCCAATGAAATCGCTGTTGCCGCATTTTTACAAACACAGATTCGGTTTACGGATATTGCAGCGGTTAATCAGCATGTGATTGAGCAACTTACATTGTCTGAGCCGACATGTGTTGATGAAGTTCTTTCTATCGATCTCTGGGCAAGGCAGGCCGCGACGCAGGCGCTGATGCATTGCGGTCGTTAAATAATGTATTCAGAAGGCACGATTTGTTCAGGTGCGGTTGAGGTGGTATAGTCTGCGCCACTCAATGGTCGGCTCCGCGACGTGTTTCGTGCCGACGGTGAAGTTAAGCCGTGATCGTTCACGGCTTTTTTTACGCTAATGGATTCTGATGTTACGGAAGGACTGTTGTATTTCTTACTTGAGGAAATAAGTACGCGTTATGCCGTCCGATAATCAAAAAAATGCTGATAATCTGTCGTTTGCCAAGCCGCGGCACGTCGCTATTATCATGGATGGGAATGGCCGTTGGGCGAAAAGCAAGGGAAAACTGCGGATATTTGGCCATCAGGCTGGCGTAAAATCTGTGCGTCGGGCGGTGAGTTTTGCCGTTACTCATGAACTCGACGCGTTAACGCTCTATGCGTTCAGCAGTGAGAACTGGAACCGTCCCGCTCAGGAAGTTACGGGGCTGATGGAACTGTTTGTCCGTGCGTTGGATAGTGAAGTGAGAAGCTTGCATAAACACAATATCCGCCTACGCATCATTGGTGATATCAGCCGTTTTAGCCCGCGTTTACAAGCGCGTATCCGTCACTCGGAGGAGCTGACAAAAAATAATCAGGGCCTGACGCTGAATATTGCTGCGAATTATGGCGGCCGTTGGGATATCATTCAGGGAGTAAGGCGGCTTGCAGAGCAGGTACAGGAAGGAACGTTACGTCCTGACAGCATTGATGAAGATGCATTATGCCAATATATTTGCCTGAATGAGCTGGTCCCGGTCGATTTGGTGATCAGAACCGGTGGAGAACATCGCATAAGTAATTTTTTATTGTGGCAAATTGCTTACGCCGAGCTTTACTTTACCGATGTCCTTTGGCCTGATTTCGATGAACAAGTCTTTGAAGGTGCGCTGAATGCATTTGCACAACGCGAGCGCCGCTTCGGGGGAACAACACCTATCGATGCGAATGCGTCCTAGGGGGAACTTTTGCTGAAGTATCGCCTGATTACTGCTTTGATCTTAATTCCAATTGTTATCGCGGCATTGTTTTTGTTGTCCCCATTGGGATTTACGCTGGTCACGTTGGCCGTATGTATGTTGGCAGCCTGGGAATGGGGGCCGCTGTCAGGTTTTTCTTCCTATAATCAGCGCCTATGGTTGGCCATCTTGTGTGGTTTTTTATTGGCGCTGATGCTATTAACCCTTCCGGCATACCACTATTCGATTCATGTTCTGCAAATCAGCGCTGTGCTCTGGATCTCTTTGGGCTGGTGGTGTGTCGCGCTGTGTCTGGTTCTGTTCTATCCCGCTTCAGCATCGCTGTGGCGGCACTCGCGAGTTCTGCGACTGCTATTCGGGATTATGACGATTGTTCCTTTTTTTTGGGGAATGGTTGCGCTTCGCCAATATAACTATGACGTGAATCCTTTTAGCGGTGCATGGTGGCTGTTGTACGTCATGCTGCTGGTATGGGGAGCGGACAGCGGCGCCTACCTGTTTGGCAAACGGTTTGGCAGACGTAAGCTGGCGCCAAAAGTCTCTCCTGGGAAAACCTGGGAAGGTTTTGCCGGCGGGTTGGTCACATCAGCCGTGATTTCCCTGCTGTTTAGTCGCTATGCTCCGCTGAGCGTGGCATCATCGACATTATTGGTCTGTTCTATTGTGGCTGCGCTGGCTTCGGTGGTGGGCGATTTGACCGAAAGCATGTTCAAGCGCGAAGCCGGTATTAAAGACAGCAGTCATTTGATCCCCGGACATGGTGGCGTGCTGGATCGTATTGATAGCCTGACAGCAGCAGTACCGGTCTTTTCCTGTCTGATGCTGTTGATATTTAAAGCTGTTTAGGATGAAACGGTAGAGTATGATGAATTTCCTCTGGAGTTTGGCCGCGTTTATCATCGCACTGGGTGTGCTGATTACCGTGCATGAATTTGGTCACTTCTGGATTGCTCGTCGGTGCGGCGTTAAGGTTGAGCGTTTTTCTGTCGGCTTTGGTCGGGCCTTATGGCGTCGTCGTGATCGATCGGGCACGGAGTATGTCATTGCGCTAATCCCGCTTGGGGGCTATGTCAAAATGCTTGATGAGCGTGTCAATACCGTCGCGCCGGAGTTCCGCCATCAATCATTTAATAGTAAGACTGTCTGGCAGCGTGCCGCTATCGTCAGCGCAGGGCCTATTGCCAATTTCCTTTTTGCCATTATTACGTATTGGCTGGTATTCATTATCGGTGTACCTGGCGTACGGCCGGTGGTTGGTGAAATATTGCCCAACTCCATCGCTTCTCAGGCGGAAATGTCAGCAGGAATTGAACTAAAGTCGGTTGACGGTATCGAAACGCCTGACTGGGATACGGCGCGTCTGGCGTTGATTGGCAATATTGGCAGCCGGGAAGTCGTGATCAACGTCGCGCCTTTAGGCTCCAGTCAGACAGTGCAGAAAACGCTGGATTTGCGTGACTGGCAATTTGAGCCCGATAAGCAGGACCCGGTTATGTCTCTGGGCATGGTTCCTCGCGGACCGCAGATTGAGGCGGTGTTGACTCAGGTTCAACCGGGATCCGCGGCAGAAAAAGCGGGTTTGCAAGCCGGGGACAGGATCGTTAAAGTCGGCGGACAGGTTTTGACGCACTGGCGTGAATTTGTCGCTGCCGTGCGTGATAATCCGGGGCGAAGTATTGCCCTGGACATCGAAAGGAACGGCGTAACGCTGCCTTTGACGCTGACGCCTGACAGCAAGTTTGTCGGTAATGGCAGGGTTGAAGGGCTTGCGGGCGTGTTGCCGAGTGTGGCGCCGCTGCCTGAAGAATTCAGAACGGTTCGTCAGTACGGACCGTTTAGCGCCATCTATCAGGCAACAGATAAAACCTGGCAACTGATGAAATTGACCGTCAGTATGTTGGGCAAGCTGGTTACGGGTGATGTTAAGCTGAATAATCTGAGTGGTCCGCTTTCGATTGCTCAGGGCGCGGGAATGTCAGCGGATTTCGGATTGGTTTATTACCTGATGTTTCTGGCCTTAATCAGCGTCAATCTGGGGATCATCAATCTGTTCCCTCTGCCGGTACTGGATGGTGGACACCTGCTCTTTCTTGCGATTGAAAAGCTGAAGGGCAGGCCGGTTTCTGAGCGTGTGCAGGACTTTAGTTATCGCATTGGTACTGTGTTGCTGATGTTGTTAATGGGACTCGCACTTTTCAATGATTTCTCTCGTCTCTAGGCGTGGGATTAGGTTAGGAAAAACGCATAACAACGATGGCGATGAAAAAGTTGCTCATAGCGTCGCTGCTGTTCAGCAGCGCCACCGTATACGGTGCAGACGGGTTCGTAGTGAAGGACATTCATTTCGAGGGCCTGCAACGGGTTGCCGTCGGTGCGGCATTACTCAGTATGCCAGTCCGCGTTGGCGATACCGTCAATGATGATGACATCGGTAATACCATCCGTGCTTTATTCGCGACCGGAAATTTTGAAGATGTCCGCGTGATGCGCGACGGCGAAACGCTGATCGTTCAGGTTAAGGAGCGTCCGACAATCGCCAGCATCACGTTTTCCGGCAACAAGTCGGTAAAAGACGACATGTTGAAAGAGAATTTGGAAGCTTCCGGCGTGCGGGTGGGGGAAGCGCTTGACCGCACGACGCTTTCCAGCATCGAAAAAGGACTGGAGGATTTCTACTACAGCGTGGGTAAATACAGTGCGTCGGTCAAAGCCGTTGTCACGCCGTTGCCCCGTAACCGCGCCGACCTGAAGCTGGTGTTCACGGAAGGCGTGTCCGCCAAGATTCAGCAAATCAATATCGTCGGTAATAAAGCCTTCAGCTCTGATGAACTGATTTCCCGTTTCCAACTGCGCGATGAAGTACCGTGGTGGAACGTGGTCGGCGATCGCAAATACCAGAAACAGAAATTGTCCGGCGATTTGGAAACACTGCGTAGTTTTTATCTGGATCGCGGCTATGCCCGCTTCAACATTGATTCAACGCAGGTAAGCCTGACGCCGGATAAAAAAGGCATTTACATCACCATCAATATGACGGAAGGCGATCAATACAAGCTTTCTGGCGTGATCGTTAAAGGTAATCTGGCCGGTCATTCTGCCGAGATTGAAGGACTGACTAAAATTGAGCCCGGCGAGTTGTATAACGGCACCAAAGTGACTCGTATGGAAGAGGACATTAAAAAGCTTCTTGGCCGCTATGGGTACGCTTATCCGCGCGTGGTCACTCAGCCGGAAATCAATGATGCCGATAAGAGCGTGAAGCTGAATATCAACGTTGATGCCGGTAACCGTTTCTATGTCCGCCGAGTACGTTTTGAAGGCAACGATACCTCCAAAGACTCTGTACTGCGCCGCGAAATGCGCCAGATGGAAGGGGGCTGGTTAGGTAACGATCTGGTTGAACAGGGTAAAGAGCGCCTTAATCGTCTGGGATACTTTGAAAGCGTCGATGTGGAGACACAACGCGTGCCGGGTACTGCCGATCAGGTTGATGTGACCTATAAGGTCAAAGAGCGTAACACCGGGACATTCAACTTCGGCGTAGGCTTCGGCACAGAAAGCGGCGTTAGCTTCCAGGCGGGCGTCCAGCAGGATAACTGGCTGGGAACGGGTAACTCTGTCGGTATCAGCGGCACGAAAAACGACTACCAAAGCTATGTTGAACTGTCGCTGACCGATCCGTATTTTACCGTTGATGGCGTTAGCCTCGGTGGTCGTATCTTCTACAACAAGTTTGAAGCGTATGATGCGGACCTCTCTGATTACACCAACGCCAGCTATGGTATCGGCAGCACGTTAGGTTTCCCGATCAACGAGAACAACTCGTTACGTCTCGGCATCGACTATGTTCATAACGACCTGTCGGATATGAAGCCTCAGGTAGCCATGTGGCGCTATCTGGATTCCGTCGGCGTTAATCCAGATATCGTGGGGGCGAATGACAAGTCCAGCTCGGATTTCAAAGCGAATGATTTCTTCCTGAATACCGGCTGGTCTTACAACAGTCTTGATCGGGGCTATTTCCCGACCAGAGGAACCCGCGCTTCGGCCAATGCTAAAGTGACGATCCCAGGCTCGGATAACGAATACTACAAGCTGACGTTTGACTCGGCGACGTATTACCCGTTAAGCGATAGCGGTCAATGGGTTATTATGGGACGAAGTCGTGCGGGCTATGCCGATGGGCTGAGCGGTAAAGAAGTACCGTTCTACGATAACTTCTATGCGGGTGGTTCGAGTACGGTGCGCGGCTTCCAGTCGAATACCATCGGTCCTAAAGCCGCCTATTATCTCTGTAACGGCGGTGAGTCTTCTTATGCCAACTGTCCGATTGATAAAGACAATCTGGATGATGCCGTGGGCGGTAACGCGATGGCGGTTCTGAGTGCCGAACTGATCGTGCCGACGCCGTTTGTCAGTGACAAATATGCCAATTCGATTCGTACTTCATTCTTCGTGGATGGGGGGACGGTCTGGGATACCAATTGGGAAAACACCTCGGCAACCGCTGACGCAGGCGTCCCTGATTACAGCAAGGCGAGTAATTTCCGGGTTTCCAGTGGTATCGCCCTGCAATGGATGTCTCCGCTTGGGCCACTGGTCTTCTCCTATGCCCAACCGGTTAAAAAATACGATGGAGATAAGTCGGAGCAGTTCCAGTTTAATATTGGCAAAACCTGGTAATGTGACGACGGCAGGTCGTATGCAAGACAAATCGTATGGCGGACATAGTTTAAGATCCAGATATTGCTATGACGTTATGCAAATTGAATGTGTGAAGACACAAATTAGGTTAGGTTGAGGAGTTTATAGTGAAAAAGTGGTTATGTGCCGCAGGCCTCGGTTTAGCATTGGCTGCATCTGCAAGCGTTCAGGCTGCTGACAAGATCGCGGTTGTTAACGTATCCAGTATTTTCCAGCAGTTACCGCAGCGTGAAACGGTAGCCAAGCAGTTGGAAAATGAATTCAGAGGCCGTGCTACTGAATTGCAATCAATGGAAAAAGAGTTGCAGACCAAAATGCAAAAGTTGCAACGTGATGGCTCTACCATGAAAGCAAGCGATCGCAACAAAATGGAAAAAGACGTCATAGCGCAGCGCGAGCAGTTCTCTACGAAAGCGCAGGCTTTTGATCAAGACAACCGTCGTCGCCAGATGGAAGAGCGCAATAAAATCCTGACCCGTATTCAGGATGCGGTAAAAACGGTTGCCAGCAAAGAAGGTTATGATGTTGTGATTGACGCTAACGCGGTAGCGTATGCAGCCAATGCAAAAGACATTACTGCCGATGTGCTGAAACAGGTTAAATAATACATGTATTCAATTCGACTGGACGCGTTAGCCCAACAGTTGGATGCACAATTACACGGTGATGGTGATCTCGTCATCACCGGTGTTGCTTCCATGCAATCGGCAAAAGCAGGGCAGATTACGTTTCTGTCTGACAGCCGTTATCGTGAGCAATTGGCCGAAACTCCGGCCTCCGCCGTCGTGCTGACGGAAGCGGATTTACCTTACTGTCAGGTTGCCGCGCTGGTGGTGAAAAATCCCTATCTGACTTATGCGCGTATGGCGCAGTTGATGGATACCACGCCACAGCCCGCGACGGATATTGCTTCCAGCGCGGTAATTGCGGCGGATGCTTCATTAGGCAAGCAGGTTTCGGTCGGCGCCAACGCGGTGATTGAGTCCGGCGTGCAACTGGGTGACGGCGTGATCGTCGGCGCCGGTTGCTTTATCGGTAAAAATGTCCGCATTGGCGCTGGCACCCGGCTTTGGGCGAATGTCACGATATATCATAATGTTGAACTGGGTGAGCAGTGCCTGATTCAGTCTGGCGCAGTAATCGGTTCAGACGGTTTTGGCTATGCGAACGATCGCGGCAACTGGATCAAAATCCCGCAACTGGGCACGGTCAGAATTGGCGATCGGGTTGAGATTGGGGCGAGCACCACGATCGACCGCGGCGCGTTAGATGATACCGTCATCGGTAACGGCGTAATTATTGATAACCAATGCCAGATTGCGCACAACGTTGTGATTGGCGACAATACCGCGGTGGCGGGTGGCGTCATCATGGCGGGCAGTCTGAAAATCGGCCGCTATTGCATGATTGGCGGCGCCAGCGTGATTAACGGGCATATGGAAATCTGCGATAAAGTCACGGTGACGGGAATGGGAATGGTCATGAGACCAATCACAAAACCTGGGGTATACTCTTCAGGCATTCCGTTGCAACCCAATAAAGTTTGGCGTAAGACCGCAGCGCTGGTGATGAATATTGATGATATAAGCAAACGGTTAAAAGCCGTTGAAAGAAAAGTCGATAATGATTAGCTGCTGGCGTTTTGTTTCATAGGATGTAAACATACTGGATGAGAAACGTATAATCCGGATGTAACCCAAACGTCCGTGGCGAGCGAGCGGTTTTTTTATTAGTACTGTTCGCGTACCAGCGTACGAATCCTAATTTGCGGCCTGCCTGAAGATCCTTCCCTTTTAGGTTCTGAGCAGGCCGTATTGTTGATGGCATCAATTTTATGGACAGGAAGAGTATTTTGACCACTGACACTCATACTCTGAATATTGAAGAGATTTTAGAATTATTACCGCACCGGTTCCCGTTTTTGTTGGTTGATCGTGTTTTGGACTTTGAAGAAGGAAAATTTTTACGGGCGGTGAAAAACGTGTCTTTCAATGAACCTTTCTTTCAAGGTCATTTTCCGGGAAAACCCATTTTTCCCGGCGTGTTGATTCTGGAAGCCATGGCTCAGGCGACAGGTATTCTGGCGTTTAAAAGCGTGGGTAAACTGGAGCCAGGCGAGCTGTATTATTTTGCGGCTGTGGATGAGGCGCGCTTTAAGCGTCCCGTACAGCCAGGGGATCAAATGATCCTGGAGGTTGAATTTATCAAAGAGCGTCGTGGTGTTGCACGCTTTAAAGGTGTCGCCAAAGTTGATGGTGAAGTGGCCTGTGAAGCGTCAATGATGTGTGCTCGTCGTCGGGAGGCCTGATAACGTGATTGATCAAACCGCCTTTATTCACCCCAGTTCCATTGTTGAAGATGGCGCCATTATCGGCGCCGGCGTTCATATCGGCCCATTCTGCTATATCGGCGCTCAGGTTGAGATCGGGGCGGGTACGGTGTTGAAATCGCACGTTGTGGTTAATGGCATCACCAAGATTGGCCGCGATAATGAAATCTATCAATTCACCTCAATTGGCGAAGTGAATCAGGATCTGAAGTATGCGGGAGAGCCGACTCGCGTTGAGATCGGCGATCGTAACCGTATTCGTGAAAGCGTCACGATTCACCGCGGCACTGAGCAAGGCGGTGGGTTGACTAAAGTCGGCAGCGATAACCTGCTGATGATCAATACGCATATCGCGCATGACTGCGTTATTGGCAACCGTTGTATTTTTGCTAATAACGCCACGCTGGGCGGCCACGTTTCCGTTGATGATTTTGCCATCATCGGCGGCATGACGGCGGTGCATCAGTTCTGTATTATCGGCGCGCACGTCATGGTTGGCGGTTGTTCTGGTGTAGCACAGGATGTTCCGCCTTACGTGATCGCTCAAGGTAACCACGCCACGCCGTTTGGTCTGAATATTGAAGGGCTGAAGCGCCGTGGTTTTGAGAAAGAAACCCTGCATGCCATCCGCAATGCCTACAAACTGATTTACCGCAGCGGTAAAACGCTGGATGAGGTAAAACCGGAGATCGAAGCGCTGGCGGTGCAACATCCGGCTGTTCAGGCGTTTATCAATTTCTTCTCACGCTCTACCCGCGGAATCATCCGTTAATCTATGTCAAAACGTCCTTTGATTATCGGATTGGTCGCCGGAGAAACCTCCGGCGATATTCTTGGCGCAGGTCTGATTCGCGCGCTGAAAGTTCAGGCGCCGGATGCGCGTTTTGTCGGCGTTGCCGGGCCTCGTATGCAGGCGGAAGGTTGTGAAGCCTGGTATGAAATGGAAGAGTTGGCCGTTATGGGTATCGTTGAGGTACTTGAGCGACTGCCTCGTTTGCTCAAAATTCGTCGGGACTTGACCCGGCGCTTCACCGAGCTCAAGCCTGATATTTTCGTCGGGATTGACGCCCCTGATTTTAATATTACGCTGGAAGGCCGCCTGAAACAGCGTGGAATTAATACTCTCCATTATGTCAGCCCGTCCGTGTGGGCGTGGCGGCAAAAGCGCGTTTTCAAAATAGGTAAAGCGACCAATCTGGTGCTGGCATTTCTTCCTTTTGAAAAAGCGTTTTACGATCGTTTCAATGTTCCCTGCCGTTTTATCGGTCATACTATGGCGGATGCTATGCCTCTGCATCCAGACAAAATGGCGGCGCGAGCCGCATTGGGAATAGCGCCGGATGCGTTGTGTCTGGCCTTGTTGCCGGGCAGTCGCGGCGCGGAAATTGAAATGCTGAGCGCGGATTTTCTTCATACGGCAGCGCTGCTGCGCCAGCGATTTCCCGCGCTGGAAATCGTGGTGCCGCTGGTCAACAGTAAGCGTCGTGAACAGTTTGGACGGATAAAAAACAGTGTTGCGCCTGATTTAGCGGTGCGTATTCTGGACGGTCAGGCGCGTGAAGCGATGATTGCCAGCGATGCCGCGTTACTGGCGTCAGGAACTGCCGCGCTGGAGTGTATGCTGGCAAAATGTCCGATGGTGGTGGGGTATCGCATGAAGCCCTTTACATTCTGGCTGGCGCAGAGGCTGGTAAAAACGCCGTGGGTATCGCTGCCCAATCTGCTGGCCGGGCGCGAACTGGTTACCGAATTGCTTCAGACCGACTGTACGCCGGATAAACTGGCGCAGGCGCTGCTGCCCTGGTTGACGGATGCGGGCAAGACCGCCGAGCTGCAAACCACATTTTTGGCGCTGCACCGACAGATTCGCTGTAACGCGGATGAGCAGGCGGCTCAGGCCGTACTGGAATTAGTGAAATCATGAGTGGAATGTTTATCTACCCGCAGGCGCGTTTTATTGCGGGTGTTGATGAAGTGGGACGCGGTCCGTTGGTCGGCGCGGTTGTTACCGCGGCGGTTATTCTTGACCCATCCCGGCCGATTAGCGGTTTGGCTGACTCAAAACAACTGAGTGAAAAGCGCCGATTGGCGCTCTATGCTGAAATCGAAGAGAAAGCGCTCTCCTGGAGTCTGGGACGGGCCGAGCCTGAAGAGATCGACCGGTTGAATATTTTTCACGCCACCATGTTGGCGATGCAGCGAGCGGTGGCTGCACTGACCCTCACCCCTGAATTTGTGCTGATCGACGGTAATCGCTGTCCCGCGCTCGCCATGCCTGCCCAGGCAGTGGTAAAAGGGGATAGTCTGGTGGCGGAAATCAGTGCGGCGTCGATCATGGCGAAAGTCACCCGCGACCGCGAGATGGTGGAACTGGATAAACGCTTTCCCGCGTACGGTTTTGCACAGCATAAAGGTTATCCAACCGCGTTTCATTTAGAGAAACTGGCGGCTTTAGGCGCAACCGAGCTCCACCGCCGGAGTTTCGCGCCGGTAAAACGGGCATTAGGACTGGCGTAAGACGCGTGCACCATTAACTATCGACGCGATGGTAAACTGACTGTTGCGTCGACCTACTGATAAATTTTGGGATCTGGCGATGGCCGAACCACGTTTTGTTCACCTACGTGTTCACAGTGACTATTCCATGATCGATGGGCTGGCTAAAGTCGGGCCGCTGGTAAAAAAAGCGGCGGCGCTGGGGATGCCGGCTCTGGCGATTACCGATTTCACCAACCTGTGCGGGCTGGTGAAATTTTATGGTGGCGCGCACGGGGCGGGTATTAAACCCATTATCGGCGCCGATGTGTTCGTCGCGAATGGAGATCTGGGCGATGAACTGGCGCATCTCACGCTACTGGCGATGGACAATGAGGGATACCAGAATTTAACTCTGCTGATTTCACGCGCTTATCAACGGGGCTATGGCGCTGCCGGTCCAACCCTCGATCGCGACTGGCTTATTGAACATCAGCACGGTCTGATTCTGTTGTCGGGCGGTCGTCACGGCGATGTCGGCAGGTTTATGTTGCGTGGCAATCAGACGCAGGCCGAGCACTGTCTGGCGTTTTATCAGCAACACTTCCCCGATCGTTATTATCTGGAGCTGATCCGCACAGGTCGGCCCGACGAAGAAAGCTATCTGCATGCGGCGGTCGAACTGGCGACGAAGCACGGTCTTCCGGTGGTCGCCACCAACGATGTGCGTTTCATCAGTGAAGATGATTTTGATGCGCACGAAATCCGGGTCGCCATCCACGACGGTTATACGCTCGACGATCCTAAACGTCCCCGCAACTACAGCGCGCAGCAATATATGCGCACTGAAGATGAAATGTGCGAGCTATTTGCCGACATCCCCGAAGCGCTGATCAACAGCGTCGAAATTGCCAAACGTTGTAACGTGACTATCCGCTTGGGCGAATACTTCCTGCCCAAATTCCCGACCGGGGATATGAGCACGGAAGACTATCTGGTTAAACGTTCAAAAGAGGGGTTGGAGGAGCGTCTAGAATTTCTGTTTCCCGACCCGGAAATTCGGGCGCAAAAACGTCCTGGATATGATGAGCGTCTGGACATTGAACTCGGTGTTATCAACCAGATGGGGTTCCCCGGTTACTTCCTGATCGTGATGGAGTTTATCCAGTGGTCCAAAGACAACAACGTTCCAGTGGGGCCGGGACGGGGTTCTGGCGCGGGATCGCTGGTGGCCTATGCGCTGAAAATTACCGACCTGGACCCGCTGGAGTTCGACCTGCTGTTTGAACGTTTTCTTAACCCGGAACGCGTGTCCATGCCTGACTTTGACGTCGATTTCTGTATGGAAAAACGCGATTTGGTGATTGAGCACGTTGCGGAAATGTATGGTCGTGACGCGGTTTCACAGATTATTACCTTTGGTACGATGGCGGCGAAAGCGGTTATTCGCGACGTGGGCCGCGTACTGGGCCATCCCTATGGTTTTGTCGATCGTATTTCCAAGCTGGTGCCGCCCGATCCGGGCATGACGTTGGAAAAAGCCTTCGCCGCCGAACCCCAACTGCCTGAAATTTATGAGGCCGACGAGGAAGTCCGGGCCCTGATTGATATGGCGCGCAAGCTGGAGGGCGTAACGCGTAATGCCGGTAAACACGCCGGCGGGGTGGTGATATCGCCAACCAAAATCACCGATTTCGCACCGCTGTACTGCGATGCGGAAGGTAACCATCCGGTTACCCAGTTTGATAAAAGCGACGTTGAATATGCCGGGCTGGTGAAGTTCGACTTCCTCGGCCTGAGAACGCTGACCATCATCGATTGGGCGTTGGAAATGATCAACGCGCGGCGGGCGAAGCAAGGGCTGGAGCCGATAGATATCGCCGCGATCCCACTCGATGACAAGAAGAGTTTCGACATGCTGCAACGCTCGGAAACCACTGCGGTATTCCAGCTTGAATCGCGCGGCATGAAAGATTTGATTAAGCGCCTGAAGCCTGACTGCTTTGAAGATATGATTGCGTTGGTGGCGTTGTTCCGCCCTGGCCCGCTACAGTCCGGCATGGTGGATAATTTTATCGACCGCAAGCATGGCCGTGAGGCCATCTCCTATCCTGATATCGAATGGCAGCATGAGTCGCTTAAACCGGTGCTGGAACCGACCTATGGCATTATTTTGTATCAGGAACAGGTGATGCAGATTGCTCAGGTTCTGGCGGGATATACGCTGGGCGGGGCAGACATGTTGCGCCGGGCGATGGGTAAAAAGAACCCGGTCGAAATGGCCAAGCAGCGCGGCGGTTTTGAAGAAGGCGCCAAATCACGGGGCATTGACGGTGAGCTGGCGGTCAAAATCTTCGATCTGGTGGAGAAATTCGCCGGTTATGGCTTTAACAAATCACACTCCGCGGCCTATGCGCTGGTTTCCTATCAGACGCTATGGCTGAAAGCGCATTATCCCGCCGAATTCATGGCGGCGGTGATGACCGCCGATATGGACAATACCGATAAAGTGGTGGGACTGGTTGACGAATGCTGGCGGATGGGGTTAAAAATCCTGCCGCCGGATATTAACAGCGGGCTTTACCATTTCCACGTTAACGATGACGGTGAAATCGTTTACGGTATCGGGGCGATCAAAGGCGTGGGTGAAGGCCCGATTGAAGCCATTATCGAGGCGCGTAATCAGGATGGTTATTTCAAGGAACTGTTTGATCTCTGCGCCCGGACGGATATCAAGAAGCTGAACCGCAGGGTACTGGAAAAGCTGATCATGTCCGGGGCGTTTGATCGCCTGGGTCCACACCGTGCCGCGCTGATGAATTCATTGGGCGACGCGCTGAAGGCTGCCGATCAGCATGCCAAAGCGGAGGCGATCGGCCAGGTCGACATGTTTGGCGTGCTGGCGGACGCGCCGGAGCAGGTTGAACAATCCTACAGCACGGTTCCGCCGTGGCCGGAGCAGGTGGTGCTGGACGGTGAGCGGGAGACGCTGGGGCTCTATCTGACCGGCCACCCGATCACCCAGTATCTTAAGGAAATCGAACGCTATGCCAGCGGCTTGCGTTTGAAAGATATGCACCCGACGGAGCGGGGAAAAATGACCACGGCCGTCGGGCTGGTATTGGCCGCCCGCGTCATGGTGACCAAGCGGGGAAACCGCATTGGCGTTTGTACGCTGGACGATCGTTCAGGCCGCCTTGAAATTATGCTCTTTACCGATGCGCTGGAAAAATATCAGCATTTGTTGGAAAAAGACCGTATCCTGATCGCCAGCGGACAGGTCAGCTTTGATGACTTTAGCGGCGGGCTTAAAATGACCGTCCGCGAATTGATGGACATCAGCGAAGCGCGGGAAAAATATGCGCGCGGGCTTGCTATCTCGCTGACCGATAGGCAAATTGATGACCAGCTATTAAACCGTCTCCGCCAATCGTTGGAACCCCATCGTTCGGGGACGATCCCAGTGCATCTCTATTACCAGCGGGAAGATGCGCGCGCAAGGTTGCGCTTCGGCGCCGCGTGGCGAATCACGCCGACCGATACGTTGCTCAATGAGCTGCGCGCACTCGTGGGTAATGAGCAGGTGGAACTGGAATTTGACTAATATGGGAATACTATGAGTCTGAATTTTCTTGATTTTGAGCAGCCGATTGCAGAGTTGGAAGCGAAAATTGACTCGCTGACCGCAGTCAGCCGTCAAGACGAAAAATTAGATATTAATCTGGACGA
Source organism: Brenneria rubrifaciens (assembly GCF_005484945.1). NCBI lineage: Bacteria > Pseudomonadati > Pseudomonadota > Gammaproteobacteria > Enterobacterales > Pectobacteriaceae > Brenneria > Brenneria rubrifaciens. Next base: position 822,015 of record NZ_CP034035.1, read on the forward strand.
AGAAGTCCAGCGGCTACGTGAAAAGAGCGTTGAACTGACGCGTAAAATTTTCTCCGATCTGGGCGCCTGGCAGATCGCGCAGTTGGCGCGTCATCCGCAGCGTCCGTATACGCTTGATTACATCAAACATATTTTTACCGACTTTGATGAGTTGGCGGGCGATCGCGCCTATGCCGATGATAAAGCGATTGTCGGTGGGATTGCGCGTCTGGATGGTCGTCCGGTGATGATTATTGGTCATCAGAAAGGGCGTGAAACCAAAGAAAAAATCCGTCGAAACTTTGGAATGCCCGCGCCGGAAGGCTATCGCAAAGCGCTGCGCCTGATGGAAATGGCTGAACGTTTCAAGATGCCGATCCTCACTTTTATTGATACGCCGGGTGCTTATCCCGGCGTCGGCGCAGAAGAGCGCGGCCAGTCCGAGGCGATTGCCCGTAACCTGCGTGAAATGTCGACATTGCGCGTGCCGATTGTCTGTACCGTTATTGGCGAAGGAGGTTCAGGCGGCGCGCTGGCCATAGGCGTTGGCGATAAAGTCAATATGCTGCAATACAGCACCTATTCCGTTATTTCCCCGGAAGGCTGCGCTTCTATCCTGTGGAAGAGCGCGGACAAAGCGCCACTGGCTGCTGAAGCGATGGGCATTACCGCCCCGCGTCTGAAAGAACTGAAAATGATTGATAGTGTTATCCCTGAACCGTTGGGATCGGCGCATCGTAACGTTGCAGCGATGGCGGAGTCGTTGAAAGCGCAATTACTGACCGATCTACATGCTCTGGACGGTCTGAGCGAAGAAGAACTGCTTAACCGTCGGTATCAGCGCCTGATGAATTACGGCTACTGCTGATAGTCCGCCGTTACCGCGGCAATGATTGACACAGGCCCGTCATCCAACAACTGGATGGCGGGCTTTTTCATGGGTACTGGTTGTGTTACATCAGCAGTCTTCAATAATCAGATAGGCCGCGTTCACCGGCCCATGTACGCCGATAACTTTAATCAATTCAATGTCCGCCGTGGAACTGGGACCGGCAATCAGATTGATGCAGGCGGGCATACGTTCACCGTTTTGCGCCATAGAGTGTAATCGCTGCGCCAACTGCGCCACACGCGGCAGGATGTTGCTTTTGCGCAACACAAAGATAGAGGACTCAGGCAGCAGACTGATCGAGCAACCGCGCTCTGGCGCGGAAAACAGCACCACGCCGCCAGATTCCGTCAGCCCCGCTTCAGCGTAGACCACGCCAATCTTCGCTTGTTCGGCAAGGCGAATATTCTCCTCCTGGGCCGCAGGGTGCCAGATATGCGCGTTGTAATGCTGTTGCAAAGTCTGCGTAATGCCCAGTTCTTCCAGACGCGCGTCACCGCTCACGATCACGGGCGTTTGGCCGTACTCTTCGCACAGCGCCAACAGATTTTCCTGTAACGCCTCTGCCGATGTCACTACACAGTTGGCCTTGAGGGTGGTTCGGGCGAAATCGACAAATGCCTGACAGCGTTGATCCGGCGACAGCTCCGTCAGGCGCGTTTGCGCCAGCAACGTCGTCTCTGTGATGGCGCAAACGGGTCTATGACGCACTTCCCGGCCAAGTTGTGTGGCAATTTCCGCTAAAAAGTCGTCACGGTTTTGTTGATTAAGCATTATTTTTTCCCCTCGGACTGATGACGTTTAAACCAGCTGCGAAAGCTTTCGCCATCTGCTTCCGGCAAGTCGCGCGCCTGCGTCCATGCACCCAGCGCCCCAATATTAAATGGCGCTTTACCATCCTTAATCATCCACCCGGCGGCTTTGGCGCCCATCACCATGCCCACTTTCCATAAACCGGGATGGGCGTTGGCGTAGTTGAAGAGTTTTATGCTTCGTTGCTCCGTTTTGGGCGTGAGCCCCTGTTCCGCCATGACGCGACGGTGTTTGAGCAGCAACTGCGCCAGCGGGATTTTCACCGGACACACCTGGTTACAGGCGGTACAGAGTGAACAGGCGTAAGGCAGATCTTTAAAATCCTTGTAGCCGCCCAACAACGGCGACAGTACGGAACCGATAGGGCCGGGATAGATTGAACCGTAACCGTGTCCGCCGATGTGACGATAGGCCGGACAGGTATTGATGCAGGCGCCGCAGCGGATGCAGCGCAGGACCGAGCGGAATTCGGACCCCAACACCTGAGAGCGTCCGTTATCGATGATGACCAGATGAAATTCCTCCGGGCCGTCAATGTCGTCTTCCCGACGCGGGCCGGTCAGCCACGTATTGTAACCGGTTAGGCGGGCGCCTACCGCGCTGCGGCATAGCATGGTGATCAAGACGTCGACTTCGGCGAAAGTGGGCGCAATACGCTCCATGCCCATCACCGCGATATGGGTTTTCGGCAGGGTGGTGCATAGCCGCCCATTGCCTTCATTTGTCACCAGACAGACCGACCCCGTTTCGGCGACGGCGAAATTACAGCCGGTAATACCAATCTCCGCGGTCAGAAAATCCTGACGGATCTTCCGGCGGATAAATAGGGTCATCGCTTCCGGGGTTTCCGGGCCGCTGTAGCCTAAGCGTTCTTTCAATATGCGCTGGATTTGGTGGCGGTCTTTATGAATAGCGGGGACGACGATATGTGACGGCGGATCTTCATCCAACTGGAGAATATATTCGCCCAGATCGGTTTCCACCACCGTGATGCCCGCCTGCTGGAGCACCTGGTTCATGCCAATCTCTTCCGTGACCATGGATTTTGACTTCACCACCTTTTTGGCTTGCTTGGCTTGCGCGACCTTCAGAATATAGTCGGTGGCCTGTTCGCAGGTGCGGGCAAAAAAGACGTGTCCGCCATTTTCGTTCACTTTTTCTGTCAACTGGTACAGATAGGCATCCAGGTTTTCCAGTACGTGATTACGGATTTGTTCCGCCTGATCGCGCCATTGTTCCCAGTTACCCAGTTCTTCCACCATCTTTTGCCGGTTGCCGCCGATGCGCTCCTGCGCCATGGAAACATTGCGACGCATGATATTGTCCTGCATTTCCGCATTGATGCGCGGCCTGAAATCGACTTTACTGGTTTTCAAATACATCAGCGGCCCCCTTATCGGCTCATCAATACTTCGGCGATATGCATCACCTTGACGGAATGGTTTTCCCGGCTTAGCCTGCCGCCGATATTTATCAGGCAACTGACGTCGGCGCTAATCAGATAGTCCGGCTGCGGCGCCGTCAGATGCCGCACTTTTTCCTTGACCATTTCACCGGAGATTTCGGCCATCTTGACCGAAAAGGTGCCGCCGAAACCGCAGCAGGTTTCCTGGTGTTCAAACGGCATCAGTTCAAGTTCTTCTACATGGTTTAGCAGCGTAAGCGGCGCATCGGTGACGCCCAGCTTACGGGACAGGCTACAGGATGGGTGGTATACCGCCTTACCGGGCAGGCGAGCGCCCACATTGACCACGCCCAGAACATCGACGATAAACGAGGTAAGATCCTGCATTCGTGCGGACACGGCCTGCGCGCGCTGCGCCCACGCTGGTTCATCGCTCAGGTAGCCAGCATAGCTTTTGATGGCATAGGTACAGGAGCCGGCCGGGGACACAATCGGATAATCATTTTCTTCCAGCGCCATGATCAGGGACTTCATGGCGGGTTTCGCGTCCTCGACATAGCCGCTGTTCAGCGCGGGCTGGCCGCAGCAGCCCTGCTTTTCGGGAAAAAATACGTTACAGCCCAACTGCTCAAGCAGCAGCACCGTGTCACGCGCCATCTTGGCCTTTAAGACATCACCAAGGCAGGTGACATAAAAATTGATATTCATTGACGTTTGCTCCATTGACAACAGTTAAACGTTAGCCGGGCTGATAAGTTTTTTGGCTGTATTTTTATCTAATTCAAAGTGCTTATGTTGTTTGGCGGCCTAATAAAAAAAATAGTACAGGGCGCTGACCTTAAACCCGAGAATGACGATGTAGATCAGACAATAGCGCAACACGCCGGACATAATGGCGCTGCTCTGCCCTTCCAGGCGTGTTGCTGATACGGCTATCGAGATGCTCTGCGGCGAGATCATTTTCCCGCCCGTTGCGCCAGAGGTGTTGGCCGCCGCCAGCAGGAGCGGATCGGTGCCTATTTGTTGCGCCGCGGTGGTTTGCAGCTTGCCGAACAACACGTTGGAGTTGGTGTCGCTGCCGGTGACGAAAGTACCCAGCGCGCCAATCAGCGGTGCAATGAAGACGTAGCCGCGTCCGGTGATCGCCACCAGCGAGTTGGCGACATCGCCGATCATGCCGCTGGTGTCCATCACCGTTGCCATGGCGACGATAGCGCAAATGGCGATGATGGCGTTTTTTAGTTGCACGACGGTGCGCCACAGGACGTCAAGCATGGCGCCTGGCCGCGCGCCCTGAATCGCGCCGCCGGTCAACGTGGCGAGAATAATCAGTACGCCGGGGGTGCCCAGCCATTCGATTTTCAGCAGCAGCGTCTGCCCGGTGCTCAGCGCCAAAGGGAACTGTGAGGCAATCAGGCCGACGGTCTGCTTCAGCGCGGGAAACAGCGGAGAACACAGCAGGATAAAGATAAAGGTCAGCAGGTATATCGAACCCGCTCGTAACATCTCACCGCGGCGGTATGTCGTCTTTGGCGGCGCTTGTTCGGCGGCCTGAACGGGAGGCCGGCGTTTGGCCAGCCACATGACGACGGCGATGCTGACCAGGCTGCCGGCGAAAGCGGGCAGTTCGGCGCCAATGTATGCCGCGACCAGATACTGTGGCACCAGCGAGGCGATCCCGCACATCAGCGTGATAAATACCACGCCGCGCAGCGCACGAATACCGCCATTGGTAATGGCGATAATGACAAACGGCAGCAGCAGATTGAATAGCGCAAGCTGAATGATCACCATGCCGCCAAGCTCCGTTACCGGCAGGCCGGTTTGCTGCGCCAGAATCGTTACCGGAATACCCACGGCGCCAAAAGCGGTTGGCACGGTATTGGCCACCAGCGAGGCAATGGCGGCCTTAAGCGGATTGAAACCCAACGCAATCAGCAGGCTGATTGGAATGGCGACGGCGGTGCCGAACCCCGCGGCGGCCTCCAGAAACCCGCCGAAACACCAGGCAATCAGTAAAACCTGAATGCGGGGATCGTCGCTGATGGTGGCCAGCGTGTTTTTTAGTACTTCCATGGCGCCGGTTTTCTGCATCAGGTTGTAGCTGTAGATTGCGCCGAGTATCACGATTACAATCGGCCACAGTCCTTTGGTTGCGCCGTACAGTGATGACAGCAGCAGGTCTGATGGCGATGACTGCCAGTACCAACCGGCAATAATCAGCGTCAAGCCCAGTGCAACCAGAACGGAATAGTGCACAGGTGTTTTCAACCATAGGATCATCAAGATCAAGACAATTAACGGGGAACTACCCAAAAAAAACATCTGTGGGTCAAACATACCGACTCCTTTTTATTGATTTAGATTGTTATTGCTGAGCCTGGGATTAAAACGTGAACTGTATCAGCAGTCGGGATAGGGGGGTCTGTGAGGTGAATCGTTTCGAGTGAAGAGAATGATAAAATCTTTAGCATCAAATGATATAGATCAATCCGTGGGACAGAATAGGGTCGCGTTATGTTAAAGCTGGGCGGTGTTCACCATATTGCTATCATTGTTGCCGATTATTCGCGCAGCAAAAGATTCTATTGCGATATTCTCGGGTTTACCCTGATTAATGAGGTCTATCGGGCAGAGCGGGACTCCTGGAAAGGGGATTTGGCGTTAAATGAATGTTATCTGATAGAGCTATTTTCGTTCCCTTCTCCGCCGCCGCGGGTCAGCCAGCCTGAGGCGTGCGGTCTGCGACATCTTGCGTTTGCCGTCGAGAACGTTGAGCAGGCTGTTGCTTCGCTGACCCATGCCGGTGTGAGTTGCGAACCGGTGCGCATCGATCCTGAAACGCAACGACGGTTTACTTTTTTCTGCGATCCCGATGGATTGCCCCTGGAACTGTATGAGGCTTAAGCCGTGAACATCGCGGAAACCTTGCTCGACGCGGTGGCTGAAAGTACCGCGGGTCATCGGCACATCCTGCTGGCGTATAGCGGTGGGTTGGACTCCAGTGTGTTGCTGCATCTTCTGGCCGCCTTGCGCCAGCGCCGTGGCGGAGTTATCCGGGCCGCCTATGTGCATCACGGTCTGAATGCGCAGGCGGATAACTGGGCGGAACATTGCCGACGCGCCTGCCAACTGTGGCAGGTGCCTTTTGCTTCGCTGCCCGTGACGGTTGAGACGCAAAACGGCGGAGTTGAAGCGGCGGCGAGGGATGCGCGTTATCAGGCTTTGCTGGCCCATTTGCAAAGTGATGAGGTCTTGCTGACGGCGCAGCACCTTGACGACCAGAGTGAAACTTTTTTGCTGGCGCTCAAGCGCGGCAGCGGACCGGCCGGGCTTTCCTCCATGGCCGCTCGCGCGACGGTTGGCGGGCATACGTTATTACGGCCGCTGCTGGGGTTTTCACGTCAGCAACTGGCGCAGTATGCCGTGCAGCATCAACTGAGCTGGATTGAAGACAGCAGCAATCAGGATGAGCGCTTTGACCGGAATTTTTTGCGCTGCCGGGTGCTGCCGCTGCTGACGCAGCGCTGGCCGCATTTCTCTGCGGCCGTGGCGCGCAGCGCGCAGCTATGCGCCGAGCAGGAGCTACTGCTGGATGAACTGTTGGCCGAATCGCTACAGTCGTTGTGCCGGCCTGATGGCGCGCTGAGTATTGCGGGGGTGTTGGCGCTAAGCCCGGCGCGTCGCTTTGCATTATTGCGTCGTTGGCTGGCGGAACGTGGCGTGCCGATGCCGACACGGGATCAATTACACCGTTTATGGCATGAGGTGGCGGCTAGCCGTCAGGATGCGGAGCCTGTGTTACAGCTCGGTCAATGGCAAATCCGGCGTTTTCGCCAGCATCTCTATGTGTTGCCGCAAATGTCGTCACTGAAAACCTGTGTTTTGCCGTGGCAGCCGTTATCTGGGGCGCTGCTGTTGCCGGAAGGTCTGGGATCGTTGGCGCTGGCAGAGGACGGAACCGCCATTCGCCCGCCGCGTGCAGAGGAGCCAGTCAGCATCCGTTTTTACGCCAGGGGAACGATCCGCATTGTTGGCCGGTCGCATGGGCGACACATCAAGAAACTATGGCAGGAACTTGGCGTGCCCCCCTGGTGGCGCGACAGGACACCGCTGGTGTTTTATGGTGAGCAACCGATCGCGGCGCTTGGCTGGTTTGTTACGCGCGAAGGTCAGGCGCAAGAAAATGAACCTTGCTGGCATATTGCCTGGCGTAAAAGCGAAGCGGCTCATACCGAAGGCTGAAATGAAAACGGACAACCGGAGGAGTGTCACAGGTTGTCCGTTTTGAAGAAAAGCATGCCGGGCGTCAAGATTCGCTGACGACGACTTTTCCTATTTCAGGATGGCTGAAGCTGACAATGTGATCGAGCCGCAGTTCGCGTGTTGAACCCGCATCTTCAACCACCAGGTATTCCACATGCTTACGTGAGATCATATCACGGGCTTTACCGGTAACGATCTCACCGCTGCGGAGTTCCAGCGTCAGCGTTAAATTCTGCTGACAGGTTGCTTCCAGGTTGTCGTAATCATCACAGTTGATGGGTTGATATTCGTTACTCATTGACATAATCGCTCACCAATAAGTTAGCGGCGGCATAGGCCGCCTGTTCCCTGACAGAGGATGGCAATGCCGTATTCGCGGCAATTTCATCCAGGGTTTTCAACACACAACCCAGCGTGTCGGGTATATAGCCCAGATCGCCGCTGCCGATCTCTGCGTATAAGCGGCGTACTAATTCACAGTATTGTTGCACTATATCCTCCCTTGAAAGCTCAACCCGGTAGACATTCACGCATCATCACTTTGAATGTACGGATATTGTATGCCTACGAAGATAAGCTCTATTTAATTAGACGACTATAGCATAGGCACCATCAGGATATCAGTACTCCTCCGTTCCCCCAATCCATCCGTTACGCGGTAAGCGTCACCTTTACTGTGAGGATAGTACGAACTCAAGTACACTGTGGTTGGATAAATATGAGGTAACAGATGGCATTAAAAGCAACGGTTTACAAGGCAACGATTAATATCGCGGACATGGATCGCCATTTTTTCCATGACGCCAGCCTCACTATCGCCCAACACCCTTCGGAAACAGAGCAGCGGATGATGCTGCGTTTGCTGGCCTGGATCTGCCATGCGGATGAAAATTTGCGTTTCACCAAAGGCTTAAGCGCCGACGATGAGCCGGAAATCTGGTTGCGTAATGACACAATGGAACTGGAGTTGTGGATTGAGCTGGGTTTGCCGGATGAAAGACGCTTGAAAAAAGCCTGCAACCAATCCCGCTCTGTCGTTCTGTATGCCTACAGCGACCGCGCCGGGCAGGTGTGGCGGCAAAACATTGCCGATAAAATCGCCGGGTATAAAAACCTGACCGTTCGTTTTCTCGACGATTGCCAACTGACCCAGCTTGCTGCGCTGGCCCAGCGTAACATGACGCTACAGGCGACGTTGCAGGAGGGCACGATCTGGTTGTCAGATGATAAGAATAGTCTGGAAATCACTTTTGCCGACTGGCAACTTGCCCGGAAATAGCCGGGATGATGAAAAGGCGGGCGAAATAGCGTGGAAATGGATACGTAAGGGCGCGGTGATCTACGGGTGGAATAAGTCTGTGAAATGATAAAGGCGCTGAGAGGCTCAGCGCCTTTTTGAAATCGTCCCGCTTACATCATTCTCTTCAACCGATACAGCCAGTCCAATGCTTGACGCGGCGTTAACGCGTCTGGATCAATCGACTCTAATGCTTCCAGCGCAGGCGACGGTTCTTCATTCCCCAGCAATGCCAACTGTGCGCCATCAATATGGCTGGCAGAGGCGTTGTTGGATAACGTTTCCAGCTCTTTGAGCTTTTGGCGCGCCCGTTTAATAACCTCTTTCGGCACGCCCGCCAATGCCGCTACCGCCAACCCATAGCTTTTGCTGGCGGCGCCGTCCTGAACGCTGTGCATAAAGGCGATCGTGTCGCCATGTTCCCTCGCATCCAGATGCACATTGACCACGCCTTCCATTTTTTCAGGCAGGTTGGTCAGCTCGAAGTAGTGGGTGGCGAATAGCGTCATGGCTTTGATGCGATTAGCCAGATTTTCGGCACAGGCCCAGGCTAACGATAAACCATCATAGGTTGAGGTTCCTCGGCCGATCTCGTCCATCAGGACCAGACTGTGTTCCGTTGCGTTATGCAGGATATTGGCGGTTTCCGTCATTTCCACCATAAAGGTTGAACGACCGGAGGCCAGATCGTCCGCCGCGCCGACGCGGGTGAAAATGCGATCCACCGGGCCGATAACGGCTTGATCGGCGGGAACGAAGCAACCAATATGCGCCATCAGGACGATCAGCGCCGCCTGACGCATATAGGTACTTTTTCCGCCCATATTTGGACCGGTAACAATCAGCATACGGCGCTGAGGGGAAAGTGATAGCGGATTGGAGATAAAAGGCTCGCTGAGAACCTGTTCCACCACGGGATGGCGGCCGCCGACAATCCTGATGCCGGGTTTATCGCTGAGTGCCGGACATACGTAGTTCAGCGTTTCCGCCCGCTCCGCCAGATTCGTCAGCACATCCAGTTCGGCGAGCGCCGCCGCGCTTTGCTGGAGTTCGGCCAGATGGGGCAGCAGCAGATCGAACAGCTCATCATAGAGGGCTTTCTCCAATGCCAGCGCCTTGCCTTTGGAGGTCAGCACCTTGTCTTCGTATTCTTTCAGTTCAGGAATGATATAGCGTTCGGCATTTTTCAGCGTCTGTCGACGTACATAATGTATGGGAACCAGATGGCTTTGGCCGCGGCTGACCTGAATGTAGTAGCCATGTACGCCGTTAAAACCGACTTTGAGCGTATCCAGCCCCAGTTTTTCCCGCTCGCGGATTTCGAGCCTGTCGAGATAATCACTGGCGCCGTCGGCCAGCGCTCGCCACTCATCCAGTTCGGCATGGTAACCTGGCGCAATCACGCCGCCGTCACGAACCAGCACCGGCGGCGTCTCGACAATGGCGCGTTCAAGCAGATCCCGCAGCTCATCGAATTGCCCAATCTGGCTGGCTAACTGGCGGGTAGCGTCCGTTTCCAACGGAGCCAACTGCGCACGGATATCGGGTAAATACTGGAAAGCATGACGCATGCGCGCCAGGTCGCGCGGTCGGGCGGTACGAAGCGCCAGACGCGCCAGAACACGCTCCAGATCCCCCACCTGACGCAGAGAAGGCTGCAATGTCGGGATGATCGCTTGTAGCGTGCTGATGGCCTGCTGACGCTGCGTTAACGCGGCAATATCCCGGCTGGGCGTATGGAGCCAGCGTTTCAACATCCTGCTACCCATCGGCGTCACGGTGCAATCGAGCACCGCCGCTAAGGTATTTTCCGTTCCGCCGGACAGATTCTGAGTCAGTTCCAGATTACGCCGTGTGGCGGCATCCATGATGATGCCATCCTGCTGACGCTCCATGGTGATGCCACGGATATGCGGCAGTGAGGTGCGCTGAGTATCTTTGGCGTATTGCAGCAGGCAACCTGCTGCGCGCAGCGCCAGCTTCGCCTGCTCAACGCCGAATCCGGTGAGATCGCGCGTACCAAATTGAAGATTGAGCTGCTGACGGGCGGTATCCAGTTCAAATTCCCACAACGGACGGCGGCGCAACCCGTGACGCTGCTCGATCAACGGCATGGATTCAAACGATTCGGGATAAAGGAGTTCAGCCGGATTAGTTCGTTGCAGTTCGGCCGCCATCGTTTCACGGTCGGCGGGTTCGGTGACGCGAAAACGACCGGAACTGATATCCAACGTCGCATAGCCAAACCCACGCTCATCCTGCCAAATGGCGGCTAACAGGTTGTCCTGTTTTTCCTGCAACAGCGCTTCGTCACTGATGGTGCCGGGCGTCACGATGCGCACCACTTTGCGTTCTACCGGTCCTTTGCTGGTGGCAGGGTCGCCGATCTGCTCGCAAATGGCGACCGATTCGCCCAACTGCACCAGTTTTGCAAGATAATTCTCGACGGAGTGATGGGGAACGCCCGCCATAGGAATAGGCTCACCGGCAGAGGCGCCGCGTTTGGTCAGGGAAATATCCAGAAGCTGAGATGCCCGTTTGGCATCGTCATAGAACAGCTCATAAAAATCACCCATACGGTAAAACAGCAGAATTTCAGGATGTTGTGTCTTCAGCTTAAAGTACTGCTGCATCATCGGCGTGTGGGCGGTGAAGTCCTTGTCTGTGGCTTCATTCATATTGATTTTACTCGATTTTTACTCTATCTGTTAACTCAGGTGGCCGCTTATAAAATCGTTAAAAACCCACCTGACTCCATAAATTTGTATACTAGATAAGATGTGATATCCATCCTGCCTGAGTGATATACATTTGGATTGCATTGATGAAAGCGACACTCAATTAATCTATTCTAATTAATAAGTTATCTGTTGATGTGAAGCCAGCCTTCGATCCCGAAGGGCATATCATCTACGTTCCCAACCCAGGGCGAAAACCCTATGTTATCACCGATAACCAGCGTGGTTCACCCATAGGCTTTGGTGTACAGCGCCACGAAAAAACCTACATCATCCAGCACCGTATGGATACCGGTCAAAGAACAGCTACCGGAGGCAAAGCACCACAGGAAGTTATCAGAGCCGCGATTGGAAATGTATCTGATTTTGCCAATATTGATCAGGCACGCGAAACGGCTCGCAAATTTGCCCAGACGATGAAGCAAACGAAGCAAAGCCCAAATGCGATCAGAAAAGAAATCAATGTGGCTGATTATCCCTTCTGCCCAAACTCAAACCGCCAAACCATCCCATCCCGGTTAGCATCAAGAAGATCAGCCCGCTGTTGCAGCCTCAGCCGGGCTGTTCGAGATGCTCGGCCTTTTGGTTCTGAGATGCTTGAACACTACCACTTCGATATATGCTTTGATGTGCATTATGATGTATGTAATAAAAGACGCTTTCAGGTAATCTATGGAACGCATTCTCGCATAAAAAATTTATCAATATTAAAGAGTTGAGAAAAAACCCAGCGAAGTATTTTATTGATGAACCGGTTGCCGTTCTCTCTAACAACCGACCCGCTGGCTACATGGTCAGTGCAAAAGTGTTTGAAGAGCTGATCGATCTTTTAGAAGAGAAGCAGGTCAGGGTTCATACCGTTGTACATTTCAGGCCGTCGGCTGAACGTTAAGTGATATTGCGCATAATGGGCAGAAACTGCTACAAAACGCCTCTGGCAAGGATTCTGAGCGAGTCACGGAATGAGCATCAGCATTTTCAAGTCAACGCTGATCCGTCAACAATTGAGCCAGCAAGAGCTTGATGATTTGGCGGCGGATTTTCTGTCCTATAAAAAGGACGGTGTGTTGCCAGATACCTTTGGTCGTGATGCACCCTATGATGGATGACCGTGCCTATCCTTTGGTAAAAGAAGAGCAGGTGGCTCACATTCACCTTGCCGATGCGGATGCCCCTTTTCCTAAGTTTTAACGTCAGTTCAAACGAACCAGCGATCAGGCTCATTTGGTATACTGCCAAGGTGCGATGGGTCCCCATGCCTGCTGATTATCATCCTGAAACCCGAAGCGCATAAAATGGCGCGTAACAATAACCCTATGCACAAGATCGGGATGATAGCCGAAGCGTTCAGGATGAAGTATTAAGTCGGCTACAAAATGCTCTCGTAAACAGGACGCAAACTCCATTGGGTGTATCATCAAGATGAAACAGAGTATTAAGTAATACAATCAATAAAATAAACAACAGGCATTGTTCATTTTATTACCATTAAATCAATAAGTTATACCATTTCTTCCTTCTTTTATTCCGGTTTTTTGCTTCATGTAAGCGCTCGAGCATAACTAATCAAAGGTTAAAGGTTTGACGGCAGAGCAGGACGTATTCGCTACACATATTGGTGGTGCTTTCGTACATGCTTGCCCCGGAGCTGGAAAAACTCGCAAAAATATTTCTCGTTGCGGACACGTTGCTACCGCATTGAGACGATACTCTCTTTTACGGATTCTGCCATTGACGAATTTCGGAAATGTTGTTGGGGCGGAGGACTCTCATTCATCACAATGTCGTCATGTTATGCAACGTTTTACTGTGTCGGAACACTCAACACTTACAGGCGGTTTCGCGAATTCAAATGAGTCATGTGTATGAGGGTAGGATCAAGAATAGGGCTATTGGACGTTGGCGGACCATCAGGCGAGGGACGGCAAAGCACATCGGGTAACCAGACAAGACGATTGACAAGATCGGCGGCGCAGCGCCTTGCTGCGCAACAGACGACAGTGCATTCTGTCGTGGAGTTTGGCACATCCCAATTACGCGATGAGGATCGCCCGTATAAAAAACGGTTGTCGATTCGGAACCTGTCGGAAGCACCACAGGGAACTAACGGGCCACCGCTAGGTGTAGAGGCGGGCGAGGCGCAAAGCAGTTCAACTCGGAAGAATGCTAAGTCGAATGTAGAAAAAGATCTGTGGCATGACAGTCAGCAGCGGCGCGAAGAGTTTGGCGGTTTGTTATCGGCCTATAACCGCTCCTTATCCGGGCCGGCCTTCCTAAAAGTGATCCGTCAACTAACAGATGCCGCTCAGCCGCTTAATAACGTGCGACTGCCCACGGAGCGTGACGATATTCGGCTCTATTCTGTTTTCGTACCGGGAAGTGAGGACAACGTTTATGTGCTGCGTCGTGATACCGGTGGCGAATTACGCGATCTTCGTCGGCTGAGTCGGCCAGACGATGAAAAAGAGTTACGCGGACTGATGGCGCAGATGGAAAAAAGTGCATTCCAGTCTTATGGCTTAGCGGCTGCGGCGCGTGGCAAATCAACGAATCATCCGCATCTAAGCGATCTATGGATTAGCAACAAACGTAGGCAAGAGTTTCAGCCATTATACGCCGCTTACCGGAAGTTGCCGGGCAAACTCGATGTAACGGGCAGCCATTTTCTCGATACCTTGTACAAATTGACTATCGAGGAGGAAAAGCGTGGTTCAGGTCAGAAAACCGACGTGGCGGACATCCGATTGTTCACGATCCGGGTGCCCGGTACGCCGAACGCAGTGCAGGTTCTGCGTAGGCTTGATGCGTCTGGCGGCCTGGCGGATATCCGATTAGCTTCGCAAACCTCGTTAGAAGAAACTCTCGACCAGATGGCCGATTCACGCCGCAACTCTGCATCAAAGGTGTTATCGGGGCCGCGCAAAGAGCGCAGAGATAGATATCAGCTAAACTTATGGAAAAAACATCTCGCGCCTCGACTGGCTGACGAGTGGGCGCGTTTTCGGCGTACGCAATCGATGGGCGATGCGGTTGACTCGATGGTGTTTATCCGGCACTTGAATGAACTGTGCGATAAAAATCCCGGCGATATGGCGGATAGACGATTTGGTATTACCCGTCACACTATTACGCCAATAGGCAGTTCACAGCCTATTACGGTGCTGCGGCGTAAATCGGACGGCGAACCAGCCCGCTTGCGGGTGGTTGACAGCGATTACTCTGAACGTGAAGCGATACGGTCGCTGCGTCTTATCGGTCCCAAGCGTAAGATGGAGGCTGCTGCTGACGAAGTACCAAGTAAGCGGCGCAATATCCTGGTGAATCAGCGTCAACCACGAGAAGCATCGGCGGACAACCGGTCTTCAAATGTCGTACCGGGACGGCAGGTGCATCGGATCACGGTCTCGCAGCAGTATAAGGAGAAAACAGTTGATGTCACCCATCTCATCACCGGTTCGGTCGGACGCTTATCTGGCGGGCCACGCGCACTGGAATCGGCGTACGCCAATAGCGCGTCGCTCATCAAAGCGCCGCGTTCCTATGCCGGTGAGCGAGAGCGTCAGGTACTGCGCTGGCTGAGTTCAGTAATGCTGAACGCTTTTACCAGCGGAATGGAAGTTCAGGCGTACTATGACCGTGTGAGCGACGAAATATGGATTTCTTCAAATGCGCGCGGCACAAATCGTAAAATGAGAATGTTGTTGAACGAGAATGGGTTGCAAGGGGAACTGCAAAAACAACTTCAGGCAGCAAAAAGCAATCCGGATACTAATGATCGATGGCTGCGCCATGCAATGCGGCTTGAGAAAATGCTTAATGACCGTTCAGTTTGGCCCCCGGACGCGCAACCCGTGCTTGAAGCCATCGTCGCGAGACGTTTTCGGGTATCTTCGGAAAATTTTCACTTCAATGAAGGCGGGCAGCAAATTGACCTGCACGCCGAGCATCGGATAAAACGGGCGTTTGAAAATGCCACGGGCAGAATGCTGGAATCTGACCGTATCGTAGGCACCAAGCGCACCTGCGGCACCTGTGCCGAAGCGCTCCAGTTTTCCGACAGTCAGCAGCGCGGACCTTTCTGGCAAACCAGAGCGGCGAGCGCGTCTATCAATATAAAGGCAGCGATTAGGAACAATATTGCGAAAGGTATTCCGACCTATATTTCCCGCGATAGGAACGGGGCACTGAATCTGAACGTTTCGGATAGCGACTCTGATGCTTAGCATCGAATGATGATGTTTGACTGCGCGCTATGTCACGACGGATACCGCGCATTGAGTATGAAACGGCATTTAACATTGCCTATACTCGTTATGAAGACGGCATGGTGATGTTTCAGCATTTAATGCCGCGCTCAGAGGGGATGTTATCCAGTGGTGCGCTGTTAAATCGAATGCCGTCAAGAAGCCGTCAGTGTTATTGCGCCCACGCGTGATGCTGATTTTTATGGTCATTACGCGAAGCGAAATGATACAGGATGTCTTATCTGCTTCGGTGCAGTATTGTAAAAGCTAAGAGCCTTGATTGTTCTGTCTGCCGATAAGTTATATTGATCCTGAATAATACACGGCTGAACATACGATAAATAGCATGCTATCTAACCCTGAAATTAGCGTGGCCGATGCATTCAGAGTGAAGTATTCATTGTCTTAACACCCTCTGTGGACTTTGAAATTTATTTCTTCGTGCTGTTTTCATTATTATGTAACTTAAAAAGTTTAGTTAACGGTGAAAAAGCATAAAAGGCGGCTCACATGGTTTCCGGCAAACAATATCAGAGCCTGCGGTGTTCGCCGGGGCATGAATTCAAAGGCTTTTCAGGAATGCATGCAAATCTTGATTCAACTGGTCGGAATGAGTGGCGGCAAAGCCGTGAGGCGCGCCTTCGTAGATTTTCAATTGTGCTTGTTTGATCATGTCCGCCGCAAGCTTACCGGTGGCTTCAAATGGAACAACCTGATCGGCATCGCCGTGGATGATCAGCGTCGGAACATCGATCTTTGCTATGTCAGGGCGGAAATCCGTTTCGGAAAAGGCGGTAACACAATCTATTGTGCCTTTCAGTGACGCCAGTAGCGCAATATTCAGTGTTTGAGTCAGCACGCCCTGTGACACGTCAGTTCCTTTGTTCAGGCCATAGAAGGCGGTTGTAAAGTCGCTGATAAACTGGGCGCGATCTTTACGCAGCCCGTGCCTGATATCATCAAATACGCTTTTTTCAACGCCCTCGGGATGATCGTCCGTTTTGATAAAAATCGGCGTAACGGAGCCAAGCAGTGCCAGGCCATCAATATATTTTGTCCCGTAGCGGGAGATATAGCGCGTTACATCACCGCCGCCCATTGAAAAACCAACCAGTGTGACATCCTGAAGGTTTAAATGATGGATTAACTGGTTGATATCATCAGCAAAGGTATCGTAATTGTAGCCTGCCCAAGGCTGCCCGGAACGCCCAAAACCACGGCGGTCGAATGCAATGCTGCGGTAACCGCGTTCAGCGAAATAATTGAGTTGGTAGTCCCACATATCGGCATCAAGCGGCCAGCCGTGACTAAAAAGAATAGGTTTGCCCGCGCCCCAGTCTTTGAAATAAATCTGTGTGCCATCTTGTGTAGTAAAGGTGCTCATCTCTTTTTCTCCTTCTCTGCGTAGCAGAGTTTGTCAGATTTCAGGTTCAATACTTAAGCCTTGGTGAGTGACAGAGATAAGGCAAGTTTTTTGCCGATTATTTTATGGTAGGGCGAGGGTTATATTACTTACCCACCCGCTTTTCAGATGGCGCCCCGACTTACTTCAGTGAAAATAATTAAATAGAGATGTGCTGGAAATCAAATATTACTAATGTTGTTTTACATCCGTTCGATTAACCTTACCTGTCGATGACAATACTATACACTTTCCTTGTTATATTTTATTTACTCCTTGTCAATACATTACCTCCCTGTGAATGTTGTGTTAATCACCCTTGTCATTAGAATGACCTTTCCCGCCTTGTGCGGGATTTTTTTATCTTAAATTCGAAAATAACGGATAAAGTAATAAATCAGTCTTTGTGCCTGTAATATGTTGAAATAAACACTGTGATCTTATAAAAAAAGAAGACTCGTATTGCCTTAATGGTAACGAGTGACACGCTTAGATAATCATATGATTATTTGAAATAAAAGGTTTCAGAGGCGCAAGCTTTAATTCAATGATAGTTTTTCACGATCTCCAACGTGCCATTGATAATGAACTGAACACCCATGCATACCAGTAGAAAACCCATTAGTCGCGAAATTGCTTCGATGCCGCCTTTTCCTACCAATTTAATAATCAGATGAGAACTCTTCAGCGTCAGCCACAAGATAAAACTCACCAGCATAAAGGTCAGTATGGGCGCGACCATAACAACCCAGGGCGTAAGGTCGACACCACTTTTGATTTGTGAAGCAGTACTGATGATAAGGGCTATTGTCCCCGGACCGGCCGTGCTGGGCATTGCCAGAGGGACGAAAGCGATATTGACTGTATTGGCCACGCGGCTGTCATTTATTTCATCCGTCTTGCTCTTGACTTCAGGGATGTGCTCTGGTTTTTGCTGGGGAAAAAGCATGCTAAAGCCGATAAACGCCACGATCAATCCCCCGGCAATGCGCAAGCCAGGAATCGAAATACCGAAAGTATTCATCACTAACTGACCGCCATAGAATGCGACGGTCATGATGATAAAAACGTACAATGAAGTCTGAAATATTTGTCGATTCTGTTCGCCCTGACTCATGTCTTTGGTCAGTCCCAAGAACACGGCGATAGTTGTGAGGGGGTTCGCGAGAGGTAAAATAAGGACTAAACCAAGACCGATAGTTTGAATCAATTCCAGCATTTGAATTCCTCTGAAAGATAGAAAACCATGCAATATTAAAGATGTTCATCCATGAGGGAAAAGGTGGCGCCATGCTGTACCTTTTCAAGCGGAACCGTCATTTTCAGCTAGATTTTTGAAGCGTTGAAGCGTTTTTGTCAGCATATCCTTGGACAATATATCGAACATCTGGCTGATTTTTTTCCCCAGAAAACCGCCGGGGGGATCGAAGCGGATCATCAGCGTGACTTCGGTGCCTGTGCCTGACGGCGCGGATTTGAACGACAGTCGGCCTTCATTGGGAATACGAGCGCCTTCGAGGGAGCGCCAGTGGATGTACTCACCACTTTTTTCATCAACGATCCGTGCCTGCCATTCAATGAGGGCGCCAAACGGCGTGTTAACACGCCAGCGCGAATCGGTGTTATTTAGAATGTCGATGGTCGCAAAATGATTCATCAACACTGGCAACGTTTCCGGTTTGCGCCAGAGCGCAAACAGCGTTTCCGCAGAACGATCAATCGTGATGCTGCTGCGAATTTCATCTGAATCTTTTCCGTTTTTGATGCCAATATTTTTAAGAAAAGAGGGGCGCACCAGAAATCCTCCCTATGGATTTTTAGCCCTAAAGGGCATTTTTCATGCATTCTGACTGATATTGGCGATGAAGCAAAGTCAGAAGACACATTAGGTGGAGTCAGGTACTTCTGTTTGTGTCTTGCAGGGAGTCGTCTGGGGCGCTTAGACATTGCGTTGCTGTTTTTATAAAAAGGCTAAGCATCAACAGGCTCAATTTTATGTAACGTCTTTTTTCCTTTGCGGTGGGCATCGCACATCAGGCGTCAAACCCGCTTTTATAAGGAAAAGTGTTACCCTTATTCATTCCCTCCTCATTAAGATGATTCGGCAATGACGGAAACTGACATTTCACAGTTAAGCAGTCTGGTTGGCGATCGCCTCAAGGCGCGTGGTGCAAAGGTTACTTGTGCGGAGTCCTGTACAGGCGGGTGGTTGGCGAAAGTTATCACCGATGTTGCTGGCAGCTCTGAGTGGTTTGATTATGGTTTTGTGACGTACAGTAATCAGGCTAAACAGGATTTGGTGCGCGTTAATGAAAGCACGCTTTCCCAATATGGTGCGGTGAGTGCCGAAGTGGTTGGGGAGATGGCGGCGGGGGCATTACGCGCAGCCAGAGCGGATTTTGCCGTCTCGGTCAGTGGTATTGCCGGCCCTGATGGAGGCTCTGCTGAAAAGCCCGTCGGGACAGTCTGGTTCGGTTTTACCGACAGTCAGGGATTCACCGTCACCCGTAAGGTGTTGTTCAGCGGAGACCGAAATGACGTGCGCTTGCAATCGGTGCGCTTTGCATTACAAACGTTGTTGGATGAGTTTCTGCAAAAATAACCTTGATGCTGTATGTGTATACAGTATAATGTCAGTGATTAATTCGACAATCCATGATTAAGCGACCGCGTAGAGACAGCTTTACGCCGCGTGACAGGAGTAGAAATGGCTATTGATGAGAACAAACAAAAGGCTCTGGCGGCAGCGCTGGGCCAGATCGAAAAACAATTTGGTAAAGGTTCTATCATGCGTTTGGGCGAAGATCGCTCAATGGATGTTGAAACAATTTCTACCGGTTCTCTGTCTCTGGACATCGCATTGGGAGCGGGGGGGCTGCCGATGGGCCGTATCGTTGAGATTTATGGCCCGGAGTCATCAGGTAAAACCACGCTGACTTTGCAGGTTATCGCCGCGGCCCAGCGTGAAGGTAAAACTTGTGCGTTTATTGATGCCGAGCATGCGCTGGACCCGATTTACGCTAAAAAGCTTGGTGTTGATATTGATAACCTGCTGTGTTCTCAGCCGGATACCGGCGAGCAGGCGCTGGAAATTTGTGATGCGCTGACACGTTCTGGCGCAGTGGATGTCATCATTGTCGACTCGGTTGCTGCGCTAACGCCTAAAGCGGAAATTGAAGGTGAAATCGGTGATTCGCATATGGGGCTTGCCGCTCGGATGATGAGTCAGGCAATGCGTAAACTCGCGGGTAACCTGAAACAGGCCAATACGCTGTTGATTTTCATCAACCAGATTCGTATGAAGATTGGTGTCATGTTCGGCAACCCTGAAACCACTACAGGCGGTAATGCGCTGAAATTCTATGCTTCCGTGCGTCTGGATATTCGCCGTATTGGTTCCATCAAAGAGGGTGAGGAAGTTGTCGGTAGCGAAACCCGTGTGAAAGTGGTTAAAAACAAAGTGGCGGCGCCTTTCAAACAGGCTGAATTCCAGATTTTGTACGGTGAGGGGATCAACATTCACGGTGAACTGGTTGATTTGGGCGTTAAGCACAAGCTGATTGAAAAAGCGGGAGCTTGGTACAGTTATAACGGTGAAAAGATCGGCCAGGGCAAAGCGAATGCCTGCAATTTCCTGAGAGAAAACCCTGCCGTTGCTGCTGAACTGGATAAGAAACTGCGTGGAATGCTGCTGCATAAAGGTAATGAATCCTCTCCTGCAGCTGTCGGCGAGAATTACGATGAAGAAGTGGCGGGGGAAGGGCGCGAAGAGTTTTAATGTGCGGAGACTCATGTGGCATAACGTTGCTTACGGATTGGTGAGTGAGTAAACCATTACGTTATGCAATGAACGTGCTTGCTGTTCGCGAACATAGTGAAGCTGAGATACGCCGCAAGCTTGCGGCGTATCTGCGTAAATTTGCACCGACAGAAACCGGTTCAGATGATGTAACCGGAAACATTTCTGTCGAAGAAATCGAATCAGCCATACTCTACTGTACCGAACATGGCTGGCTGGATGATGAACGTTTTGCCCATCGTTATATCCGCAGTCGCAGCCGTAAGGGATATGGCGCACAGCGTATCAGAACGGAATTAGGCCAAAAAGGTATCGACAAAGGAACGATTGTCGCCGCTTTTAATGAATGTGATATTGACTGGTGTGAGCTGGCAAAGTCGGTAGCAGAACGAAAATTCGGGTATCCTCTACCTGTAGAATGGAAAGAAAAAGTAAAATTGCAGCGATATTTGCTATATCGTGGTTTTTTTCATGAAGAAATCCAATTCGTTTATGCGAATTTTTCAGATTGATGCATACGGGATTTTACTTCCCATCGAAGAAAATTTATCTTATTCCCACTTTTTGTTCGTGAGTTGCACGGTAGCGCCAGCATGCTGCACTAACCTTGCCCGCGATCTGTTCTTTTAGTTTGACTCCAGGACAATTATGAGCAAGAGCACCGCTGAGATCCGTCAAGCGTTTCTCGATTTTTTCCACAGTAAGGGACATCAGGTTGTTGATAGCAGTTCCCTGGTGCCGAATAACGACCCAACCCTGTTATTCACTAATGCGGGTATGAATCAGTTCAAAGACGTGTTTCTGGGACTGGATAAACGTGGCTATCTAAGAGCGACGACTTCGCAGCGCTGCGTGCGGGCGGGTGGTAAACATAACGACTTGGAAAATGTTGGTTATACCGCGCGCCATCATACTTTCTTCGAAATGTTGGGTAATTTCAGTTTTGGCGATTACTTTAAACAGGATGCAATCCATTACGCATGGGAACTGTTGACCGCACCAAAGTGGTTTAACCTGCCAAAAGAGAAATTGTGGGTAACGATATACGCCACGGATGACGAGGCCTATGATATTTGGGCAAATGAAATCGGCATCCCACATGAGCGCATCATTCGCATTGGAGACAATAAGGGCGAACCCTTTGCGTCAGATAATTTCTGGCAGATGGGCGACACCGGCCCTTGTGGTCCGTGTTCTGAAATTTTCTACGATCATGGCGACCATGTCGCCGGCGGCCCGCCAGGAAGCCATGATGAAGACGGCGATCGTTATATTGAGATCTGGAATCTCGTTTTCATGCAGTTTAACCGTCAGGCTGACGGTACGATGCTGCCGTTGCCCAAGCCTTCTGTTGATACCGGAATGGGGTTAGAGCGAGTTTCTGCTGTGTTGCAGCATGTGAACTCGAACTATGAGATCGATTTATTCAAGACGCTGATTGCTGCGGTAGCCAAAACAGTCTGTACGACTGACCTGGACAATAAATCGTTACGTGTTATTGCCGACCATATTCGCTCCTGTGCTTTCCTGATCGCCGATGGCGTAATACCTTCCAATGAAAACCGTGGCTACGTTCTGCGTCGTATTATTCGCCGCGCTGTTCGTCATGGCAATATGCTGGGGGCGACGGAAGCATTTTTCTATAAGCTGGTCGCACCGCTAATCGAGGTCATGGGTTCTGCGGCGACTGAACTAAAAAAACAGCAGTCGCAGGTTGAGCTAGCGCTCAAAACGGAAGAAGAGCAGTTTGCCCGGACGTTGGAGCGTGGTTTGTCATTGCTGGATGATGAGATCAAAAAACTGTCCGGTGACACGCTGGACGGCGAAACGGCTTTCAAACTTTATGATACCTATGGTTTCCCCATCGATCTCACGGCTGATGTGTGTCGTGAACGCGGTTTGAAGGTTGATGAGAAAGGATTTGACCTAGCGATGGAAGCTCAGCGTCAGCGTGCCCGTGAAGCCAGTGGCTTTGGTGTCGATTACAACAATGTTGTTCGCGTGGATGCATCAACCCCATTTTGTGGTTATGAGCAGACACGCCAGCAATCCACCGTTATTGCGATCTATCACGATGGCAAAGCGGTAGATCAGATTGAAGCGGGCGAAGAGGCCGTTGTTATTCTTGGTGAAACCCCATTTTATGGTGAATCTGGTGGGCAGGTTGGTGACAAAGGTGAATTAAAAAGCGCCAATGCGAGCTTTGCTGTTCAGGATACCCAGAAATATGGTAAGGCTATCGGTCATATTGGCAAGCTGACTCTGGGGACTCTGCGTATTAATGATAGCGTAGATGCTATTGTTGATAGTGAGCGGCGTGACCGTATTCGTTTGAATCACTCCGCCACTCACTTGCTGCATGCTGCACTGCGTCAGGTCTTAGGCAATCATGTCGCGCAGAGAGGCTCGTTGGTTAACGACAGCTATCTGCGTTTCGATTTCTCTCATACCGAAGCGATGAAACCTGAGCAGATCCGTCAGGTCGAAGATATCGTCAATACACAGATTCGTCGTAATCTCGCGGTACAAACCGATGTTATGGCGCTGTCTGATGCGAAAGATAAGGGTGCGATGGCGCTTTTCGGCGAGAAATATGACGCCCATGTTCGTGTGTTGATCATGGGTGATTTCTCTATCGAACTCTGCGGTGGAACGCACGCCAATCGTACGGGCGACATCGGTTTGTTCCAGATCGTTTCCGAATCCGGTACTGCTGCTGGTGTTCGGCGCATTGAAGCTGTGACGGGTGAAAAGGCCTTGTCCGCGTTACATCGCCAAAGTGATGTTTTGCAGGACATCGCTCAGCTTCTCAAAGGCGATAGCAACAATTTGGGTGACAAAGTCCGTTCTGTCATAGAGCGGACTCGTACACTGGAAAAAGAGCTTCAACAACTGAAAGCTCAACACGCTGCACAGGAAAGTTCTTCTCTTTCGGGTAAAGCGAAAGAAATCAACGGCACTAAACTGTTGGTCACTCAGTTGGATAATGTGGAGGCCAAGTTGCTTCGCTCCATGGTGGATGACCTGAAAAATCAGTTAGGGTCGGCCATCATTGTGTTAGCAACGACGGCAGAGGGTAAAGTCAGCCTGATCTCTGGCGTGACGAAAGATCTGACCGACCGCGTGAAAGCTGGAGAGTTGGTAGGATTCGTCGCCCAGCAGGTCGGCGGCAAAGGCGGCGGCCGTCCAGATATGGCTCAGGCGGGCGGTACTGACGCGGTGGCGCTACCTAGCGCATTAGCCAGTGTCGAAGCCTGGGTTACCGACAAGCTGTAAATTAACATTCGTGTTACCCAACAAAACGCCATGGCTGAAAAATTGGTTATGGCGTTTTTGTCTTGTTGGAAAGGTATCCGGCAAGCAAGATGAACAGTATGTCGCCTTTGGAAATTCTGAAGCCGGATGTGCTGAGTATCTTGTTGTGATAACAAAGGCACATGACCTGCCCCCAGTGTTAGATACAACGATCAGTTAGTAATATCGGTTTGTTTACCTTCTAATTTTCCATTTCTCCAGCCTGCTGCAAATTCAGACGGTGTCTGGTAGTTCAGCGAGGAATGAGGTCTGCACTCGTTATAGTCCTGCCGCCAGTCATTGATAATTTTCCGGGCATGAAGAATATCGCTGAACCAGTGCTCATTCAGGCACTCATCCCGAAAGCGACCGTTAAAGCTCTCAATAAATCCGTTCTGAGTTGGCTTACCTGGCTGGATTAATCGCAACTCAACACCATGCTCAAAGGCCCATTGATCGAGAGCGCGGCAGGTAAACTCCGGGCCCTGATCGGTTCTTATCGTCGCAGGGTAGCCACGAAACAGCGCAATGCTGTCCAGAATGCGTGTCACTTGCACGCCTGTAATCCCGAATGCTGTGGTGATCGTCAGGCACTCCTTCGTGAAATCATCCACACAGGTAAGGCACTTAATCCGGCGACCGCTGCAGAGTGCATCCATGACAAAATCCATTGACCAGGTCAGGTTCGGTGCATCCGGGCGCAGGAGCGGAAGCCGCTCAGTCGCCAGCCCTTTACGACGCCGTCTGCGTTTTACGCTCAGGCCATTAAGGTGATAGATGCGGTAAACCCGCTTGTGATTAACGCAAAGACCTTCACGCCGCAGAAGCTGCCATATACGCCGGTAACCAAAGCGGCGGCGTTCAAATGCAATCTCAGTGATGCGCAGGGATAGCTGCGCGTCAGCAGCCGGACGCTGGGCCGAATAACGGCAGGTTGACAGGGACAGGCCTGCCAGCCTGCAGGCACGACGTTGCGACAGACCCGTTGTCTCACACATGACTTCCACGGCTTCCCGCTTCTGGTCTGTCGTCAGAACTTTCGGCCCAGAGCCACCTGAAGCGCCTCCTTATCCAGCATGGCTTCAGCGAGTAGCTTCTTGAGACGGGCGTTCTCCTCTTCAAGGGACTTGAGTCGCTTTACTTCGGGGACTTCCATGCCGCCAAACTTCTTGCGCCATGTGTAAAAGGTGGCGTCTGAAATAGCATGCTTGCGGCAGAGTTCCCGGGCAGAAACCCCGGCTTCGGCCTCGCGGAGGATACTGATGATCTGTTCGTCGGAAAAACGCTTCTTCATGGTGACGTCCTCATGTGACTTATGAAGACATTACTAACATCGGTGTGTATTAATCAACGGGGAGCAGGTCACACAAGCTACTTATATCGACTAAACTAACAGTAGCGACAAACTAGGAGCGTGATGGTGGGGTGGTTATACCATCGTCTAGGTTTACGTTTTCACGGCACATGATGGATAATGACGGGGAGACAGAGAGACCCGACTCTTTATAATCTTTCAAGGAGCAAAGAATGCTTATTTTGACTCGTCGAGTTGGCGAAACCCTCATGATCGGCGATGAGGTAACGGTTACCGTGCTTGGGGTAAAAGGTAACCAGGTGCGGATTGGTGTTAATGCGCCCAAAGAGGTTTCTGTCCACCGAGAAGAGATCTATCAACGAATTCAGGCAGAGAAATCTCAGCCGACTTCGTATTGATTGGCAATGCGTCTCGCTGACACGAGACGCTATTGTTTTCCCGTTTTCCCTTCGTCTATTTATCACCACGCTCTTCCTTCTTTAATTATCTTTTCTATCGCAGGATAAGCATCTGTTTTTGTGTTGATAAAATGCACTTTTTGTCGTGAATTCGTTCTTCTTGGATGCGAATTGCGCAAACAAACATAAGTTGGGAAAAATTATTTGACTTATAAGTCCTGGAAAGTAATATGTGCGCCACGCAGTACCGGCGAGCACTGACGAGAACTTCTTAACAGTGATTATAGGTAGCGTAAGGTGAGGTGGCCGAGAGGCTGAAGGCGCTCCCCTGCTAAGGGAGTATGCGGTCAAAAGCTGCATCGAGGGTTCGAATCCCTCCCTCACCGCCATTTGATTGCATCCGTAGCTCAGCTGGATAGAGTACTCGGCTACGAACCGAGCGGTCGGAGGTTCGAATCCTCCCGGATGCACCATTCAAATGTCAGGTTTTTTAGCAGTGCCAAGCAAACTCTGCACCCGTACGAAGAATTATCTGTGCATCCGTAGCTCAGCTGGATAGAGTACTCGGCTACGAACCGAGCGGTCGGAGGTTCGAATCCTCCCGGATGCACCATTTTGGGGTATATCAATCAGTTTTACAGCAAGTTTTTTGCCTCGCTCAATCAGGCAACTCAATCTCTGCGCCATTTGCATCCGTAGCTCAGCTGGATAGAGTACTCGGCTACGAACCGAGCGGTCGGAGGTTCGAATCCTCCCGGATGCACCATAAA
The DNA here is from genome assembly GCF_005484945.1 of Brenneria rubrifaciens. Taxonomy (NCBI): domain Bacteria; kingdom Pseudomonadati; phylum Pseudomonadota; class Gammaproteobacteria; order Enterobacterales; family Pectobacteriaceae; genus Brenneria; species Brenneria rubrifaciens. The sequence continues at coordinate 848,624 of NZ_CP034035.1, forward strand.
AGATTTAAAGCAATCCTCTTCTTAATTTCCATTCTTGTGGTTTTGAAAAACGAACTCCGTTATTTCATGTTTTCTTACTGAATGTATAGAATCGTTTTCTTTGATATCGAAATAGCATAACGGTGTTCTGTGTTCTCTCATGGTTTTTGCTGCGTTTTCTGGGCAAGATGCGGTAGAACATAAGCCATTATATCATCAATAATGACCTGATTATTAAATGGTTATTGAGTGAGCGACAACGTTTTTACTTTGCGATAAAGTAGGCCCTCTTTATTCAGTGAATATGGAGTCATGATGTACGATCGTTATCAAGGGCTGATCTTTGATATGGACGGCACCATTCTCGATACAGAACCAACACACCATAAGGCGTGGGAGCAGGTGTTGGCGATGTACGACATGAAATATGATGCGGCTGTCATGACAGCATTGAATGGATCACCTACCTGGCGTATCGCCCAGTTTATTATCGACCGTAACCAGGCCAATATCGATCCGTATAAGCTGGCTGATGAAAAAACAGCGGTTGTGGCAGAAATGCTGCTGGATACGGTAAAACCACTGCCGTTGATTGATATCGTTAAACATTATCAGGGACGTCGTCCTATGGCGGTTGGGACAGGCAGTACTCATGGTATGGCCGACAGGCTTTTGAAACATCTTGGGTTGCGCAACTATTTTGATGCAGTCGTCGGTGCCGACGATGTCATCAACCACAAGCCTTTTCCCGATACTTTTTTGCGTTGTGCCGAGCTTATCGCTGTCGCACCAGCGCATTGTGTCGTGTTTGAGGATGCTGATTATGGTATTGAGGCTGCCAGGCGTGCGAATATGGCAGTCGTAGATGTCCGTAAACTGTGACTGAATTCTGGGCCTTATTCTCTCTCTTCTGGAGTAGTTTTCTGAGTGCGACACTCTTGCCCGGAAGCTCGGAAGTATTGCTTGTGACTCTCTTGGTTTCTGACAGTGCCAGCCCCATCTTGTTGATCATTATGGCAACGGTGGGCAATACCCTGGGAGGGGTAACAAATATTTTTATTGGGCGCTTGCTGCCTCAGCCAAAACAGCAGACGGGATATACAATGGCGATAGGCTGGCTACAGCGCTATGGTCCGGCTGCGCTATTATTTAGCTGGGTTCCGGTAGTTGGCGATTTATTATGCGTGTTGGCGGGTTGGTTGCGTATGCCATGTATGCGTGCGGCGGTTTTCATTGGTATCGGAAAGGTGTTGCGCTATATCGTCCTGACAGGGATAACCTTACAAGGTATTGCCTGGTGGCATTAGCGGGTCGATATAAGGCCTGGTGAGTGGCGCCAAGTTTCAATTATGCTTACAAACATTACATTTTAACAACGGGAGGTCGATTTGATCCCGGATATATCAAAGGCGCTTTTCTGGCTGGAAAAACATCCACATGCCGTGAATGGTATACAGCGTGGAATTGAGCGTGAAACTTTGCGCGTATTGGCGAATGGACATCTTGCCACAACAGGTCACCCTGAGAAGTTAGGTTCGGCGTTAACGCATCCGTGGATTACAACGGATTTCGCTGAGGCATTGCTGGAATTTATTACCCCGGTTGATAACGATATTGACCATTTGCTGACGTTTTTGCGCGATATTCATCGCCATGTTGCCCGTAATTTGGGCGATGAGCGGATGTGGCCATTGAGCATGCCGTGTTTTATCGCTGCGGAGCAGGATATTGAGTTGGCGCAATATGGTTCATCCAATATCGGGCGTTTTAAAACGCTTTACCGTGAAGGGCTAAAGAATCGCTACGGCGCTCTGATGCAGACAATTTCTGGTGTGCATTACAATTTTTCGTTGCCGTTGTCATTTTGGCAGGCTGGAGCGGGCATCAGCGACGTTGAAAGTGGCAAAGAGAAGATTTCGTCCGGTTATTTTCGTTTGATTCGCAATTACTACCGTTTCGGCTGGGTCATTCCCTATCTGTTTGGGGCTTCTCCTGCCGTTTGTTCGTCTTTCCTGCAAGGGCGGGAAACGTTGTTGCCATTTGAGCGTACGGATAAAGGCATGTGTTATCTGCCGTATGCGACATCGCTGCGGCTGAGCGATTTGGGCTATACTAATAAGTCACAAAGTAATCTTGGCATTACATTTAATGACTTGAATACCTATGTTGCTGCGCTGAAGCGCGCGATAAAAACGCCTTCTGAAGAGTACGCTCAGATGGGGGTGAAGAAAGAAGGACGATATTTGCAGTTGAACACCAATGTATTGCAGATCGAAAATGAACTCTATGCACCAGTTAGACCGAAGCGAGTTACCCGCGCAGGGGAGTCGCCTTCCGATGCGCTGCTGCGTGGAGGGATCGAATACATTGAGGTGAGATCGCTGGATATTAATCCTTTCTCACCAACGGGTATTAGCGCCAGTCAGGTACGATTTCTTGATTTGTTCCTGATTTGGTGTGCTCTGGCTGATGCGCCTGAAATGAGCACGGATGAGTTGGCATGTACGCGTAAAAACTGGAGCCGGATAGTCCTGGAAGGTCGCAAGCCGGGACAGACAGTTGGCATGGGATGTGACAGCGTCCAACAGCCCATTGCGGATGTTGGAAAAGCATTGTTTGCCGATTTACGCCGCGTTGCAGAAGTGCTGGATGATGGGAACATACAACCTTGCTATCAGCAGGTTTGTGGTGAGCTGATCACGGGGTTTGATGATCCTGAAAGTACATTCTCTGGCCGGTTGCTTGAACTGATGAAAAAAGAAGATAGTAGTGGCGTAGGTCTTCATCTTGCGGACGAATACCGTAAAATATTAAGCAGTGAGCCGCTGCAAGTCTTGACAGAAGAGAGATTGATAGCGGAGTGTGAGCGTTCCTGGCTTCGTCAGCGGCAGATTGAGGCGGAAGATACAATGAGCTTTGAAACGTATCTTGCTGCACACTGAAAAAGAAAAGGCCGCAATAAATGCGGCCAAATGAACATATCTAAATAGGGATGATAATAAATGCGCGTCTTTCAGTAGTTCAGACCCGCATGAAAAAGAAAAGTTTCCCGGAAACGAGGAAAAATAAAATTTTCTATGAGGAGGTGGCATTATGCCGTTGCTCGATAGCTTTACTGTAGATCATACCCGTATGTCAGCGCCTGCTGTCAGGGTTGCAAAAACCATGAAAACCCCTCATGGCGATAACATCACTGTCTATGACCTGCGCTTTTGTCGCCCTAACTTGGAAGTGATGCCAGAGCGCGGCATTCATACGTTGGAGCATTTGTTTGCTGGCTTCATGCGCGATCACTTGAATGGCGAAGGTGTTGAGATTATCGATATTTCGCCTATGGGATGTCGCACCGGTTTTTACATGAGCCTGATTGGTACGCCAGAAGAGCAACGTGTTGCCGAAGCTTGGAAAGCAGCCATGGCCGATGTGATGAAAGTGACAGACCAGCGGAAAATCCCTGAGCTCAATGAATATCAGTGCGGAACCTATGAGATGCATTCTTTGGCGGAAGCTCAGGAAATTGCAAGGCATATTCTGGAACATGATATTGGTATTAACCAGAATGACGAGTTGGCGCTGCCGAAAGATAAACTGGCGGAACTCCATATCTAGTAAATACCTGGTTCAACGCAAGCTAGAATAAAAAAGAGAGCCTGAAGTCGGCTCTTTTTTTTACCGTCATTCAATACCCAGTTATAGGGGCTACTTGTCCAGCGTTTAAACGGCGACGAAATGCTGTATGACTCTGCTGCCGAAATAGGAAAGCGTCAATAGCAGCGCGCCCAGCAGACTGAACCAGACTACCCGGCGTCCGCGCCACCCTTCATGATAATGACCCCAGAGCAGCAGGATATAGATGAACCAGGCAAACAGGGAAAACACGGCTTTGTGCAGATTTTCTTTATTGCTGATCAGATCATCCATGTAGAACAGGCCTGTGCAGAGCGTCAGGGTTAACAGGATGACGCCGACCTGAGTGATGTGGAACATTTTTCGCTCAATCCCCATTAACGGCGGCATATCGGCGGCAAATCCCAGTTTTTTATTCTTCAGCAGATAGTCCAGCCAGACAAGCTGTAGCGCGTAAAGCGCGGCAATAAGCAAGGTGGCGTAAGAAAATAGCGCGAAGCCAATGTGGAGCATCATCCCCGGCGTCGCTTCCAAATGAGTAATGAATTCTCCCGGCATAAAGCTGGCAAAAACCAGGTTAATTAATGCAAATGTATAAACGATTGGGAGTAGAAACCATCCACGGTTACGTGAGGCAACGAGAGTCATTACGGTACAGATGATGAGACTGACGAGAGAAGCGATGTTTAACAGGCTAAGATTCTGGCCAGTCTGGACGTCGAAAATGCGTTGATAAAGCGCCACCGCATGGCAAATAAGCGCAATACTGGCCGAAAGTATTGCCAGCCGACGGTATGCACTGTTCTTGCGCAGCAAACTGGGGATAATCAGTCCGAGGCTGAGTGTGTAAGCGACTAAAGCCACAATAGCGAAAACAGACATACAAGTAGGTTATTAAATATCAACTAGTAAAATGAACATTCAGTATAACGTTAGTCTCCATAGGCACCAACTCTGTTCTCCATCTGAAGCGCTGAGATCGCCACCGCTTTCGTGCTATAATCCGTGCCATTCGCGTCGCGCTGGCGGCTTGTCATTCGTTGGGCATGAGATATGTTTGAAAATTTAACCGATCGACTATCGCGCACATTGCGCAATATCAGCGGCCGCGGGCGGTTGACTGAAGACAATATCAAAGAAACGCTGCGTGAAGTTCGCATGGCATTACTGGAGGCTGACGTTGCCTTACCCGTTGTTCGCGAATTTGTTAACCGCGTCAAAGAACGTTCGGTGGGGCATGAGGTCAATAAGAGCCTGACCCCTGGCCAAGAGTTTGTCAAGATCGTCAAAAATGAACTCGTCAGTGCGATGGGTGAGAGCAATGCGGAATTGAATCTTGCTGCACAGCCGCCCGCAGTGGTCCTGATGGCCGGTTTGCAAGGGGCGGGTAAAACAACCAGCGTCGGTAAACTGGGTAAATTTCTCAAAGAAAAGCAGAAGAAAAAAGTACTGGTTGTTTCTGCGGACGTGTATCGCCCTGCGGCAATTAAACAACTTGAAACACTGGCGGGAACGGTTGGTATCGATTTCTTCCCCTCAACGGCGCAGGAAAAACCGATTGACATAGTTAGTCGTGCTTTGCAGCACGCCAAACTAAAATTCTATGATGTGCTGTTAGTGGACACCGCCGGACGTCTCCATGTCGATGACGCTATGATGGATGAAATCAAGCAGGTGCATGCGGCGATAGAACCGGTGGAAACACTGTTTGTTGTCGATGCCATGACCGGTCAGGATGCGGCGAACACGGCAAAAGCCTTTAATGAAGCACTGCCGTTAACCGGCGTGGTTCTGACCAAGGTAGATGGTGATGCTCGTGGCGGTGCCGCACTGTCTATTCGTCATATCACTGGCAAGCCAATTAAATTCCTGGGCGTAGGTGAAAAAAACGATGCCTTGGAACCTTTCTACCCTGAACGTGTTGCTTCCCGCATTCTTGGGATGGGAGATATGCTTTCCCTGATCGAGGATATTGAGAGTAAGGTTGATCGATCTCAGGCAGAAAAGCTGGCGAAAAAGCTGAAGAAAGGCGACGGTTTTGATCTGACCGATTTTTTGGAACAGCTCAAACAGATGCGCAATATGGGTGGTATGGCCAGCATGATGAGCAAAATGCCGGGAATGGGGCAATTGCCCGATAATGTGAAGTCCCAGATGGATGATAAAGTTCTGGTCCGTATGGAAGCGATCATCAACTCCATGACGCGTCAGGAGCGAGCCAAGCCTGAGATTATTAAAGGTTCCCGGAAACGACGTATTGCGATGGGATCGGGGATGCAGGTCCAGGACGTCAACCGCCTTCTGAAGCAGTTTGATGATATGCAGCGTATGATGAAGAAAATGAAGAGCGGCGGTTTGGCTAAGATGATGCGAGGAATGAAAGGCATGATGCCGCCGGGATTTCCGGGTCGTTAAGCGTGATAATCTGACAGTGAATATTCGCTATCATCGGCTTTTTACGCTTTAGATTGCATTCTGCGCCAAAATGAGTAAAATTTTGGGGCTTTTTATATGACACACTGGGCCCCGTTCCTCGATGGGGCCCGGTTGTTTTATTCACTAAAGAGGATGTTATGGTAACAATTCGTTTGGCACGTGGCGGCGCGAAAAAACGCCCGTTCTATCAAGTCGTCGTGACCGATAGCCGCAATGCGCGCGATGGTCGCTTCATTGAGCGCGTAGGCTTCTTCAACCCGATCGCAACCGGTCAGGCAGAAGCTCTGCGTTTGGATCTGGACCGCATTGAGCATTGGGTTGGTCTGGGTGCAACAGTGTCTGATCGCGTTTCTTCGCTGATCAAAGACGCTAAAAAAGCAGCATAATCTGTTGCGGTGGTGGCAATGAGCAAGCAACTTAGTCCGAAAGCACCTGCTAACCCTATTGTATTGGGGAAAATGGGATCGACTTACGGCATCCGTGGTTGGCTCAGAGTGTTTTCATCCACCGAAGATGCCGAAAGCATTTTTGATTATCAACCTTGGCTTATCCAGGCAAAAAGTGGTTGGCAGCTTGTCGAGATTGAAAGCTGGAAACATCATAACCAAGATCTTATCATCAAGGTTAAAGACGTCGACGATCGTGATGCGGCCAATCTACTGACTAATTGCGAGATTGTCGTAGATTCGTCGCAACTGCCTGAGTTGGATGAAGGTGATTACTATTGGAAGGATCTTATTGGCTGTCAGGTCGTGACCTCAATGGGTTACCAACTGGGTAAAGTCATTGATATGATGGAAACCGGTTCAAACGATGTGATGGTAATAAAAGCCAATCTGAAAGATGCGTTCGGGGTCAAGGAGCGGTTGGTTCCGTTCCTCACTAAACAGGTTGTCAAGCATGTTGACCTTTCTGCTCAGACTATCGAAGTAGATTGGGATCCTGGTTTTTGAACTCTCAGCTGACCAGTATACTAAGTGGAACGAGACAATGTGGATTGGGGTAATTAGCCTGTTTCCAGAGATGTTCCGCGCAATTACTGATTACGGAGTCACTGGCCGGGCAGTTAAAAATGGCCTGCTGAGCGTACAGCACTGGAGTCCGCGAGACTTCGCTTACGATCGGCATCGCACCGTGGACGATCGCCCTTATGGCGGCGGCCCTGGAATGCTGATGATGGTGCAACCTTTGCGGGATGCGATCCATGCAGCAAAAGCAGCGGCAGGCAACGGTGCCAGAGTGATTTATTTATCACCTCAGGGCCGAAAATTAGATCAGCAAGGCGTGCGTCAACTCGCTGCTAATCAGAAAATGATTCTGGTTTGTGGTCGGTACGAGGGGATTGATGAACGCGTAATTAAAACCGAAATCGATGAAGAGTGGTCAATCGGTGATTACGTACTCAGTGGTGGTGAGCTACCAGCAATGGTGCTGATTGATTCGGTTTCCCGCTTTATACCGGGTGTTCTGGGTCATCACTCTTCGGCAGAAGAGGATTCTTTTGCTGATGGATTGCTGGATTGCCCACACTTTACTCGTCCCGAGGTGTTGGCAGGCATGGATGTCCCGGCAGTGTTACTGTCAGGAAATCATGCTGAGATTCGTCGCTGGCGTTTGAAGCAGTCGCTGGGCCGAACCTGGCTTAGAAGACCTGAACTTCTGAAAAGCCTAGCTCTGACTGACGAGCAAGTAACGTTGCTGGCTGAGTTCCAATGTGAATATCAGTCTGGGCAGCATTGAGTATTAGGTGGTCGCTCTGGTACGCCAGGCGAACACAAATATCAGTTTACCTAGGGTAAGAGACATATTATGAGCAACATTATTAAGCAAATTGAAGAAGAGCAGATGAAGCAGGACGTACCTGCATTTCGTCCGGGTGATACCGTAGAAGTGAAGGTATGGGTTGTTGAAGGTAGCAAAAAACGTCTGCAGGCATTCGAGGGCGTGGTTATCGCTATTCGTAACCGCGGTCTGCATTCTGCATTCACTGTTCGTAAGATTTCTAACGGCGAAGGTGTAGAGCGTGTTTTCCAAACACATTCTCCTGTCGTTGACAGCATTGCTGTTAAGCGTCGTGGCGCCGTACGTAAAGCCAAACTGTACTACCTGCGTGAACGCACTGGTAAGTCTGCCCGTATTAAAGAGCGTCTTAACTAAGAGCGCGTTTTCGCAACATCCGAAAGTGGTTATGAATAAAGGGTTTAGTCAATGACTAAACCCTTTATTGTTTTTTAATGTTCATTCGCACCGGCGATACACACCACAATGGTAACGGGTTTACTCTGGTCGATAAGGGCTACCCATTGATAACTAATGGATTAACAGAAGACGTTTAGTCGGGCTTGCGCGCAACGACGGTTGGAAACATTCTCATGCGATCGTTGATAAACTGAATGTCGCTGAATCCCACCTTTTCAAGTTGGGTCTGTGTTTGTGAATATGTGCGAAATGCTGTCCATTTTGCATCAAGGATGCGTGTGAAAAGCAGGTGTTGAAGAGCAAGCATGTCTGGAGCCGCATCTGTCCAGGGGGAATCAGCGGTGAGTTGCGGTGGGGGGGTCATAAAGCTACTCACCAGCGTACCGCCAGGTTTCAATCCATTAAAAAAAGCACGGTACAATGCTGTAACACGGTCATCGTCAGGCTCATAAATGTTAAGGCCATTGCTGGTTATCACATCAACACGCTTTCCCAAATCGAGCAACCAGGCGTCATGGCAATGAAGTGACAATCGTTTCTCCAGACCTTGATATTTCGCCAGTTGAAGTGCGCCTTTCAGCGCTAGCGGGTCCCGATCTACGCCAATCAGCGCCACATCCTGATGGTGTGTGTAGTCAAGCAGTAATAAATCCTCCATAAACCCGCAGGGAACTGATGCCATCACAATACCGGTAGACATCAGTTTTTGTAACTGCTGCTGAAAAATGCCAAATCTTTCGCGGGTTGCCAGCACGCTTGGCAGTTGCTCAAGAAGTAACGTTTCAAGCTGACCGGATAATTGAGTGTCTTCACTGCGGTAAGTCACCAAATAGTGGGTCCAGTAAGCATTCAATACGCGGTGTTTCAGTAAAAAACGGCCTAGATCAAAAGTTGTAAGCTCTTCCAGTATGGCAAGCTGCTGCTCTACCGTGGCACCAGGGAGTGGGCCAGATTGACGTATCCTGTCCCGTTCTGATGCCAGCAGATTATCAATGTCGTCATCTGACGTCTTATCCCGATGAAAGAGAAATACAGAGGAGGAAGGTTGGCCTGATTCTGACATATTACTACTCCATTAGTAATGGTTCGAGTTTTGTTATTGTTGCATGCCGGTATGCTGTTATCGTTAGCATATTTCTGAATTTTATCACTAAACTCTGGCTGCTCCAGGTAGTATAGACGGTAACAAGGAAAAAGTACGGTGACTAATGCTCGCAGGTCTCTACTCCATGCTTTGGCGCCATTGGGTTCGCAATTGCTCAGCATCAGCGGCGCCATCGCAACTGGCAGGAAAATTTTTTCCTGCTCTTCCCCATTTTATCATGTTTTCGGTATGGCAGAGGGCTGTCTGCCCCACACTGTAGCCACGTAAATAGGCGTCACGGTCAACTTCGGGGTTGCCAAACCACTCTTGTAGCGTGCCGTTATCTTTAACGACCATACCGGATACGGCATCATTATAGCCCGCGTGATACCAGAAGACGGTTTCTTCCCTCGGAGGAAGGGAGGGGCGATTGCTTTGACAACCGACCATAAAAAGAATTACAGCTAAAAAGTAACTGTATTTCATCTTGAAACCTTTAATGAGTAGATGGTTCAATGATAAAAGCGTTTCGCTTTTAGGCGATACCCAATTTTTCCTTTAGCAGCTTTAAATAACGCCGACTGACAGGGATATGTTTTCCCGTATGCGTTAGCACTTCTGCTGCGCCGTTTTCCATCAGTTGAATTTCTTTCAGAAGTTCAGTGTTCACCATGTATTTCCGGTGACACCGTACAAAAGACGTTTTTTCTTCCAGTGTCTTCAGGGACAGCTGTGTGTAACCCGACTGACTTACGCCCACAACATGCACACCGCTTAGTTCAGAACTAACGTATTCGACCTCATCGACTTTGAGTAAAAAAATCCGGTTATGTCCGGTGCAAGGAATATGACGGAGATAGGGGGCTGCAATGATGTGTAAATTTTTATTTACACTAATGCCGCGACGTAGACGATTCAGGGTTTTGGAAAGTCGTTGGGCATCCAACGGCTTGAGCAAATAATCGAACGCATGTTCTTCAAAAGCGCGAACGGCATATTCATCATACGCGGTTACAAACACTACATAGGGGATGTTTTCCGGGTTCAGCATCGCAACCAATTCGAGCCCACTGATTTTAGGCATCTGGATATCAAGGAAGATCACGTCAGGTTGCAAGCGATGAATCGCGGGTATCGCCTCAAGGGCGTTGCTGCACTGAGCGATGATAGTGATATCTGGTTCGTTCTCCAGCAGCAAAGACAGTTCTTCCCGTGCCAGCTGTTCGTCGTCAATGATTATTGCTTTCAGCATTTTTCCCCCTTGTTGTCATGATTCTAGCATTATTTGTGTGAGCGATTGGAATGCATGAGCGTGGATGTAAATTCGTTTTGGCGTCGTGATTTCCTAATGGTAATTTTAAATTTACATATGTGTATTGAAATATTTACGGCTCATGTTATGGTGTAAACATCACGCGTAGATTGCGTTTGTCATTCACATTTACATCAGCAGAGTCGTCAGGAACATGATCATGCAGAAAGATTCACTTAATAACATTAATATCAGCGCAGAACAGGTACTTATCACCCCGGAACAGTTAAAAGACAAGTTTCCCCTCAGTAACAATGAACAAGTGGCAATAGCTCAGGCACGTGAAACGATTGCCAATATTATTCACGGCCGAGACGAACGTCTGCTGATTGTTTGTGGACCTTGTTCTATTCATGATACTGACGCGGCGCTGGAATATGCCCGTCGTTTGCAGGCGCTTGCCGATGAATTGAGTGACAGGTTGTACATTGTCATGCGGGTATATTTTGAAAAGCCACGAACCACAGTCGGTTGGAAAGGCCTGATCAACGATCCTTACATGGATGGGTCATTTGATGTAGAAGCAGGTCTGCATATCGCCCGCGGACTACTGCTTGAGCTGGTGAAAATGGGTTTGCCGCTGGCGACCGAAGCTCTGGATCCGAATAGTCCTCAATATCTAGGGGATTTATTCAGTTGGTCTGCGATTGGCGCGCGCACGACTGAATCGCAAACGCATCGTGAAATGGCGTCTGGCCTGTCAATGCCGGTCGGCTTTAAAAACGGAACGGATGGCAGTCTGGGAACGGCGATCAACGCGATGAGAGCCGCGGCCATGCCACACCGCTTTGTGGGGATTAATCAGACCGGTCAGGTCTGTCTGTTGCAGACTCAGGGTAATGCGGATGGTCATGTGATTTTGCGTGGTGGTAAAAAGCCGAATTACAGTGCGCAAGATGTTGCCGAGTGTGAAAAGCAGATGCAAGAAGCGGGACTGAAACCCGCCCTGATGATAGATTGTAGCCATGGCAACTCCAATAAAGATTACCGTCGTCAACCTCTTGTGGTTGAGTCTGCCATTGAGCAGATTAAGGCTGGCAGTCGTTCTATTATTGGTTTAATGCTGGAGAGCCACCTCAATGAAGGTAGCCAGTCTTCCGAGCAGCCTCGTTCCGACATGCGCTATGGCGTGTCCGTAACGGATGCCTGCATCAGTTGGGAAAGCACAGAAGCATTGCTGCGTTCAGTACATCAGGAACTTGGCGCAAGAGTAAAACATTCAGGAGAGTAACAAGATATGGTAGCTGAACTGACCGCATTGCGTGATCGGATAGACGAGGTAGATAGAGAGCTTTTAACGCTGTTATCACGTCGGTTACGTTTAGTGGCGGAAGTCGGTGAGGTCAAAAGTCGGTATGGTTTGCCGATCTATGCTCCCGACCGTGAGGCGGCGATGTTCAGCTCGCGTCGTAAAGAGGCGGCGTTGCTGGGAGTCCCGCCTGACCTGATTGAGGATATCTTGCGCCGAGTCATGCGAGAGTCTTATTCCAGTGAAAATGACAAAGGATTCAAAACGTTATGTCCGTCACTTCGCCCGGTGGTTATTATTGGTGGGCGTGGTCAGATGGGTAAGTTGTTTGAGAAGATGCTAACGTTGTCTGGATATCAGGTCAGGATTCTGGAGCGGGACGATTGGCCTCAGGCGGAAAGTTTGTTGTCTGATGCGGGACTGGTCATTGTTAGTGTCCCGATTCATGTCACCGAACATGTGATCGCGCGTCTGCCTAAGCTGCCGGATGATTGCATTCTTGTTGATTTGGCATCGGTAAAAAATGCACCGCTGCAAGCTATGTTGGCTGTCCATCAGGGGCCTGTGCTCGGGTTACACCCGATGTTCGGGCCTGACAGCGGCAGTCTGGCCAAGCAGGTTGTTGTCTATTGTGATGGCCGCCAGCCTGAAGCCTACCAGTGGCTGCTGGAGCAGATTCAGGTGTGGGGAGCGCGTTTGCATCGCATCAGCGCCGTGGAGCACGATCAGAATATGATGTTCATTCAGGCGTTGCGCCACTTCGCAACTTTTGCGTATGGTCTGCATCTGGCGGAAGAGAATGTACAGTTGGAGCAATTGCTGGCGCTTTCATCACCGATCTATCGTCTGGAATTGATTATGGTGGGACGATTGTTCGCTCAGGATCCGCAGTTGTACGCTGATATCATTATGTCTTCTGAGAACAATCTGGCGCTGATTAAACGGTATTACAAACGTTTCGGTGAGGCGATAAAACTGTTGGAGCACGCTGATAAAGCCGAGTTCATCAGCAGCTTCAAAAAAGTTGAACATTGGTTTGGTGACTATGCAAACCGGTTCCAGTCTGAAAGCCGGACATTACTACGTCAGGCTAACGATATCCGACAGTAGTCACCCAAAGTTCTTTTAACTTATAAAGACGCCATCCCGCTGTTTGCCGGGGTGGCGTTTTTTTCATTCGTTCAAGTCCACGGGAATCACGTTCTCGCTTGGATAGCAACCCAGGACTTTCAGAGAACGCGTTATAGACGCCAATTCTTTCAACGCGCTCTGCATCGCTTCGCTACGCAGATTGGCCTGCACATCAATATAAAACATCTCTTCCCATGGATTACCGTTAATCGGACGCGACTCCAGCTTGGTCATCACAATACCGTGGTCGCGCAGCACCAGAAGGGCTTCAACCAATGCCCCGGATTGTTGACCCGTTGCCATAATCAGCGTGGTCTTGGCCGGAACCTGCTCTGATACGTCAATAGATTTACGAGCGAGAACAATAAAGCGGGTGATGTTTTGCGATTGATTTGCCAGATTATGCTCCAGAACTTTCAACTGATAGAGCATGCCACCGGCTTCGCTGCCGAGTGCCGCGGCTTGTGGCGAGTTAAGCGCCGCCACTTTTTCCATGGCGGCGGCGGTACTTTCACAGTACTCGATTTTCCAGTTGGGGAAGCGACTGATAAAGTGGCTGCACTGTTGAAAGGGTTGGGGGTGACTATAAACGGTCTCAATTTGATCCAAACTGGTTTCGGTTGCCACTAAAACACAGTGATTAATCGGATTGCTCAATTCGCCAACAATGGATAGGCCGGTATGCTGCAACAGGTCATAGACATCGTTAATGGAACCCGAGCTGGTATTTTCAATCGGCAGCACGGCGTAGTCGGCCTGACCCGTTTCCACCATATCGAAGATGTCCTGAAATTTCTGGCAGCCGCATTCAATGAACTGTTCAAAGTGCCGGGCGGCGTATTGACGCGTAGCCAGATGAGAATATGAGCCTCTAGGTCCGAGGAAAGCAATCCGGGCAGAATGAGATGTCTGATTAAGATGATGCTGCAAAAGTGCTTGTTGCGTCAGTACGGAGTCTTCGATAATCAACTGGAACAAGCGGGTGATGTAGTGACCATCAAGGTGATGTTTTTCCCCGGCAGCGGTCAGTTTGTCGAGTAAATCACGCTCGCGTTCTTTATCACGGATAGGGCGGTGAGAGTGCAGCTTACTGCGTGCGACGTCAAGCGACAATTCACGTCTCTGAGCCAATAACTCAAGCAGTTTTAAGTCCAGCTCGCTGATGTGCTCGCGTAATACCAGTAGTGGATTATCAGTCATTATGCTGTTACCTGTTTTCCGTTTCTTATATAAAAATTTCCAAGAGAAAAAACGCCAGAGCGTTTTTTAACGTCGCCAGTGACGTCCAGCAGGGTGATGGACATGAATGGCTGCCATCGGTTTTTAACAACGCATAGCGTCGGCCCCACACGGTAGACGATGTTTGCCTACCATAAAAAAAGCCTCCTGAGAACAGGAGGCTTTTTGTTCGTCTTCGTATTCTTATTCTTGTGACGAATCGCCTCCTAAATCAGCGGAAGATAAAAAAGAATACGAAGAAGAACGGCGAAGGGGTCATATTGATCCAGTCATGTAATGAAGATGCGTCAAAATTGGAATCATGGTAACTAAGGTAACTGCTGACTTTTCATCCTGTCAATACAAATTGCCGGGAGCGATTTTGAATGACGCGCCTAACGGCGCGTCAGGTAACAGGAATAGGTGAAATTACTCTTCCTGAATAATTTGCAGGTTGGCATCTTTGACGCCTGTTGCCGCTCGACGGGCTTCCCCTTTATGCTGCACCTTATTTAATTGACGCTCAAGTTTGGCGATGAGCTCATTGACGGCGGCATACATATCTTCATGTTTGGCACTGGCGACCAACGGTCCGTTTGGCGTACTGATTGTTGCATCTGCAACGAAACCCTGAGGTTCTTTTGACAGAATGATGTGTGGGTTGATCAGGTGAGCTTGCCATTTATCCAGTTTAGAAAGACGGTCTTCGACATGTCGACGTATTGCGGGAGTAATGTCCATTTGCTTGCTGGTAATATTGATAATCATAAAACTTACCTCTCTGCCTATGTCCGTCTTGGATAGTTTCAGCATACCGCGAGTTGTGGCAAAAAGGGTGATTTTCATCCCTTATTTTGTCACTTTCTGTGAATAAACCGTAATTTGTGAACTGCCCGCAGGAATCGACGGGAAGTGCTTGAGAGAGGGGGGAGGCTATGTCATTAATGAAAGGATGTTCTGAGACCACTCTTGGTTTTTCTGCTTTATTCTTCCTTTCTAAGAATAAACTCAGGCAAAAAAAAACGGCAACCTGAGCTGTAATGCCAGTCAGTTAAGGATCGGTTGACCGATCCAGTGGCTGTGTAAGAATCCGGAAATGCTCACCCGTTTCCGGATTTTTTTATGCACATTGGACAGGCTCTTGATCTGGTATCCCGTTACGATTCTCTGCGTAACCCGCTGACTTCTCTGGGTGATTATCTGAACCCGGAACTCATTTCCCGCTGTCTTGCCGAAGCCGGCACCGTCACCCTGCGCAAACGTCGTCTGCCGCTGGAAATGATGGTCTGGTGTATCGTCGGTATGGCCCTTGAACGTAAAGAACCCCTCCATCAGCTCGTTAATCGGCTGGACATCATGCTGCCGGGCCGTCGTCCCTTTGTCGCACCCAGCGCTGTGATCCAGGCCCGTCAGCGTCTGCGAAGCGAGGCCGTCCGCCGCGTGTTCACGCAAACAGCGCAGCTCTGGCATAACGCCACGCCGCATCCGCACTGGTGCGGCCTGACCCTGCTGGCCATCGATGGTGTGTTCTGGCGAACACCGGACACGCCAGAAAACGATATCGCCTTCCCCCGCCAGACGCATGGCGGGAAACCAGGACTCTACCCGCAGGTAAAAATGGTCTGTCAGATGGAGCTGACCAGCCATCTGCTGACGGCAGCTGCCTTCGGCACAATGAAAAACAGCGAAAATGAGCTCGCTGAGCAACTTATAGAGCAAACCGGAGATAACACCCTGACGTTAATGGATAAAGGCTATTACTCACTGGGGCTGTTAAATGCCTGGAGCCAGGCGGGAGAGCACCGCCACTGGATGCTTGCTCTCAGAAAGGGAGCTCAGTATGAAGAGGTCGGAAAACTGGGTAAAGGCGACCATCTGGTGAAGCTGAAAACCAGTCCACAGGCACGAAAAAAGTGGCCGGGTCTGGGAAATGAGATGACAGCTCGTTTGCTGACCGTGACGCGCAAAGGAAAAGTCGTCCATCTGCTAACGTCGATGACGGACGCCATGCGTTACCCCGGTGGAGAAATGGCAGACCTGTACAGTCATCGCTGGGAGATCGAACTGGGATACAGGGAGATAAAACAGACGATGCAGCTGAGCAGGCTGACGCTGAGAAGTAAAAAGCCGGAGCTTGTGGAGCAGGAACTGTGGGGGGTATTACTGGCGTATAATCTGGTGAGATATCAGATGATAAAAATGGCGGGACATCTGAAAGGATACTGGCCGAATCAGCTGAGCTTCTAAGAGTCATGCGGAATGGTAATGAGAATGCTGATGACCCTGCAGGGCGCTTCACCGGGGCGAATCCCGGAGTTGATGGGTGATCTTGAAAGTATGGGGCAACTGGTAAAGTTACCGACAAGAAGGGAAAGGGCCTTCCCGAGAGTGGTAAAGGAGAGGCCCTGGAAATACACCTCAGCCCCGAAAAAGGGCCAGTCAGTTGCTTAACTGACTGGCATTACAACCTGAGCTGCCGTTTCAAAGCTCCTGCGCCAGGTGCTTACGACGGGTTGGCCGCGATGATTTTAGCCACCTTGTCTGCTTGCGCGGCAAGCTGGAGCTCGCGATAGGCATTTTCCATTAGCGGCAGTGCATCTTTCGTGGCCTTGGTGTCCGGGTAATCACGTAGCATTTGCTCAACGCGATTAACTACTGCCACATAAGCACTACGTTTCGTGTAGTATTGCGCGACAGAAAGCTCATATTTAGCCAAACGTTCCTTCAGATAGACCAGACGCTTATTGGCGTCGGTCGCATACAGACTGTTGGGATAACCCTGAATCAGCCTGCTAAAGTCCCGGAAAGCGGCGCGGGCATATTGGGGATCGCGATCGGAGCGATCAACACCAAAGAAGCCTTGCAGAACGCTGTCGTCCAGAGCCATGTCCGTCAGGCCGCGCATGTAAAGGACATAATCAACGTTTGGATGGGTAGGATTTAATCGCAGGAAACGATCGATAGAGGCTTGAGCCAGCGGTAACTCAGCTGATTTGTAGTAGGCATAAATCAAATCCAACTGTACCTGCTGTGAATACGGGCCAAATGGATAGCGGTTATCCAGCGCTTCCAACTGCGTGATGGCTGCTTTAAAGTTGCCGTCCTGTAGTTTTTGTTGAGCGTTGGCATACAGTTCAGATGGCGGACTGTCAGGAACCGCATCCTTGGAATTGCTGGAGCAACCAGCCAGCGCCAGGCTCAACGTGGCGGCAGCCACCAGATATTTCATACGCGTCATGACGTTTTGATTATCCTCAGAGTGTTATTCCGGGAAACTGTCCGTTAAGCTCCCGATTTAGACCAGCTACAATAGTACATTATTTTAAACGGCATCGCCGTGAAAACCCAACGTTAACGAAGAAGCTGCAACTTATGGCACAACAAGTACAACTCACCGCAACGGTGGCCGAATCTCAACTCGGACAACGTTTAGATCAGGCTTTGGCCGAATTGTTCCCTGATTATTCACGATCTCGTATAAAAGAGTGGATTCTTGAGAACCGGGTAAAGATTAACGGCGCTATGATCAACAAGCCAAAAGAGAAAGTGCTGGGCGGCGAATTGGTGGCAATTGATGCGCTGATTGAGGAAGAAGCGCGCTGGGAAGCGCAGGATATCGCATTGGATATCGTGTATGAAGATCAGGACATTCTCGTCATCAATAAGCCCCGTGACCTGGTTGTGCATCCTGGAGCGGGTAACCCGGATGGTACGGTGCTGAATGCGTTGCTGTACTATTACCCTGAAATTGCTGATGTTCCTCGGGCTGGTATTGTGCACCGTCTGGATAAAGACACCACGGGGCTGATGGTGGTGGCGAAGACCATACCGGCACAGACTCGTCTTGTTGAGACGTTGCAGTCGAGGGAAATTACCCGTGAGTATGAAGCTGTCGCCATTGGCAATATGACCGCGGGTGGCTCGGTTGATGAACCAATTGCCCGACATTCAACCAAACGGACGCATATGGCTGTTCACCCGATGGGGAAGCCTGCGGTGACACACTATCGCATTATGGAACATTTCCGTGCGCATACCCGGTTACGTTTGCGTCTGGAAACTGGGCGTACCCACCAGATTCGTGTGCATATGGCGCATATTAACCACCCGTTGGTCGGTGATCCTTTATATGGTGGTCGTCCTCGCCCGCCTAAGGGCGCATCGGATGCGTTCATTTCCGTGTTGCGCAATTTTGATCGGCAGGCTCTGCATGCCACCATGCTGCGTTTGTATCATCCGGTCAGCGGAGTACAAATGGAATGGCATGCTCCTCTGCCGCAGGATATGATCGATCTGATAAATGCACTAAAATCGGATACGGAAGCGTTCCAGGATCAACTTGATTGGTGATGAAACCATGCTGATACATCCTGAGTGGCCTTTACCGGAAAATGTCCGGGCGTTGAGTACTACCCGCGATGGTGGTGTCAGTTTGCCTCCATATGATTCGCTCAATTTGGGAAGTCATGTCGGCGACGATCTCGAAAAAGTAATGCTGAATCGGCTAATACTGGTTGATGGAGCCGCGTTGCCGTCTATGCCGCACTGGCTGGAGCAGGTACATGGTACGGAGGTAATTCATATCGATGATACTCCGCCGCTTTCTGTCCGTGGAGATGCTGCTTATACGACGCATAAAGGTCAGGTTTGTGCGGTAATGACCGCCGACTGTCTGCCGGTATTATTTTGCTCTGTTGCCGGTGACGAAGTGGCAGCAGCCCACGCTGGCTGGCGTGGGCTGTGTGAAGGTGTGCTGGAGGAAACGCTTTCCCGTTTCCGGGCTGAACCATCACAAATTATGGCTTGGCTGGGACCTGCGATCGGGCCTGATGCATTTGAAGTCGGATTGGAGGTACGAGAAGCGTTTATCAAGAATGATGCGATGGCGGCATCTGCGTTTAAGCCTTACAATAAGAAGTTTTTTGCCGATATATACCAGCTCGCGAGACAGCGTTTGCATGCCAGCGGTGTAGTCCAAATTTTTGGCGGAAATTTTTGTACTGTGAGCGATTCGCAAAAATTTTTCTCTTATCGACGTGATCGCGTAACCGGTCGTATGGCAAGTTTAATCTGGCTGATATAACCTATTGAATTAAGACGATCCATGGCAAGTAACATTTAAACCCCATCATGACTGGCAAAATAACCTTGAAATTTTTGAGGGATGACCTCATTTAATCTCCAGTAGCAATTTTGACCAGTGAATGGGAGGAGTTATGCGTCTGGATCGTCTTACCAACAAATTTCAACTTGCTCTCGCCGATGCTCAATCTCTAGCCCTTGGGCGCGACCATCAATTTATTGAACCACTTCATCTGATGAGCGCATTGCTTAATCAGGAAGGCGGTACGGTAAGTCCGTTATTGACAGCCGCAGGCGTCAACGTATCCCGACTGAAAAATGAGGTTGATCAGGCGATTGCACGTTTACCCCAAGTTGAAGGGACTGGCGGTGATGTTCAGCCGTCAAGCGAATTGGTTCGTACTCTGAATGTGTGTGACAAACTAGCTCAAAAGCAAGGAGATACTTTTATCTCCTCGGAGCTTTTTGTGCTGGCCGTTTTAGAATCGCGCAGTATGTTAACCGATATGCTGAAAAATGCGGGGGCGAGTCAGCAAAGTGTGAGCGAATCTATCAATCAGCTGAGAGGTGGTGATCAAGTGAACAATCAAGGAGCGGAAGATCAGCGGCAGGCTTTGAAAAAATTCACTATTGACCTGACTGAGCGCGCTGAACAAGGCAAACTTGATCCAGTTATTGGCCGTGATGAGGAAATTCGCCGCACTATTCAGGTTTTACAGCGCCGGACCAAAAACAACCCGGTACTGATTGGTGAACCGGGGGTGGGTAAAACCGCGATTGTGGAAGGGCTGGCGCAGCGCATCGTAAATGGCGAAGTGCCTGAGGGATTGAAAAACAAGCGAGTGCTTTCGCTGGATATGGGCGCGCTGGTGGCGGGAGCCAAATATCGTGGTGAATTTGAAGAGCGTCTGAAAGGCGTGCTCAACGATTTATCCAAACAGGAAGGCAACGTCATCTTGTTCATTGACGAGCTTCATACGATGGTCGGGGCAGGTAAAGCCGATGGTGCAATGGATGCCGGTAATATGCTTAAGCCCGCGTTGGCTCGTGGTGAGTTGCATTGTGTCGGTGCCACAACGCTGGATGAGTATCGGCAATATATTGAAAAAGATGCCGCTTTAGAGCGTCGGTTCCAGAAAGTGTTTGTTGCTGAACCTACCGTTGAGGATACGATTGCAATTTTGCGCGGGCTCAAAGAACGCTATGAGCTACATCACCATGTGCAGATTACTGACCCGGCTATTGTCGCTGCCGCCATGCTGTCTCATCGTTATATTTCCGATCGTCAGTTGCCGGATAAAGCAATTGATCTGATTGATGAGGCTGCTTCCAGTATTCGTATTCAAATCGACTCGAAACCTGAACCGCTGGATCGTCTGGAACGTCGGATT
Organism: Brenneria rubrifaciens; assembly: GCF_005484945.1. NCBI lineage: Bacteria > Pseudomonadati > Pseudomonadota > Gammaproteobacteria > Enterobacterales > Pectobacteriaceae > Brenneria > Brenneria rubrifaciens. The sequence goes on from NZ_CP034035.1 coordinate 869,332, forward strand.
ATCCAGTTAAAGCTGGAACAGCAGGCATTGAAGAAAGAATCTGACGAAGCCAGTCAGAAGCGCCTGGAATTGCTGAATACCGAACTCGAACGGAAAGAGCGTGATTACTCCAAGCTGGAGGAGGAATGGAAAGCTGAAAAGGCATCACTCACTGGCACGCAAAATATTAAGGCATCTCTGGAACAGGCCAAGATTTCGCTGGAGCAGGCTCGTCGTCAGGGGGATTTGGGTCGAATGTCCGAACTGCAATACGGTAAGATCCCTGAATTGGAAAAGCAATTATCTGCCGCGACCTTACTAGAAGGTAAGACCATGCATTTGTTACGTAATCGTGTGACAGATGCCGAAATTGCAGAAGTGCTCGCTCGTTGGACGGGAATTCCCGTGTCCAGAATGCTGGAAAGTGAACGTGAAAAACTGCTGCGAATGGAGCAGGAATTACACCAGCGGGTGATCGGACAGAATGAGGCGGTTGAAGCGGTATCGAATTCGATTCGTCGTAGCCGTGCCGGGCTATCTGATCCTAATCGCCCCATCGGTTCTTTTTTGTTTCTTGGGCCGACAGGGGTTGGTAAAACAGAGCTGTGTAAAACGCTGGCTTCATTTCTGTTTGATAGTGATGATGCCATGGTGCGTATCGATATGTCGGAGTTTATGGAGAAACATTCCGTTTCGCGTTTGGTTGGCGCACCTCCAGGATATGTGGGATACGAAGAAGGCGGCTATCTGACAGAGGCTGTCCGTCGTCGCCCTTATTCGGTAATCCTGCTGGATGAAATTGAAAAAGCGCATCCCGATGTGTTCAATATCCTGCTGCAAGTGCTTGATGACGGCCGCTTGACGGATGGACAAGGTCGTACGGTGGATTTCCGTAACACTGTGGTCATCATGACTTCAAACTTAGGCTCAGACCTTATTCAAGAACGCTTTGGTGAGCGCGGATATGCCGAAATGAGAGACATGGTGCTTGAAGTTGTCAGCCATAGCTTCCGTCCCGAGTTTATTAACCGCATTGATGAGGTCGTTGTGTTCCATCCATTAGGGAGGGCCCATATAACGTCGATTGCTCAGATACAGTTACAGCGTTTGTATAAACGTCTTGAAGAGCGAGGATATAGCGTAACAATTACTGAACCGGCGCTGGAGTTACTTGGGAAAATAGGGTTCGATCCCGTTTATGGTGCTCGTCCTTTAAAAAGGGCAATACAGCAACTGATTGAAAACCCGCTCGCTCAGGAAATACTTTCCGGGAAATTACTTCCAGGTAAGCCGGTAACACTGGACGTTGAGGGTGAGAATATCGTTGCTCATCAACCATGATGACATATATCAGCAGGACTAGTGGTCAGGTGCTTGCATGCATCTAACCCGCATTTCTTGCGTGTAAGTTACACGTATGACGATGATTCGGTTTATTTTTAAGCGATCGATGATTTTTTCGCATTTAGCGCTTGTAAGCCGCCGTGAAGTCCCTATAATGCGCCTCCACTGACCCGGGAACAGCGGCAACGCGGTTGTGAGGGCAGCATGAAGTCGGGCATCAATGGCTTGACTTTACAGCGGAACCGCGTAGATTATGCGGCCCGCGCCGCAGGATAATGCGGCACCGCTCTTTAACAATTTAATCAGACAATCTGTGTGGGCACTCACAAGACCGTATCTCAAAGATATACCAAGTCTTGAAGAGTGACTGACAGTAAATTCATTACGAATAAACAGTTATTGATTCTTTGAGCAAAGCTATTCACTTAGCGAATCAAACCATTCTTAAATTGAAGAGTTTGATCATGGCTCAGATTGAACGCTGGCGGCAGGCCTAACACATGCAAGTCGAGCGGCAGCGGGAAGTAGCTTGCTACTTTGCCGGCGAGCGGCGGACGGGTGAGTAATGTCTGGGGATCTGCCTGATGGAGGGGGATAACCACTGGAAACGGTGGCTAATACCGCATGACGTCGCAAGACCAAAGTGGGGGACCTTCGGGCCTCACGCCATCGGATGAACCCAGATGGGATTAGCTAGTAGGCGGGGTAATGGCCCACCTAGGCGACGATCCCTAGCTGGTCTGAGAGGATGACCAGCCACACTGGAACTGAGACACGGTCCAGACTCCTACGGGAGGCAGCAGTGGGGAATATTGCACAATGGGGGAAACCCTGATGCAGCCATGCCGCGTGTGTGAAGAAGGCCTTCGGGTTGTAAAGCACTTTCAGCGGGGAGGAAGGGGAAAGGTTTAAGAGACTTTTTCATTGACGTTACCCGCAGAAGAAGCACCGGCTAACTCCGTGCCAGCAGCCGCGGTAATACGGAGGGTGCAAGCGTTAATCGGAATGACTGGGCGTAAAGCGCACGCAGGCGGTCTGTTAAGTTGGATGTGAAATCCCCGGGCTTAACCCGGGAACTGCATTCAAAACTGACAGGCTGGAGTCTCGTAGAGGGGGGTAGAATTCCAGGTGTAGCGGTGAAATGCGTAGAGATCTGGAGGAATACCGGTGGCGAAGGCGGCCCCCTGGACGAAGACTGACGCTCAGGTGCGAAAGCGTGGGGAGCAAACAGGATTAGATACCCTGGTAGTCCACGCCGTAAACGATGTCGACTTGGAGGCTGTGGTCCAGAACCGTGGCTTCCGGAGCTAACGCGTTAAGTCGACCGCCTGGGGAGTACGGCCGCAAGGTTAAAACTCAAATGAATTGACGGGGGCCCGCACAAGCGGTGGAGCATGTGGTTTAATTCGATGCAACGCGAAGAACCTTACCTACTCTTGACATCCAGAGAAGACTTCAGAGATGAGGTTGTGCCTTAGGGAGCTCTGAGACAGGTGCTGCATGGCTGTCGTCAGCTCGTGTTGTGAAATGTTGGGTTAAGTCCCGCAACGAGCGCAACCCTTATCCTTTGTTGCCAGCGATTCGGTCGGGAACTCAAAGGAGACTGCCGGTGATAAACCGGAGGAAGGTGGGGATGACGTCAAGTCATCATGGCCCTTACGAGTAGGGCTACACACGTGCTACAATGGCGCATACAAAGAGAAGCGAGCCTGCGAGGGTGAGCGGACCTCATAAAGTGCGTCGTAGTCCGGATTGGAGTCTGCAACTCGACTCCATGAAGTCGGAATCGCTAGTAATCGTAGATCAGAATGCTACGGTGAATACGTTCCCGGGCCTTGTACACACCGCCCGTCACACCATGGGAGTGGGTTGCAAAAGAAGTAGGTAGCTTAACCTTCGGGGGGGCGCTTACCACTTTGTGATTCATGACTGGGGTGAAGTCGTAACAAGGTAACCGTAGGGGAACCTGCGGTTGGATCACCTCCTTACCAGCAGAGCGGATTGAGTGAAGTGCTCACACAGATTGTCTGATGAAAATAACGAGCAGAAATACCTTAATAGGCTTGTAGCTCAGGTGGTTAGAGCGCACCCCTGATAAGGGTGAGGTCGGTGGTTCAAGTCCACTCAGGCCTACCAACTCTACTTATCCTTGAAATCTTCGCTGCTGCGTTGCTCATGTGCGTTTGCGCACAGCAGGGCTACTCGCAACGAACCTTTCGTCGGCTAAGCGAGTGGAGAGAGGTATGACTGATTTGGGGCTATAGCTCAGCTGGGAGAGCGCCTGCTTTGCACGCAGGAGGTCTGCGGTTCGATCCCGCATAGCTCCACCATTAAAAAGACTTCAGAGCGTATTGGCGACAGTATGCTGCGAAGTATTTTGCTCTTTAACAATCTGGAACAAGCTGAAAATTGAAACGATGCGGCGGCATGAGTCTTTAGCGATAAAAAGGCGGTCGCATCAGAGTCTCTCAATAATCACGGCGCGAAGAGGCTTTGAAGAATCAAAGACACCTTCGGGTTGTGAGGTTAAGCGACTAAGCGTACACGGTGGATGCCTAGGCAGTCAGAGGCGATGAAGGGCGTGCTAATCTGCGATAAGCGTCGGCAAGGCGATATGAGCCGTAATACCCGACGATACCCGAATGGGGAAACCCGGTGCACTAGTGCATCATCGTTTGATGAATCCATAGTCAAACGAGGCGAACCGGGGGAACTGAAACATCTCAGTACCCCGAGGAAAAGAAATCAACCGAGATTCCCCCAGTAGCGGCGAGCGAACGGGGAGAAGCCCAGAACCTGAATCAGTTTGTGCCTTAGTGGAAGCGTCTGGAAAGTCGCGCAACAAAGGGTGACAGCCCCGTACACGAAAAGGCACAGACGGTGAGTTCGATGAGTAGGGCGGGACACGAGACATCCTGTCTGAAGATGGGGGGACCATCCTCCAAGGCTAAATACTCCTGACTGACCGATAGTGAACCAGTACCGTGAGGGAAAGGCGAAAAGAACCCCGGCGAGGGGAGTGAAACAGAACCTGAAACCGTGTACGTACAAGCAGTGGGAGCCTCTCTTAATGGGGGGTGACTGCGTACCTTTTGTATAATGGGTCAGCGACTTATATTCTGTAGCAAGGTTAACCGAATAGGGGAGCCGCAGGGAAACCGAGTCTTAACTGGGCGTTAAGTTGCAGGGTATAGACCCGAAACCCGGTGATCTAGCCATGGGCAGGTTGAAGGTTGGGTAACACTAACTGGAGGACCGAACCGACTAATGTTGAAAAATTAGCGGATGACTTGTGGCTGGGGGTGAAAGGCCAATCAAACCGGGAGATAGCTGGTTCTCCCCGAAAGCTATTTAGGTAGCGCCTCGTGAATTCATCTTCGGGGGTAGAGCACTGTTTCGGCTAGGGGGTCATCCCGACTTACCAACCCGATGCAAACTGCGAATACCGAAGAATGTTATCACGGGAGACACACGGCGGGTGCTAACGTCCGTCGTGAAGAGGGAAACAACCCAGACCGCCAGCTAAGGTCCCAAAGTCATGGTTAAGTGGGAAACGATGTGGGAAGGCCCAGACAGCCAGGATGTTGGCTTAGAAGCAGCCATCATTTAAAGAAAGCGTAATAGCTCACTGGTCGAGTCGGCCTGCGCGGAAGATGTAACGGGGCTAAACCATGCACCGAAGCTGCGGCAGCAATAGCGATATTGTTGGGTAGGGGAGCGTTCTGTAAGCCTGCGAAGGTGGCCTGCGAGGGCTGCTGGAGGTATCAGAAGTGCGAATGCTGACATAAGTAACGATAAAGCGGGTGAAAAACCCGCTCGCCGGAAGACCAAGGGTTCCTGTCCAACGTTAATCGGGGCAGGGTGAGTCGACCCCTAAGGCGAGGCTGAAAAGCGTAGTCGATGGGAAACAGGTTAATATTCCTGTACTGGGTGTTACTGCGAAGGGGGGACGGAGAAAGCTAGGTTGGCCGGGCGACGGTAGTCCCGGTTTAAGCGTGAAGGTGGATGACCCTGGAAAATCCGGGTCGTCATTAACACTGAGGCGTGACGACGAGCCACCAAGGTGGCGAAGTAACCGATGCTACGCTTCCAGGAAAAGCCTCTAAGCACCAGGTAACACGCAATCGTACCCCAAACCGACACAGGTGGTCAGGTAGAGAATACTCAGGCGCTTGAGAGAACTCGGGTGAAGGAACTAGGCAAAATGGTGCCGTAACTTCGGGAGAAGGCACGCTGGATTTGGTGAAGTCCCTCGCGGACGGAGCTGAGACCAGTCGCAGATACCAGCTGGCTGCAACTGTTTAATAAAAACACAGCACTGTGCAAACACGAAAGTGGACGTATACGGTGTGACGCCTGCCCGGTGCCGGAAGGTTAATTGATGGGGTCAGCCGCAAGGCGAAGCTCTTGATCGAAGCCCCGGTAAACGGCGGCCGTAACTATAACGGTCCTAAGGTAGCGAAATTCCTTGTCGGGTAAGTTCCGACCTGCACGAATGGCGTAATGATGGCCAGGCTGTCTCCACCCGAGACTCAGTGAAATTGAACTCGCTGTGAAGATGCAGTGTACCCGCGGCAAGACGGAAAGACCCCGTGAACCTTTACTATAGCTTGACACTGAACCTTGAGCCTTGATGTGTAGGATAGGTGGGAGGCTGCGAAATGCGGACGCCAGTCTGCGTGGAGCCGACCTTGAAATACCACCCTTTAATGTTTGATGTTCTAACGTGGGCCCCTGAGCGGGGTCGCGGACAGTGTCTGGTGGGTAGTTTGACTGGGGCGGTCTCCTCCCAAAGCGTAACGGAGGAGCACGAAGGTCAGCTAATCCTGGTCGGACATCAGGAGGTTAGTGCAAAGGCATAAGCTGGCTTGACTGCGAGAGTGACGGCTCGAGCAGGTGCGAAAGCAGGTCTTAGTGATCCGGTGGTTCTGAATGGAAGGGCCATCGCTCAACGGATAAAAGGTACTCCGGGGATAACAGGCTGATACCGCCCAAGAGTTCATATCGACGGCGGTGTTTGGCACCTCGATGTCGGCTCATCACATCCTGGGGCTGAAGTAGGTCCCAAGGGTATGGCTGTTCGCCATTTAAAGTGGTACGCGAGCTGGGTTTAGAACGTCGTGAGACAGTTCGGTCCCTATCTGCCGTGGGCGTTGGAAGACTGAGAGGGGTTGCTCCTAGTACGAGAGGACCGGAGTGAACGCACCGCTGGTGTACGGGTTGTGATGCCAATTGCATTGCCCGGTAGCTAAGTGCGGAAGAGATAACCGCTGAAAGCATCTAAGCGGGAAACTTGCCTCGAGATGAGTCTTCCCTGGGACTTTAGGTCCCCATAAGGGCCGTTGAAGACGACGACGTGGATAGGCTGGATGTGTAAGCGTAGCGATACGTTGAGCTGACCAGTACTAATGACCCGAGAGGCTTAACCTTACAACGCCGAAGGTGTTTTGAGAGAGAAGAGATAGTCAGCTTGTTCCGTGATAGGTTCTGGTGGTTGTGCGAGAGGAAAGGCGCATGACGGTCGGGACGGAAAAGAATTTGCCTGGCGGCGATAGCGCGGTGGTCCCACCTGACCCCATGCCGAACTCAGCAGTGAAACGCCGTAGCGCCGATGGTAGTGTGGGGTCTCCCCATGTGAGAGTAGGGAACTGCCAGGCATCAAACATTCAGGTGCGCTGATATGGCTCAGTTGGTAGAGCGCACCCTTGGTAAGGGTGAGGTCCCCAGTTCGACTCTGGGTATCAGCACCAGTGATATGGGTTAAAGTTTCGGTTAAAACAGAATTTACCTGGCGGCGATAGCGCGGTGGTCCCACCTGACCCCATGCCGAACTCAGCAGTGAAACGCCGTAGCGCCGATGGTAGTGTGGGGTCTCCCCATGTGAGAGTAGGAAACTGCCAGGTTTCAATAACGACAAAAGGCCATCCTATAAGGGTGGCCTTTTGTTTATCTTGTATTCCATGTTTTATCGATATTTTCCGGGATATGCATGAATTATTAAAATGATTATCCCCAATGAAATTATTACCCAATGATTATAATGTTGAATGGTACTCCGGTTTTTATTACCTTTGATATCAACGATTAAAAGACGCATATCCGTTATTGATTGATATTTAACCAATTATTACAATCAGGAATCTTTTGCCTCTTGGTTTAACAACTGTTTTACTATAATAGGCATGGTTTATGCCCAGGAAATAAAGACAGGAGAATAAAATAAGATGACTGGTCTAACGGAAAATGCGAAAGATACACGTCAACGCATCCGGGCTATAGTTGGTGCTTCATCAGGTAATCTGGTTGAGTGGTTTGACTTTTATGTTTATTCATTTTGCTCAATTTATTTTGCCCATATCTTTTTCCCTACAGGAAATACAACAACGCAATTGTTACAAACAGCAGGAGTTTTTGCAGCAGGCTTTTTGATGCGTCCGATCGGCGGCTGGTTATTCGGTTATATTGCAGACAAGCATGGTCGTAAAAATTCAATGCTGATTTCGGTCTGTATGATGTGCTTTGGATCGTTAGTTATCGCCTGTTTGCCGGGATATGACACTATCGGCACATGGGCACCCTTATTATTGCTGATTGCGCGTTTGTTTCAGGGACTTTCCGTTGGCGGGGAATATGGCACCAGTGCGACTTATATGAGTGAAGTGGCCGTTGAAGGTCGCAAAGGTTTTTATGCTTCTTTTCAATATGTCACTCTAATTGGTGGCCAGCTATTAGCTCTGATGGTTGTGGTTGTTCTGCAACACATTTTGAGTGATGAAGCATTGCATGCTTGGGGATGGCGCATTCCTTTTGCGATTGGCGCGATATTGGCGGTTGTCGCACTCTTTTTACGTCGTTCGCTCAACGAGACATCGGACAAATCCACCCGCGATCATAAAGACGCAGGCTCTCTCATAGGCTTGTGGAAGAATAGACGTGCGTTCATTACCGTGCTTGGTTTCACTGCCGGGGGGTCGTTAACATTTTATACTTTCACGACATACATGCAAAAATATCTGGTGAACACGGCGGGAATGGATGCCAAGACAGCAAGTGGGTTAATGACGCTCGCCCTGTTTGTATTTATGGTATTGCAGCCTTTCTTCGGTGCGTTGTCGGATAAAATTGGCCGTCGTAATTCGATGCTCTGTTTCGGCGCGCTCGCTGCGCTGCTGACAGTTCCGATTCTGACGGTATTGCAAAGTGTCACCGACCCTGTTGTGGCGTTTTCTTTAGTGATGCTCTCACTCGTGATCGTTAGCTTTTACACCTCAATAAGTGGAATACTGAAAGCGGAAATGTTCCCACCAGAAGTCCGTGCACTGGGTGTCGGATTGTCTTATGCCGTTGCCAATGCGCTGTTTGGCGGCTCTGCTGAGTATGTCGCATTGTCACTGAAGTCCTTAGGCTCGGAAACGGCTTTCTTTTGGTATGTTTCCGTGATGGGGGCGATTGCGTTTGTTGTGTCGCTAAGCCTGCACCGTAAAGATAAGGGCATTAAGCTTTAGTCTTGGGCGATTTGTATAATATAACCGGTGGTTACGCTGGCTACATCTCCGTTTGCAGCGGAATCCAACACGAAAAACCCCGGAGTCAGTTCAGATTCCGGGGTTTTTCGTGTTATAGCGTAACTATCAGAGAATGCGGCTAATCAGCCTGTCTATACGAATACGGCGCAAGCGTCGAATCAGTTTGCGGACTTTTATCGGATATTGCGCAATGCTTTCCAGTTCCATATAACTTTTGATGATCTGAGTGTGGACTCTGATGTTGTCCAACTCTTCCTGACGCTGAGCTAACAGAAGCTGTTTGGGATCGTGAATCAATATGGCGTTTTCCAAATCCAGACGCCAGGCGCGTGGATTGAGGTTATTACCCGTCAGCAACTGCCATTTATTATCTATCCACATACCTTTCAGGTGGAAACTGTTATCACCATCCTTCCATAATCTGACGACAAGTTGTCGAGTATCAATATAGCGCTGTAGCCTGCTCAGGAAGCGGCGCAGGTTAATTTCATAAAGATAAGGCAGTGCGCCGATGATTTTAAAGGGTTGATCTTCTGGAATATAAAAGTCATTGGCGGTTTTATCGCCAATAATGATTTCGACTTTTTTCCCTTCCCGTAATAAACGGATGATATTCCGAACTAGCAGGGCGGGGAGGTTGAAATACGGTGTACACAACACAAGATGATTCTCTGTGCAGTACATCAAATGGTGAATGGTTTTGTTTAGCGGGCTCTGTTTACCCAAGCCAACCAGTGGCGTGACGGTCAGCTCATCGTCAGCGGTATTGTAGTCCGGGGTATTATAGGTCGTCGTGCGTAGCGCCTGGCGAAACTGTTTGGTTTCATTTTTAATTTCCAGACTTTTGGGACGATTGTCATGATCAAGCCGTTGGATCGCCGGAGCCGACAGGATCGTCAGGATGTAATGCGCCATGGTATCAGCCAGTAACGAATTACGAATGACCTGATAGCGGTCATAGCGATACTTGTCGTGTTGATGCAGATAGACGTCGTTCAGGCTGGCGCCGCTATAGATGACGGTGTCATCAATAATGAAGCCTTTTAGGTGCAGTACGCCTAATGCTTCGCGGGTATTGACGGGTACACCATAGATAGGGAAGTGGCTATCTGCATATTTATGCGCCATGTCGCAATACCAGTCAGCATTGGTATTTTCTGCCGCGGCCCCTATCCGCCCACGTTGGGCACGATGCCAGTCAACCAGAATGCGAATATCAAGTTCAGGGCACTGCCGTTTAGCCTCATATAGCGCAGACAAAATACCCATACCGCCATCGTCACGCTCAAGATACAGCGCCACCAGATAAACACGTTTTCTGGCACTCAGAATCGCGTTCACCAGCGTTGTGCGGAAAAGTTCAGGTGTGTGAAGTGTCTGAACATCATCAGCTTTCTGAGGGATTTTAGGCAATTGTGCAAGGTGTTGTTGGTATTTATTGCGTTTAAATTTTGACAACATCACAGTGCGTTTCTTCTCTCATCAGTGTATGACCCATGGCCACCGTAAAAAGTTAAGGAATAGCCGAATCGGGCGATAATAGCATTACTTTTCGGCTGTTGTGAGTAAGTTTTACCATCGAGTGCCAGATCATTGTCTGACGCGGGAGCGGCATCACGAAGCGTGATTAATCTTTCAACGGCAATTCCAGCGTCACAATGCCCTCTTCCAGTTGGACATCGATATGAAAGCCCAGTTTCTTAGCCAGCGTTATCATGCCTTGATTATGCGGCATAGTGATGCCGTTCAACCGTCCCAGCCCATGCGCCCGTGCATAATGGATGAGCTTCTCCAGTAATCGCCTGCCCAAACCCAGCCCTTTTAAATCCGAACGTACCAAAACGGCGAATTCTGCATTGATATTGTCAGGGTCTGAAATTGCGCGCGTAACACCGATAATCTCTGTTCCTTCTTGTGTCTGGCGTACGGCAACAAACGCCATCTCACGATCGTAGTCAATCTGGGTCATATTGGCTAAGTCTTCGTGGTTAAATTCATTAATTTCGCTGAAATAACGGTAATAAAGGTCTTCTTTCGTCACTTTGGCAATGAATATGCTCAGCAGGTGCTCGTCTTCCGGGAGGATAGGCCGGAACAGACAGGCGGTACTATTTTTGAGCATTACCGTCTCTTCCAGTTCTTGCGGGTAGGGACGAATCGCCAGCCGCGATTGCGGATCTCCGCTAAAAGGCCGCAGATGAAGAGAGACATCCAGTAACGTGAATTCATCGCCTGAAGCAAGTAGCGGATGGATATCCAACCGGAAGATTTCCGGACAATCAAGAATCAGGTTGGAAACCTGTACCAACAGACGGCTGAGGGCTGGAATATCCAAAGGCCGTAGCGCGCTGCTGTCGCGAATTTTGCCGCCCTTGACGGCATGCAGCACCAGATAACGCGCCAGCGTCATATTCAGTGGCGGCAAGGCAACGGCAGCCTGTTTCTCACGCCATTCGACGCCGCCTTCCCCCAGCATAATCAGCGGCCCGAATACCGGGTCCTGTTCGACGGCAATACGAAGTTCCTGAGCGCCTGCACGGTTTGCCATCCCTTGAACCAGCAAGCCGTGAACCCTTGCCTGAGGATAGGTGCGCTTGACGCGGCCGAGAATGGCATCCGCTGCCTGCTGAACCTCTCTGGCGGTTTGCAGGTACAACATCACCCCTTGAACTTCAGATTTATGGGGGATATCAGGCGAGCGTAGCTTGATGGCGACCGGATAGCCGATTTGTTCGGCGATATGCACTGCTTCTGCACTGTCGCCGGCAATCCAGGTCGGCAGGGTATGTAAGCCATAGGCTTGCAGGATGGGCTGAACTTCATGCGTGTCCATCTGAGTGACGCCGTCTGACAGCGTCTGATGAATCAATTCATGTGCCTGACGGGTATTAATGGTTAGATTTTGCGGCAGAGCTGGCGTTTCCATCAGCTGTTTTTGGTTGCGGCGGTACTCGACAATATGCATAAAAGCGGTGACCGCGCCTTCCGGCGTGCGGTAGGTGGGAATGCCCGCTTCGTTGAATAAACGCCGGGACTTCTGCGAAGAGAATTCGCCGCACCAGTTGGTCAGCAGCGTGATTCGTTTGCCGCGCGGATGCCGTTGAAACAGTTTGATCAACTGTTCGGCGCTTTCGGTTACGGGCGCTGCGGCGCTGGGGGCATGAATAATCAGCAGGGCGTCGAGGTCATGGCTATCCAGAAGTATCGATATGGCATCCAGATAGCGGGTCGCGCTGGCGTCATCGCGCAGGTCGAGCGGATTGCCGATGGTGACATCGGCGGGCAACGTTTCCCGCAGCAGATGTTGAGTCGATTCGCTGAGGGTCGCAAGCTTTCCTTGTCGGCTGAGCAACTGGTCCAGAGCCTGCGCAGCGGGGGAGGCGCCGTTACTGACGATGAACAGACGTTCGCCACGTAATGGGCGAAGGTGGCTCAAAGTTTCAACGGCTGAAAATAGCTCGTGCGTATCCCTTACCCGCAGTAGACCCGCCCGCTGAATGGCTGCATCGTAGGCGGCGTCCAATCCATGACGCCGGTCGTTCAGCAACTGTTGCGCTTGCCGACTGCGCCCGCTTTTTATCACCAGAATCGGTTTGTTTCTTGAGGCGCTGCGCGCGGCCGACAGAAAACGACGTGCATCGCTGATATGTTCCAGATGCAATAAAATCGCACTGGTTTTGCCATCACGCGCCAGAAAATCCAGCACGTCATCAACATCAATATCCAAACTGTCGCCCAGGGCGATGAAGTAGGAAAATCCGATACCGCGTTGCTGAGCCCAATCCAGAATAGTGTTGGAGACGGCGGCGGATTGGGAAATAAAGGCGAGTTTGCCTTTCATGATGGGAACAGGAGAGAAGCTGGCGTTAAACCCCTGCCAGGGTGCAAGCAGGCCAAGGCTGTTGGGGCCCAATAAGCGCATCTGGTGGCGAAACGCGCAGGCTTGTAACTCGCTGAACTGCGATGGCGGCGCGGAGAGAATAATGACGGTTTTACAGCCGCGCTGTCCCAATTCCTCCAGCAGCGGCAGGTTACGACAGGCGTTGGTGCAGAGCACGGCTAAATCGGGCTTTATGGGCAGGCTGGCAACGTTCGGGTAAGCCAGAACACCGCAGACGGCGCGATATTTCGGCGTGACAGGAAGCACCGGGCCGCTAAAGTTGCCATCCAGCAAGTTTCTCATCATCAGAAAACCCGCCCGTCCCGCCTTTTCCGAGGCGCCTAAAACCGCAATCGACCTGGGACGTAATAGTGCTTCCAATCCGCGCTGACTCATAAGCCGCTCCTGTTAGGATAAGACTATTAGATATTAAGCGGTATCTGCCGATGATGCTGTGACGACGGGAGAGGTTTCCCGCAAGGCGTGATGCGGCTTCCCGGCCAGATAGCGTTTTCTGAAACGGTCAAAGTGTGCGGATAGTTCGTTTGCCGCGATACCGTCCCCGGCCTGCGTGAGCAGCGCGATCGCAATTTCCGCCGTGCAGTGTTGTCCGGCGGCGCTGGCTTCTCGTAGCTGATAGCGGGATAGGGCATCCACATTCAGCGACAAAATAGGCAATGCATCCAGATAAGGGCTTTTGCGGAACATCTTGCGTGCTTCCGGCCAGGTGCCGTCCAGCAAAATGAATAACGGGGGCTTCCCCTGCGAGGGTAATTGGTGATGCACCTGACGTCCGCTTTCCATTCCATCGGCCAGAAACACCAGATAAGGCTGATAGTCCGGGTGGCCTAAGGCGGCCAACAATTGCGGGTCCGGTGAAGTTCGTGACCAGAGGAAGGCCAGCGTGTCCGGTAAGATATCCGCAATCAACCGCCCGGTGTTGCTTGGCTTCAGCGGCTCGGTATCAAACATCACCAGACAGAAACGACTGCGCGCATCATGCGGCTGAATGGTATGGCACAGACAGGTTGTGAGCGGCAGCAGACAGTGTTGACAACGTACCACGCGGCAGCCGCGGGCGCGAAAAGGTTTGGTTGACTGCTCAAGGCGTCGCTGGCGTAGTCGCAGAACGGCGTTATTGGTCATCAAGTATTGGACGCTTTGCATGTTGCCGGAAAGCGGCCACATTTTTGACCATCGTCGGCAAAACAGATTCAGAAAGCTGTCATTCTAATCGACTCTGCATCCCACCAAAAGGGGCCGGGGCCACAATGCCCCGGATTCTGACTATTTTTACAGCGATTCATCCAGCCAGGCTTCAAAGGGGGTTTTAGGCAGTGCGCCATTGAGCATATCCACCAGTTTTCCCTGTTTGAACAGCATCAGGGTCGGAATGGTGCGAATTCGGAAACGAGCGCTAAGCTGCGGTTCTGATTCAGTATTGACTTTAATAAAGCGTATTTTATCACCGCGTTCTTGTGCGACACTTTCAAACACGGGGGCAAAGTTGACGCAAGGTCCGCACCAGGGGGCCCAGAAGTCGACAACAACCGGTAAATCGTCCTGAAGCAATTTATCCAGCGTCGCATCTGTTGCGTTCACGACTTCGCCTGTGAACAGGGATTCGCCACAACTTCCACATGTAGAGTGGTCCTCGATACGTTCTTTAGGCAGACGATTTGTTGTGTGGCAAGATCCACATACCGTATTCATAATGGGGCCTCAAAGGAAAAAGGGCTAAAATAAGTGTCTCGTTAATGAACGATGTTACGGATAAGCAGTAAAAGATTAACAATATGTTGCTTATTAGTAGTGAGTTAAGTATGGCGGGCAAGGCAGTGGTCAACAACGTGGTTTGCTCAATGGCTACAATAGTTGTCGGCTTTTACGACAAGTCGGTGGCTAAGCGGATGTACATAAGGTAATCTTCGCGCCCGGCGCGTAGGTAGGTGGAGAGAACGATGAGCGATTCATTCAATAGCAAGAGCGGCAAAGTCCGCGTGATGTACGTCCGTAGCGATGATGAGGGCGAGAAAGAGAATAAAAACACGCGTCCTGAAGGTAAGGAGCGTCGCAGTGAGAATCGCGGCGGCCGGCGCGAAGGAAGCGATTCACGGGATAAACGTGAAAAACCCCGGCATCCTCGCGATACAAATCCTCGCTATGCGCGTGAAAACCCTTCACGTGAGGGAGAATCGCGTGAAAAGAGCCCGTGGGGCAAAGAACGTAGCGAACGGTCGCGCCGTCCGCACAACGAAGGCGGCGCGTTTAATGATTCTCCTTGGAAAACCGTTTCTCGTGCGCCAGGCGAAGAGTCCGAATCGGATCACGGCGGCATCAGTGGCAAAAGCCTGATAGATCCTGCGCAAATTCGCCGTCAGCGTCAGGAAGAAACGCGTGTTTACGGCGAGAACGCCTGTCATGCGCTGTTCAAAAGCCGTCCAGAGGCGATTGTTCGCGCATGGTTCCTACAGGAGGTCACGCCACGTTTCCGCGAGGCTCTGCGCTGGATGGCGGCGAACCGGAAAGCCTATCACGTCGTCGAGGATGAGGAGCTTATCAAGGCGTCTGGCACGGAGCACCACGGCGGCGTCTGTTTCCTGATTAAGAAGCGTCAGGGTATGGATGTGCATGAGTACTTGCAAGCGGCTGGCGAGCGGGATTGCGTGCTGGCGCTGGAAGAGGTGGGCAATCCGCATAACCTCGGCGGAATCATGCGTAGCTGTGCGCACTTCGGTGTGAAAGGCGTGCTGATTCAGGATGCGGCTCAGTTGGAATCGGGTGCGGCGGTTCGCACCGCTGAAGGTGGCGCTGAACATGTCAAAGCCATTAATGCGGATGATTTTTTGTCGGTATTGAATGCGTTCCGTCATGCGGGTTATACCATTGTGACCACGTCCAGCCATAAAGGTACGCCGCTGTCGAAAACCACCTTCCCGGCCAGAACGGTGATCGTGTTGGGTCAGGAGAGCGATGGCTTGTCTGACGGCGCCTGGCAACAGGGTGACGTCAAGGTTTCCATCGACGGCACCGGCAAGGTCGAAAGTCTGAATATTTCTGTGGCAACCGGCGTTCTGCTCTCTGAGTGGTGGCGCCAGAATCGGGCCTGATGAAGCAAGATTGAACCGAAGAGGCATCCCTGGGGTGCCTCAGACGGTTGCAAATCCGTTGACTCAGTGCGCGCCACCGCCCGTGCCGGCGGCGGTAAAAGGTGGGCGGGTGAACCACACCAGAATCAACAACACTAAAAATACTCCCGCGGCGGCCCAGAATATTTCGTTGGCGGAAATAATCAGCCCCTGTGCGGTAACCTCTTGCGCAATATAAGCGGAAGCCTGGGATTGACTCATCCCCATTGCCTGCAACCGTTGATAGGTTTCCTGCGCTATCGGATGATAAGGCGTCACTGATTCCGTAAGATGCGCATGGTGCAAGGATTCGCGCTGCGCCCACAAGGTTGTGGTGATGGACGTCCCGATCGACCCTGCCAGCGTTCGGGTAAAGTTCGACAGGCTAGATGCCGCCGCCAGACGCTCAGGCGGCAATCCCGATAGCATGATGGTGGTCAGCGGCATAAAAAAGCAAGCCACGGCGAATCCCTGCGCGAATTGCGGCCATGCGGATGCCCCAAAATCCATGCCCGGCTCGAAGGTGTAGGCGCGCCAGTAAAAACAGACGGCATACATAATAAAGCTGAAGGTAACCAGCTTGCGCATGTCCAGACGCGGCGTAAAACGGCCGATGACCGGTGACAGCACCACGGGCATCAACCCCACCGGGGCCGATGCCAGCCCAGCCCAGGTAGCGGTGTAGCCATAAACCTCCTGCAACAATTGCGGCAGCAAAACAATGGCGCCGAAATAGAACATGTAGGCCAGACTGATACACAAACATCCGATAGTGAAATTACGGGATTTGAACAGCGATAAATCCACGACCGGGTGATCGTCTGTCAGTTCCCAAACGATCAGAAAAGCCAGCGAGATAACGGCCACCACGGTCAGGATGACGATCTCGCTGGAGTTAAACCAGTCCAGCTCTTTTCCCCTGTCAAGCATCATCTGGAGGCTGCCGATACCGATAATCAGCAGCGCCAACCCAATGGTATCAATGGGCTTGATTTCTGTTTTGGTTTCGCGCCCGCGTAAAGTTTGCAAGGTAATAAAGACAACGACGGCGCCGAGTGGAACGTTGATGAAGAAGATCCAGCCCCAATGGTAGTTGTCGCTGATCCAGCCGCCGAGAATCGGACCGCAGATCGGCGCCACCACCACGGTCATCGACCAGAGCGCCAGCGCGACGCTGCGTTTGGCCGGCGGGTAGTTGTTGAGCAACAGGCTTTGTGATAACGGGATGAGCGGCCCGGCCGCGATACCCTGTAGGACGCGGGCAAAAATCAACATCTCCAGGCTGCTGGAAACGCCGCACAGCCATGAGGTCAGCGCAAACAGGGTGGTAGACCACAGAAACAGGCGAACCTCACCAAAACGTTTGGCCAGCCAACCCGTAATCGGGATGGAGATCGCGTTGGCGACGCCGAACGAGGTGATCACCCAAGTGCCTTGTGAGTTCGACGCCCCCAGATTACCGGCGATAGTGGGAATGGCGACGTTGGCGATGGTGGAGTCCAACACCTGCATGAACGTCGCCAGTGATAAGGCTACGGTCATCCAGGCTAGACTGGCCCCTTTAAGCGGTTCTCTCGGCACGTTTCTCTCCTGACAGATTAACCCGCGTTAGCCTGAATGATGCTGCTAATCATTTGGTTGACTGGCGTGAGATCGAGCGACAGGGCATCACTGGTATAGGCTGGCGTGCCGCGTGGCGTTTCGGACAGCGCTCTACCGCCGGTGTCGGTGGTATCGACATTAACCCACGCGGACAGACCGATGCGCAACGGATGCTCGGCAATTTGCTGCGGCTCCAACTCGATACGTACGGGCAGACGCTGGACAACCTTGATCCAGTTGCCCGTGGCATTTTGTGCAGGCAGCAGCGAGAACGCGCTGCCGGTTCCCATATCAAGGCCAATCACCTTGCCCTGATAAACCACATCATCGCCGTAGATATCGGCGATTACGGTAGCAGGTTGGCCGATACGCATATTGGCCAGTTGCGTTTCCTTAAAGTTGGCGTCGACCCACAGGTGGTCGGCAGGAACAATGGCCATTAGCGCGGACGTGGTGGAAATGCGGGCTCCCACCTGAACGCTGCGGCGTGAAACGTAGCCACTAACCGGGCTGACGATTTTGGTGCGCTGCAAGGACAGCCAGGCGTCGCGCATTTCCGCGGCGGCCTGTTGCACCGCTGGCTGCTGCTCCAGTGGCGTATTCATCACCACGGCCTGATTAGCCAGATATTGCTGTTTGGCCACTTCCAGCGAGGCTTTGGCGCTGGCGACGGCGTCACGGGCGTGCTGGACTTCCTCACGGCCAATAGCGTTGGCGCTGCCCAGGGCCTCCCGGCGGTTCAAGTCACTTTGCGCTTTGTTTAATTCCGTCTGGCGCAGTTCGATATTGGCCTGATATTGTTTGCTGTTAATGATTAACTGATGCGTTTGACGCACGCTGCTGGCGAGGGCGGTTTTCGCACGTTCAAAGGCTTGCTGCGCATCCGTCGGATCCAGTTCGACCAGCACGTCGCCCTGTTTGACAAAATCGGTATTATCGACATTGACGCGGGTGACGCTGCCCGTCACCTGCGCCATCACCTGAATCTGATTGCCGGCAATATAGGCATCGTCCGTCCTTTGGTGGGGTCTGAGAATCAGGAACCAGTAAATGACCCAGATAGCGCCAAGCACAATAAAAATAAGGGTCATCAGCGTCAGTACTCGTTTACGCTGTCTTTTCTTGTTTTTCTGCATAGTTTGTTGCGGGGCCTGATTTTCCACGTTTTCACTCATGGGGGCGCTCTCTTTGTTCGCTTTTTTACCTGGATATCTCGGTCGTTACGTTCACCTGGCGTAAATAGGGAGCAGGGAAACGACAATCGGTTTTTTCAGCAAAAACCCCGTCCTCCTGATGAAATAATCATTGGGAAAGATGAGATTTGAGGAGGGAGACGATATTTTTTGTTTTAAAAATTAACCTGTTAAATGTCTCTTATTTCGTCCATTTCATCCAGCCGGGTCAGCAGTTTTCGCATCAGCGTTTCCAGCTGTTTTCGTTCGTCAGCGGTGAGCGTCGACCAGAGAAAATGGAGGCTTGTATGTTGCGGCGGAAGCAACTGGTCAAGGAACGCTTTGCCAGCTTCCGTCATGTGTAAGTGCAGGCAGCGGCGGTCGCTATTGCTTTCACGCCTTTCTATCCAGCCTCTTTTCTCCAAATCGTCAGCAATACGCGTGGCGTTGGTGCGCGATGAACCCAGCGCGGCACTCAGTTCAGACGGCTGGATACTGTAGGACTCCTGCGCTTCCAACGTAATGAGCGCCATGAACAGGGTTTCATTAATCCCTTGTTCTTTCAGCATCCTATTTCTGTGATCCAGAATTTTACTCTGCATGTGCATACATAAACGCAGCAAGAGCACTTCCTGATAGGGAAAATCGGGTTTACGTGAAGCTCGCAGGCTTAGCATTTTTTCGATGGGGGTGAATGAACTATCCATTTTTATGTGAACCTCATTAATCACGGTCTGTATAGTAACTAATGTTATTACGTGGGTAAATGAGAAAGCGGACTTAATTCTGTGTCAGAAAGTAAGAAAAAACATCTCTGGAAATGCGCTGATCCAATTTTTTGTGATGGAGATCGGTGGGTTAGGTGGGTTTTAACTCTATATCAAAATAATTTAAAACAATGCCGTGGCAATAAGGCGTCAGACAAAGCAGATTAAGACGGTTCTGCGGCTTTTAAGCCTAATGGCGTCCCTGCCATTAGGCTGGAGAATGGCTTCCCCGGAGAGATGAAACGTTAAACCGTCGGCATTAGGCGGGCTAAGCCGCCTATAAGATTAAAGGGTAAATCGCTTACTTTGCTGCTTCAGCGGCGGTTTTTACCCAACCGTCAAACTGTTGCTGGTGAGCTTTGATCCAACCATCCGCATGACGTTCGATATCCCGCTGCGAATTCTCGCCTTGGTGCATACGCAGGTTCTGCGCATTGATGTCGCTCAGCGGTAATTTCATGATGGAAAACAGTTTCGCTGCTGCCGGATTCTTCTCCGCCCAGGCTTTATTGGCCGCAATTTTCATGTTGTTGACCGGGAAGCCATAGTCCGCGCCGTTAGGCAGTTTGGTACTGATTCCTTTCATTTTTCCCGGTTGAGAAGAGAAAGGCACCTGTAGCCATGCCACATCACGTCCCGGAACCAACACATCGCTGACCCAGTACGGTGTCCAGGCGTAGTAAAGAATCGGCTTGCCTTCTTTATAGCGGGTAATGGTATCGGCTATCAGGGCGGCGTAATTTCCCTGATTATGTTCGACGGTTTTGGTCAGGCCGTAGGCGCTGATGTGGTTATTGATCGCGGCTTCGCAGCCCCAACCCGGATTACAACCCGTCAAGTCAGCTTTACCATCACCGTTGGTATCAAACAGTTTAGCGATTTTCGGATCTTTTAACTGCTCAATATTGGTGATCTTATACTGCTCGGCGGTTTTTTTATCGATCAGGTAACCCTGTGCGGCGCCGGAAACATATACACCCTGACGATAGAATTTGGCGTCGCCGCCAGCGGAAGCATACATGTCAGACTGAAGCGGGTCCCAGTTTACGGCGATAAAGGTGGCGTCACCGGAGGCAATCGACGTGTAGGCGACATTGTAGTCCACTTCACGAATCGGTTGTACCTCATAGCCCAGCTTTTCCAGCGCCCGGTTAACCAGCAGTGTCTGGAATGTTTCCTCGGAAATGGTGCTTTGCACCGGGATGACCTGGACGCCTTTGCCGGGCAGTTCGCCGTCGGCGGCGTAAATCGATGCGCTCAATAGCGCGGTGCTCAGGGCTGCTGCCCAGATTCTGGTTTTATGCATAATGGTTCCCTCTTTCTATGTTGTGTTTTATCTCTCAATTCGCAGGCGCGCTGGCGTTCGCCAGGACATTTGCGCGCGTTTCGTGTTCAAACGGCCTGCGAGAATGGATGCCTGATATAACAGGCGCTGAGTCTGGTATTGGATGTTACCGGTTGTCTTGATGCCGACAGACAACCGGCGTACTGCGTTACGGCTTGATGAAAGGGCGGGTGATCAGGCCGATAGGACCGACGGTATACCAGCTTTTGCTGCCCTTGCTGCGTCTGTCTCGGCCCAGTGATTGGGTCAGACGGTCGAGAATGATGGCCAGAATAACGATACCGACGCCACCGACGGCGGCCAGTCCCATATCCAGGCGACCGATGCCGCGCAGCACCATTTGGCCTAAACCGCCTACGGCGATCATGGAGGCAATCACCACCATCGACAACGCCAGCATCAGCGTCTGATTCACGCCCGCCATGATGGTCGGCATCGCCAGCGGCAACTGGACTTTAAACAGCATCTGACGCGGACTGGCCCCGAAGGATTCCGCCGCTTCGATCAGGTCGGCCGGAACCTGACGAATGCCCAAAATGGTGAGACGGATAATCGGCGGCAGGGCAAAGATAATGGTGACCACGACGCCTGGCACATTACCGATGCCGAACAGCATGACAATCGGCACCAGATAAACAAACGCCGGCGTTGTCTGCATCGCATCCAGCAAGGGACGGATAATTCTGGCGGCGCCCTCGCTGCGTGCCAGCCAGATCCCCATTGGCAAGCCTATTAATATGCAAAAGAACAGTGCCGTCAGCACCAGTGCCAGCGTAATCATCGCCTGCGACCACGCGCCGATGGCCCCGATGAGAATCAGGGAAATCAGCGTGACCGCGCCCATGCCCAGACTCGACATCTGCCAGGCCAGCAGTGAAAACACCAGAATGGCGATTGGCGCGGGCATGCCGAGCAGCAATTGTTGGAAACCGCTCAGAATGAAATCGACGGGGATGCGCACGCCCTGAAAAACGGGTCTGAAATGCAGAACGACCCAGTCGATTCCCTGTGTGACCCAGCTATCCAGCGGGATCAGGGTATCCTTGAACGGATCGAGCCAATTAAAGTGTTCAGGCGTCGTTGGTGTGGCGCTGTTCAGCCAGTCACTGCTTTGCTGTGCCGCGTCCGCGCCTCCGGGACTCGGCGCGCCGCCCCATGCGTCCGTGCCGGCGGACCCGGGA
The DNA here is from genome assembly GCF_005484945.1 of Brenneria rubrifaciens. NCBI lineage: Bacteria > Pseudomonadati > Pseudomonadota > Gammaproteobacteria > Enterobacterales > Pectobacteriaceae > Brenneria > Brenneria rubrifaciens. Next base: position 891,256 of record NZ_CP034035.1, read on the forward strand.
TCGGTTTGCGGCGCAGCCTCTTGTCCGGCCGGCGGCGTCTGATCGGTTGGCGCGTTTTGTGTTGTGGACGACCAGGGATCGCTTTGTGTCGCGGCGTCCTTCTGGTTCGCCGCCAGATCGGTGCCCTGTTCAGGTACGGCGTTGGTGTTTTCCCATGGATTCGATGTTGATTTACTCATTGGTCACTCCTTCCTTATCCAGCGCCTGTAGCAGCATTCCTTTGGAAATGATGCCAATGTACTCGTTGTTTTCACCGATGACCGGGACCGCGCAAGGAGCCTGCGCAACCTGGGAGATCAGCTCATTGAGCGACATATCGGCGGGCACAGGAACCGGTTCTGAAAGCAGCGCCTGTTCCAGCGGCTGTTGGTCTTTCAACGCCTGTTTCAGAGAGTCAATCGACACGATACCAATAAATTTCTGTCCGCGTTCCAGCACGTAGCCGTAATCGCGGTCTTCGTCCTGCAAAATTTTCAGCGCGGAACGCGGTCCGACTCCCGGCGTTTTACGAATAAGCGTCACCGGACGACGGCGGGCGATATCCTTGGCGCTGAACACGTGGCTGATGTCCACGCCGCGAAAGAAGGTGCGAACGTAGTCGTTGGCCGGGTTATTCAGAATCTCATCCGGCGTGCCGACCTGAATGACTTCGCCGCCGTGCATGATGGCGATGCGGTCACCGATGCGCATCGCCTCATCCAGATCGTGCGAGATGAAGACGATAGTGCGCTGGTTGCGGGACTGGAGCTTGATCAATTCATCCTGCATTTCTGCACGGATCAACGGGTCCAGTGCGGAAAAAGCTTCATCCATCAGCAGAATATCCGGGTCATTCGCCAGTGCGCGGGCCAGACCGACGCGCTGCCGCATCCCGCCGGAAAGTTCATCTGGATAGGAGTTGGCATAGGTGTCAAGCCCGACCTGTTGCAGCGCGTTCAGCGCTTTTTGCTCACGCTCCACTTTGGGTAATCCAGCGAGTTCCATGCCGAACGCCGTATTGTTGAGAATATTCAGATGCGGCATGAGTGCGAAAGACTGGAATACCATACTGATTTTCTTGCGGCGTACGTCGCGCAATGCGGCATCGGATATCTGAGCGATATCTTCCCCATCAATCAGAACCTGACCTCTGGTCGGTTCTATCAGACGATTGAGAAGGCGTACCATGGTGGATTTACCGGAACCGGATAATCCCATGATGACAAATATCTCGCCTTCTTCAATGGCCAGACTGGCATCTTTAACCCCAATTGTGAGGCCGGTTTTTTCAAATACCTGGTCCTTGCTCAAGCCCATACCAATCAGTTTGAAGGCGCGCTCAGGGTGCTCGCCAAATACTTTGTAGAGATTCTTTACTTCAAGTTTAATTGCCATGAAATTATTGTTTTCCTATGGTCATTTATAATTCTATAACATCATCCTGGTAATGATTAAACGCGTTATACCCTACCATACTGAGATTCTGAGACAACCCCTTGCCGTCTGAATGACGGGGCGTAAAGAGAGATGATTAATGTGATTTTTATACGCTTTTCCATGTTGTATTTTCATTGGTTTTCATAAATTCAGGATGGTGATATTAATTTAAATTTAATATTTAACAATGGGTTATTGTTTTTTACTTTTATGCTGGAAATAATTTTATGCAACGGGAGATTGATCGTTGATTATTCTGGTTTTTATTTGGTTAATATAAATTTGAATATTTGATGTCTATCGGGTAACAGGCACTCAAATAGAGCGATTTATGTGCATAAATTATTGAGCAGATCGTCGCCATGGTGATCCAGTATAGCAAAATTAGCGGAAGGAGCTGTCCGGTGTGATTGATCACGTTTTTGCGGTGGTAAACGGCGATATTATAACCGTCATAGAGTGTGATTCAGCTAACAAAAATATATTTCGTATTGACATCGATTATTCGTCAATATTTTCCTGTCGGTGGCACGGTAATTTTCCGTTCTTGCTGGTCGGCCTCAAACCTTATTTCCCTCAATAACCAGACGATATCTCCCGATTAAACGCGACGCTGGCGAAGCGTACACGCCCCCCGGACCGGCTGCAAACCGATCCGGGGGGCGTGGCTATTGCAAGACGTGAAATGAAAAGCGTAACGCGCTATTCGCTCATCAGGCTGACGTGAGCGGCAACGATGCGCCAGCCTTCCGGCATTTTCACCCAGGTTTGCATCTGGCGTCCGATTTTCGCACTGCCTTCACGACGAAACTCTGTGCTTGCCACCGCCATATGCTCTCCGTAGGCGGTGATAACCGTATTCTGCAACTGGCGATCCAGCCCGGCGGACGGGCGGGCCAGACGAAATGCCCGGATTTCATCAATCCCGTACAGGTTTTCTCCCGCGCCATAGCGAACGGTGCGGGCATCGTGCCAGAACAACTCATCCAATACATCGATGTCATTACCGGTCAAGGCTTTTTCATAACGATGGAAGGCGTGAGTGACTTCAGCCAGCACATCGGGCTGATTAATGTTGTCATACAGCATTAACATGACTCCTGTGAAAAAGAACGAATATGGGTGATGCCCTGCCGCTCCAGCACCCAGGCGGCGCGCAGGCAAAGATCTTCACGCCACGGTGCGGCGATGAGCTGAATGCCTATCGGCAAGCCGTTGCCGGTCATGACCGGCACCGTCGCCACGGGTAAACCGACAAAAGAGATCGGCTGCGTCAGCATGCCCATACTGGCGCGCACAGGCAGGTCAACGCCGTTGATGCGCATGGTTTCTTGCCCGATCAGCGTAGCGGTGCAGGGCGTGGCGGGGGCAATCAGCAGGTCGGTGTGCGCAAACAGGGCTAACATCTGCTGACGGAAATGATCGCGGAAACGCTGCGCCTGTAGGTACCAGGCCGCCGGGATCATGGCACCCGCCAACAGGCGTTCGCGGGAGAGCGGTTCAAATCGTTCCGGGCTGTCCCGCAGGGCAGGGAGATACTGATTGCCGCCTTCACTGGCGGACATAATGAAAGCCGCCGTTCGCGCCAGATTACTGTCAGGCAAGGTGAGGGCGCCTTGTGCATTCAACGCGTTGGCGATTTGTCGCACGGCTGTTTTTGCCTCGTCGCAGCTCCACTCGGAGAAATAGCCTTCCAGCACCGTGCTGCGCAACTCGCGAGCGCCCTCTTCCAACAAGGCGGCGGTGTGCAAGGGCGCGCGCGCCGACTGAAAACGGTCCGTCCTGTCTCGCCCCTGCAATGCATCAAACACCAGCGCCAAATCTTCCGTGCCGCGAGCCAGCGGCCCGATATGGTCGAGGCTGGCGACAAAGGGGTGGCTGCCGCTGCGTGACAGGCGGCCGAAGGTCGGTTTCAGGCCGAAAATACCGCACAGAGAGGCGGGAACGCGAATGGAGCCGTTTGTGTCGCTTCCCAGCGAGAAGTTGACCAGTCCGGCGGCCACCGCTGCGGCGGAACCGCCGGATGAACCGCCGGCGACGCGCTGTTTATCGAGAGGGTTGCGTGTGGCGCCGTAATAACTGTTTTCGGTGGTAAAGCCGTAGGCATAGGCATCCATGTTGAGCATACCGGAGAGCAATGCGCCCTGACGGGTCAACTGTTGTATCGCGAATGCATCCTGTGAGGCGGGCGGGCGCTGACTGAATAATTCTGCGCCCGCCAGCGTCGTCGCCCCTTTGACATCAAAGAGATTTTTTACCGCATAGGGCACGCCCGCCAGCGGCGGCAAGCGTTCTCCGCGTAAATGCAGTTGATCAAGACGATCGGCCTCATCCAGCATGCGCTGGCGGGTTATTTGCGTATAGGCGTTGATCTCAGGGTTGGCGCGTTCAACGGCGTCCAGCGTTTGCTGCGCGAGTTCTCTGGCGGAGAACTCGCCTGTCAGCAGGCCCTGGCGGATCTGTTTAATGGACAGAAACGGCATATTACTCATAGCTGGTACACCCCAGCAATCTCCTGTCGATCGTCAAGAGGAAAATCCATCAGCGGCTGTGCCATGACCTGAATGCGGCTGAACTGAACCAACAGTTCCTGACGGTGTTCATGGTCAAGTTGCAGCGCCAGCAGCGTTTCCATTTGTTGCAGATAGGCCGCCAGCGCATGGTTATCGGTTGGTTTGGTTAACATTTTTTTCTCCCGGTAAATAAAACTAGAACCCGGCGGCGCTGCCGTTGCCGCGAGGATCGCTCGCCCCTTCCAGCATGCCGTTGGTATGACGGATGATCGCGCCGGCATGACCTACCGTTTCACTAAAACTGCCGAGCAGTTCTACATCGTGGCCGAGCGAGCGCAGCGCCTCAATGGTCGCGGGCTTGAAACGATCTTCAAGCTTCAGCGTATCGGATGATTGCCCCCAGGTTCTGCCCAGCAGCCAGCGTGGTGCGGTAATCGCCTGTTGCAACGGCAGCCCCTGAAGCACATGCCGGATAAACAGCGCGGCCTGTGTCTGAGGCTGGCCGTCGCCGCCCATTGAGCCATAGACCAGGATACGGCCATCGGACAGGCGCGCCGCGGCGGGATTGAGCGTATGGAACGGCTGTTTGCCTGGTTCCAGCGTCAGCAGATGGTGCGGATCGAGGCTGAAAGACGCGCCCCGGTTTTGCCAGAGTACCCCGGTGCCCGGCAGGACCATACCGCTGCCAAACTCATGATAGATGCTCTGGATGAACGACACGCAAAGCCCGCTGCTGTCGCAGACCCCCATCCATACCGTGTCGCCGGGACCTTTACCCGAGCCCCACGGCGCCGCCTGACGGGTATTGACGCGTCGGGCCATGTCTGCGAGCGCGTGGGGTTCCAGCAATGCCTGTACATCCTGCGTTACCTGTTTCGGATCGGTGATGAAACGATCGCGCAGGCCGAACGCCAGCTTGGTGGATTCGACGATACGATGGATCGTCTGACTATCGCTTAAATCCTCCATCTCAAGGTGATCGGTCAAGCCGAGAATGGCGAGGGAAACCAGCCCCTGGGTCGGTGGCGCGAGGTTATAAATATCGCCCTTACTGTGTTTGAGGTGCAATGGCGTGGTGCGTTTGGCGCGATAGTTCGCCAGATCCCCACCGGTCAGCGGCATGCCCAGTTGGACCATCCCGTCGGCAAAGCGCTCGGCCAATGTTCCCCGATAAAAGCTGTCGAGCCCTTCCAGCGTCAGCAACGTTAACGTGTCGGCCAGATCGGGCTGAGTGAAACGGCTTCCCGCGCGGGGAATAGCGCCTTGAGGCATAAAAACTCGGCTGAATTCGTGAAAATCCGCCAGCTCGTGACAGCGCTGCGTCAGCGCATCCTCCTGCGATTGAGTTACGGGAATGCCGTCCGCGGCATAGCGAATCGCGTCAGCGAGCAAACTGACGAGTGGTAAAGGCGTACCGCCAAGCTCTTCTGAGAATGCCAGCGCTTCCTGCCAGCCGCCAACGGTGCCGGCAACCGTCAAGGCGGCTTTGGGGCCGCGATGCGGGATGCGGGCATCTCCCTGATAAAAGTCGCGGCTGGCAAGGGAACCTGCGGCGCCGCTGGCGTCAATGGCGATGGGGTCGCCATGTGGGGGTAAAATTAGCCAGAATCCATCGCCACCGAGTCCATTCATGTGCGGATACGCCACGGCGATGGTCGCCGCCGCCGCCACCATCGCTTCGATGGCGTTGCCGCCTTGACGAAGGATGGCCTGCGCGCTGGCGCTGGCCAGATGGTGAGGGGTGACGGCCATACCCAGCGGTGCGGTATTACTCTGAATCATGCCGTTATTCCTTTTCTCTCGGTTCGGCTCAAGGGGGGAGAAGACGTTAAAACGGCCTTTGATCATTTCAGGTTATCGCCGTTTTTGTGTAGTGCTTTTAAGCAAACCCTGTTCCAGTTTTTTCCTCACCAGCGCCTATGGGTATAAAAATCCCGCGGTTGTGTTATGTTGCGTTGAACAAAGGACAAAAATGAAACAAAAGTTGCAGGTTAAGCCAGTGACGGACGGGGCTGTGATGGGTGACAGAGGCATGAAACAGATTGATGAACGGTTACGGGGGCGCTATAGCGAGCTTTCTCCGCAGGAGCAGCGTGTCGCTGATTTTATTTTTGATCATTTCGATGATTTGATCAGTTATAACAGCGCTGAACTGGCGCGGATCAGCGGTGTCTCCAAAGCGACCGTAAGCCGTTTATTCAAACGGCTGGGCTATCCCAGCTACCGTGAAATGCGCGAGGAGCTGCGCACGCTGCGCCAGAGTGGTATGCCGCTGGCGAATAACCGTGACGCCGTACAGGGCAATACCTTGCTGGCCCGCCATTACAAGCAGGAAATGGCAAATCTGACGCAGTGGATGCAACAAATTGATCCGGTGCAGTTTGGGGCGGTGATTGAGGCGATGATGCAGGCGCAGCGCCTGTGTATCGTCGGTTTACGCAATAGTTATCCGGTGGCGCTGCACCTGCGCCAGCAACTGTTGCAGATCCGCCGGCACGTCATGCTGCTGGCGCAGCCGGGGCAGACGCTGTCGGAAGAACTGGTGGATTTGGACGCTCAGGATATGGCGATTGTTGTGGCGTTTCGCCGTCGCTCCCGCCTGATTCAGCCGTTGCTGACGCAACTGCGTAAAAAGCAGGTTCCGGTGCTGCTTTTGTGCGAACCACAGGCACACAATCTGCTATCACTGGCGCAGTGGTCGCTGTGCGCGCCGCTGGACAGCGTGTCCGCCTTTGACAGCTATGCCTCCGCCATGAGTCTGGTCAATCTGCTCAGTAACGCATTGCTGCATGAAATGTTGCGTGATGGCCGCCAGAGAATTCACCACATCGCCGATCTTTATACCGAGTTGGATGAGCTGGAACAGCGATAACTGGGCGCGATAATGGTGCTTTTGCACTATTTTGGTTCGGTTCTTGTTCCATCTTTGCGAAGGGGGGTTATCGCCCTGGGAAGGAACCGCGTGAGCGGCCTTGTTCCGCAAAAGCCCGGTCAATACGCGGCGATCATTGAGCGCCCCTGTCAGGTGCGGGCTACAATGTTGCTCGAAAATACAGTTGCATGAGCATACTGATGCGCTCACGCACGAAATCGTACTGAACTCACATCTCCTTCCACCGCGCCTTGATACTGGCATATTCCTTGCTTTATTTTGCAACTATAGTTTCATATATGTTTATAAAGAATCTTTTGTTTCATTATTACTTAACCAGGGGCAGGTCGATGTTGCACAAAAAACTGAGCATTAAAAAACGGTTACTAGCGCTGGCGGGCGCAGCGCTGTTAATGGCGCCGGCAGGCGGCGTGATGGCCGACCAGTTACAGGATATTGAAAAACGCGGGGTGCTGCGCGTGGCCGTACCCCAGGATTTCCCGCCGTTCGGCTCCGTGGGGACAGATCTCCAGCCGCAGGGGTATGACATTGATATCGCAGGCTATCTGGCGAAAAAGATGAAACTAAAGTTGCAACTGGTGCCGGTTACCAGCGCCAACCGGGTGCCTTACCTGCAAACCGATAAAGTGGATTTGGTCATTTCCAGCCTGGGTAAAAATGCCGAACGTGAAAAAGTGATCGACTTCAGCCGCGCCTACGCGCCGTTCTTTCTGGGGGTGTTCGGCCCGAAAGAGGGCGAGTTAAGTGCGCCGGAGGGCCTGCCGGGTAAAAGCGTTGGTGTTACGCGTGGGGCGGTGGAAGACATGGTGTTAACGGAAATTGCGCCGAAAGGGGCGCAGATTAAACGCTATGAAGATAACACCACCACGCTGTCCGCCTATTTGTCCGGTCAGGTGGAGTATATGGCGACCGGCAATCTGGTGGCGGCAGCCATTGCCGAGCAAAGCCCAGGCAAAGCGCCGGTGGTGAAATTTATGCTGAAAGATTCGCCGTGCTATATCGGCCTGAAAAAAAATGAGCCAGCCCTGAAAGCCAAAGTGAATGCGTTGATTGAGCAGGCGTTGAAAGACAACACGCTCAACAGCCTGTCTGAAAAGTGGCTGAAAGCGCCGCTGCCGGACAGCATCAAGGTATAAGGGAGAAACGCTGTGACCTATCAGCTTGATTTTACCGCGTTATGGCCGCACTGGTCGGAACTGCTGGCGGGGTTGTGGGTGACCATCGAGCTGACGGCGATGGCGACCCTCGGCGGCATTGCCATCGGCATCGGCGGCGCGGCGTTACGCAGCGGCAAGCCCACCCTGCCGGGCAAACTGTGGGGTATCTATGTTGAATTGATACGCAACACGCCGTTTGTGGTGCAACTGTTTTTTATCGTGTTTGGTTTGCCGAGTTTGGGGTGGAAATTGACCGCAGGAGAGGCGGCGTTACTGGCCATGCTGATTAACCTGGGCGCCTACAGCACGGAAATTATCCGGGCGGGCATTCAAGTGACGCCCAAAGGCCAGTGGGAAGCCGGGCGGGTGCTGGGGTTGACGCGCAGCCAGACATTTTTACGGATCGTGCTGCCGCCGTCGTTGCAGCGGATTTATCCGGCGCTGGTAAGCCAATGCATCATCGTGATGCTGGGATCGTCGGTGGTATCGCAGGTTTCCTATGAGGAATTGACCTTCGCCGCCAACCTGATTCAATCACGGACTTTTTTGAGTTTTGAAGTGTATCTGGCGACCACGCTGTGCTATTTGGCGTTGTCCATCCTGATGCGTCAACTGTTACTGCTGGCGGGTCGGCGCTTCCTGGGGACGCCACTATCATGATGACATTCACTGACTGGGACATTATCCGCAATCTGCTGCTGGCGGCGCGCTGGACGTTTTTGCTGTCGCTGACGGCGTTTATCGGCGGCGCCGCGGTGACGTTTCCGCTGGTGCTGCTGCGGTTGACCAAGCGCAAATGGGCGACGCGGTTTATCCGGGTTTACGCCGAGCTGTTTCAGGGCACGCCGTTGCTGATGCAACTGTTTCTGATGTTTTTCGGTCTGGCGCTGTTCGGTATCGACGTCAGCCCCTGGACGGCCGCGGCGCTGGCGCTGACGTTATTTACCAGCGCGTTTCTGGTGGATATCTGGTGCGGCAGCATGGAAGCGCTGCCGAAAGGGCAATGGGAAGCCTCGCGCTGTCTGGGATTAAGCACCGGTCAGACGCTCTACCGGGTGATTGCGCCACAGGCGATGCGTATCGCGATCGCGCCGACGGTAGGGTTTTCCGTGCAGGTGATTAAAGGCACGGCATTGGCGTCCATTATCGGTTTTATCGAGCTGACGAAGGCGGGAACCATGCTGAATAACGCGACTTATCAGCCCTTTAAGGTCTTTGGTCTGGTGGGGCTCGGCTATTTCCTGATGTGTTATCCGCTTTCCTATTACAGCCGCTATCTGGAGAAGAAATTCAATGCCGCTCATCACTATTAATCAGGTACAGAAATATTACGGTCAGAACCATGTCCTGAAAGGCGTCGATCTGGATATTGACATGGGCGAAGTGATTTCGATTATCGGCCGCAGCGGTTCCGGCAAAAGTACCCTGCTGCGCTGTATGAACGGCTTGGAAGGGTATCAGGAAGGCAGTATCAAGTTGGGCGGCATGACGGTGACGGACCGTGATTCACAGGCGCGTGAGATCAGCCGCGTCGTGGGCATGGTGTTCCAGAATTTCAACCTGTTTCCCCATATGACGGCGCTGGAAAATGTGATGCTGGCGCCGCGCCGCGTGCTGAAGAAAAGCGAAGCGGAATGCCGCGAACTGGGCGAACGGGTGTTGAACAAGGTCGGACTGGGGGAACGGATAAACGCTTACCCGGCCAATCTGTCGGGCGGTCAGCAGCAGCGCGTGGCAATCGCGCGGGCGCTGGCGATGAACCCGAAAGTGTTGCTGTGCGATGAAATCACCTCCGCGCTGGACCCTGAACTGGTGGGCGAAGTGCTGAGGGTGCTGGAGCAGCTTGCCGCGGAAGGCATGACGCTGATTCTGGTCACCCATGAAATGAACTTCGCCCGCGAAGTCGGCGACCGCGTGGTGTTTATGCATCAGGGCAAAGTCTGGGAACAGGGCGACAGCAAAACGTTGTTCGTCAACCCGCAGACCGCTGAACTGAAGCAGTTTATCGCCTCAGTACGGGGGCTTGGTGAGGCGTAAATCCCGATGAATAAAAGCCATCTCAGGGGGGGATTATTTCTCTGTCTTGGTTTTCCCGGCGTAAGGAATTTAGAAAATCCACTGTTTATCACGCACGAGACGTTCTCGTCATCGACATGATTTTCCTAATTAATACGGGGAGCTAACGCTCTCCAGGAGAGGAACAAACCATAATGAGCAATGAGCTGTTCGCCCAGATCAATCCCCCTTATCGCCTGCTGATGGGGCCGGGCCCCATTAACGCCGATCCGCGCGTGTTACGGGCGATGGCCAGTCAACTGATTGGTCAGTACGACCCGGCGATGACCCACTACATGAATCAGGTGATGGCGCTTTATCGCCAGTTGTTTCGTACCGAAAATCGCTGGACGATGCTGGTGGATGGCACCTCGCGGGCTGGGATTGAAGCGGTTCTGCTGTCGGCCATTCGCCCCGGCGACAAAGTGTTGGTGCCGGTGTTTGGCCGTTTTGGTCATCTGCTGTGTGAAATCGCCCGCCGCTGCCGCGCGGAGGTGCATACCCTCGACGCGCCGTGGGGCGAAGTTTTCAGCCCGGAGCGGATTGAAGACGCGATTAAAACCGTTCGCCCGCGTATCTTACTGACGGTTCAGGGCGATACGTCCACCACCATGCTGCAACCGCTGGCGGAACTGGGTGAGATCTGCCGTCGTCATGGCGTGCTGTTTTATACCGACGCCACCGCTTCGTTTGGCGGAAACCCGCTGGAGACGGATGCCTGGGGGTTGGATGCGGTATCGGCCGGGTTGCAAAAATGTCTGGGCGGGCCGTCAGGCAGTTCTCCCATTACCCTCAGTCCACAGATGGACGCGGTGATCCGCCGTCGCCAATGCGTCGAACAGGGAATACGGACCGATGCCCATCAGGATGGCGACGACGAAATGATCTATTCCAACTATTTCGATCTCGGCATGGTGATGGACTATTGGGGACCGGAGCGTCTGAACCACCACACGGAAGCCACCAGTATGCTGTTTGCCGCCCGCGAATGCGCGCGCATTATTCTGGAAGAAGGGTTGGATCAGTGTATTGCCCGCCATGCACTGCACGGTAAGGCGCTGGTCGCCGGTATTCAGGGCATGGGGTTGACCGCCTTTGGCGATCTCAATCACAAGATGAATAACGTACTGGGCGTGGTGATCCCAGACGGAATTCACGGCGAGCAGGTACGCAAAATCCTGCTGGATGACTTTGCGATCGAGATCGGCACCTCATTTGGGCCGCTACAGGGAAAAATCTGGCGCATTGGCACGATGGGCTACAACGCCCGTAAAGATTGCGTGATGCAAACGCTGAGCGCGCTGGAAGCGGTGCTGAATCGTCTGGGCTTCCGCTCGGTTCAGGGCGCGGCATTGCAGGCGGCCTGGGATTGCTATGCCAGCGATGAGGGATGTGCATGATGTGCATGAGTCATGCCTTGATGTCCGACGCCGTTGCCTTTGCCGCGGCAGGTCGGATAATGGCGCGCTGCGACGCGCTGGCGGAAATCAGTGAAACCTCCGGTCAGCTTACCCGCGTGTATTTGTCCGTGGAGCACCTGCGGGCCAATGCGCTGGTGGGGGAGTGGATGCGCGAAGCCGGCATGCGGGTGTGGCAGGATAGCGTCGGCAACATTTGTGGCCGTTATGAAGGGCTTGAGCCGGACGCTCCTGCGCTGTTGATGGGCTCGCATCTTGATACGGTGCGCAACGCCGGGCGGTATGACGGTATGCTAGGGGTGTTAACCGCCATTGAAACCGTGCGGTTCCTGCATCAACAGCAAATTCGCCTGCCGCTGGCGCTGGAAATAGTCGGATTTGGCGATGAAGAAGGCACCCGATTCGGCATCACCTTGCTGGGCAGCCGTGGTCTGACCGGCGCCTGGCCGGATAGCTGGCTGGGTTGTCAGGATAGTGAGGGCATCACCGTGGCGCAGGCGCTGGACGCAGCCGGGTTGGACTCTCAGGCGATCGCGCAGGCGGCGCGTCCGGTGAGCGACGTTGCCGCCTATCTGGAACTGCATATCGAGCAGGGGCCTTGTCTGGAACAAGAGAATCTGGCGTTAGGCGTGGTGACCGCGATCAACGGCGCCCGGCGGCTGAATTGCACCTTTAAGGGATTAGCCGGACATGCGGGCACGGTGCCGATGACGCAACGTCAGGATGCGCTTATGGCGGCGGCGGGCTGGATGGTTCAGGCGGAAACGCTGACCAGAGAATGCGATCCGTATCTGGTGGCGACGTTTGGGACACTAGAATGTTTGCCGGGCGCGGCCAATGTAATCCCCGGAGAAGTGCGATTAACGCTGGATATTCGCGGCCCGCAAGATGTGACGCTGGATGCTTTGTTACAACGTCTGCTGGTGTTGGCAAATGACATCGCCCGCCAGCGCGGATGCCGATTCAACGCGGAAGAATATTACCGGATTGCGGCAACCCGCTGTGATCCGGCGATACAACAGCGTTTGAATGACGCGGTGATTGAGGTTCAGGGACGTAATCTGCTGCTGCCGAGCGGAGCAGGGCATGACGCGATAGCCATCGCCGAACGCTGGCCGGTCGCCATGCTGTTTGTTCGCTGTCGGGGCGGCGTCAGTCATCATCCTGATGAGTCAGTGATGACGGGAGATGTCGCGTTGGCGTTGAAGGCGTGGTCAAGTACGGTACTAAGTTATCGGGATGGCTAAACGCGGATGTTATAGCGAAAACCTATCCGCATCCCGCCATGTCGGGAACGTCTCCCGGTAAGTTTGCAACGTTTCCAGCGACAGTTCCGCATCCAGACGGGCTGGTTGATTCGGTGGCGCGGAAGCCAGCATCTCACCCTGCGCGTTAACGATCAGGCTGTCGCCCCGGTAACTGTGACCGTTGCCGTCGTTGCCGACACGGTTACAGCCGGCGACGTAAGCCTGATTTTCAATGGCGCGGGCGGCCAGCAGCGTCTGCCAGTGTGATGAGCGCGCCGCCGGCCAGTTGGCGACATACAAAGCCAAATCATAATCCTGGCGATTGCGCGACCAAACCGGAAAGCGCAGGTCATAGCAGATCAATGGGCAAATGCGCCAGCCGCGCCATTCAAAGATCAGACGCGACGCGCCCGCCTGATAATATTGGTGTTCGTCCGCCATTCGGAACAGGTGGCGTTTATCGTACTGATAAACCGCGCCGAGCGGATCGACCAGCAGAAAACGGTTCACCGCGCCTTTCGGCGTTTGCACGGCAATGCTGCCGCCGATCAGGGCATTGGTCTTCTTCGCCCATTGATGCAACCATGTCTCGACGACCGTCTGCGTCAGGCTGCGCTTTGCCGCTTCCATAGCAAAGCCGGTGGTAAACATCTCGGGCAACACGATCAGATCGCGGCCGACAAGGTCGGCCAGCAGGGTGTCAAAATGGCTAAGGTTGGCCGCGCCATCCAGCCATACCAAAGGTTGTTGCAGTAGTGAAATTTTCAAAGTCGACATAAGCGCTCCGCAGCCGCATCCAATGTAGCGTCCTGTTTGGCAAAGCATAGCCGAATCAGCTTATGGGGAAACGCGTCGGCGCAAAAAACCGAAAGCGGGATCGCGGCCACGCCGACATGCTCGGTCAGCCAGCGGCAGAAACTGACATCATCCAGATCGGAAATGGCGCGGTAATCCGCCAGCAGGAAATAGGTGCCTTCGCAGGGCAGAACGTCAAAGCGGCTGTTTGAAAGCGCATCAATGAAGCGATTGCGGCGGGCGCGATAAAAATCCGGCAGTTCACGCCAGTGCTGCGGCTGTTCGCGCAGCATGTCGGCAATCGCCAACTGCGCCGGCGTGTTGACCGAAAAGGTCAGGTATTGATGAATCTTGCGTACTTCGGCGCTCAGCGCCGCAGGCGCGACGCAGTAGCCCACTTTCCAGCCCGTCATATGAAACGTTTTACCAAATGACGATACGGCAATGGCGCGCTGGCGAAGGTCCGGGTGAGCAAGCACGCTGGCATGACCTTCCTGTGTGAAGCAAATATGCTCGTAAACTTCGTCGCTCAACACATAAATTTCGTGCCCGGCGATGGCCTGCCATAGCTGTTGGAAATCGTCTTTTCGCCAGACGGTCGCTGACGGATTGTGCGGCGTATTCAGGATGACCAATCGGGTGCGCGCGCTGAGTAAACCGGCAAACGCCGCCCAATCGACGCGAAAGGCGGGTGGTTGCAGCGACAGACGCTTTAACTCGCCGCCCGCCAGCGCCACGGCGGGCGCGTAGCTGTCATAACTGGGATCGAAACAGATCACTTCATCGCCGGGACGCACCAGCGCCGCAACAGCGGCGAACAGCGCTTCCGTGGCGCCTGCGGTCACAGTCACGTCGGTATCGGCATCGGGCTTCCAGCCATACAGCTCAGCGGTCTTATCGGCAATGACGCTGCGCAACGGCGCCACGCCGGTCATGGGCGCGTATTGGTTCGCCCCCTGGCTGACGTGGTAAGCCAGACGCTGTTGCAAGTAAGCGGGGCCGTCAAAATCGGGAAAGCCTTGTGATAGATTGATCGCCTGATGCTGCTGAGCCAGTGCGCTCATCTGCGTAAAAATGGTGGTGCCCAACGAGGGGAGTTTACTTTCGGGAATAAGCGCGGCGCTCATGACGGGTTAGGACTCCTGCAAACCTGTATTGCTTGACAATATAACACGATGTTAGTATTTGGCAATCAAGACGCTTGGACGTTTAAACGGCTAAATGCCTTTAAGTGCTAAGTCATAACCAAAGGGACTAAGTACCCGTAAAACGAGAAGCATCATGACTGAAAATCAGCAAATTCCGGCATTGCTCGCCGCCTGCCGCTGGATAGGGCAAAAAGGCTGGTGCCCGGCGACCGGCGGCAATATGTCCGTGCGCCTTGATGAGCAACGGTGCCTGATTACCGAATCAGGCAAGGATAAAGGCAGCTTGCAGGCTGATGATCTCCTGCTGGTAGATATGGCCACCAATCACGTCCCCAGCGGCCGGAGGCCATCGGCGGAAACCGGTCTGCATACGCTACTATATCGCACTTACCCGCGAGTTGGGGCGGTACTGCATACTCACTCGGTGAATGCGACCGTGTTATCGCGGGTAGAAAAAGGCGCTGAACTGGTGCTGCACGGCTATGAGATGCAAAAGTCGCTGGCCGGACAGACCACCCATTTGGATCGCGTGACGATCCCGATTTTCGATAACGATCAGGATATTCCGGCGCTGGCCGATCAGGTGGCGAAGCAGGCGCCGCTGCGTTACGGTTTTCTGGTGCGCGGACACGGGCTCTATTGCTGGGGAGAGACGGTGCAAGAGGCGCGCCGTCATTTGGAAGGGCTTGAGTTTCTGTTCCAGTGCGAACTGCAACGTCGACTACTGGAGGCCAGATGAGCCAGACCCGCGTCATTAAAGCGATCGTGACAGATATTGAAGGGACTACCAGCGATATCGGTTTTGTCCACGATGTGTTGTTTCCTTATGCCCGTGAACGTCTGGCGCATACCGTGCGCCAGCGCGGTGACGATCGGGAGATCGCCCAGGCGCTGACGCTGTTGCGACAGGAGCTGGCCGCGCCCGATGCGGATCAAGACGCGTTAATTGCGGCGCTGAATCAGTTTATGGATGAAGACCGTAAATCGACCGCGCTCAAGCTGCTACAGGGCATTATCTGGCGCGCCGGTTATCAAAACGGCGATTTCCGCGGCCATCTCTACCCGGAGGTGGCGACGCAACTGGCTGACTGGCGACGGCAGGGCATTCGCCTGTATGTCTATTCGTCCGGCTCGGTTGAAGCGCAGCAGTTACTGTTTGGTTACAGCGAGGCGGGGGATTTACGTCCGCTGTTCAGCGATTATTTTGATACCCGCGTTGGCGCAAAACGCGAAACCGCCTCTTACCATGCCATTGCTCACTCCATTGGTTTACCGGTTGAGCAGTTGCTGTTTCTGTCGGATATTCGTCAGGAGCTGGATGCCGCAAAAGAGGCGGGATGGCATACCTGTCAGCTCATTCGCCGTGATGCTGATCATTTGAGCCGTCACCCACAGGTGACACATTTTGACCAGATCGATTTACAGGAGTATTCCCTATGAGTGCACTAACCATCTTTAGTGACAGCGATGCGAGCCAACCGATTTGGCAAAGTCAGGACGTTGACGCCATTCGCCAGCAGTTGGCCGGGATTGGCGTACGTTTTGAGCGTTGGCAGGCAAATCAAACGCTGAGTGATGCGCCTTCTTCTGAAGAAGTGCTGGCCGCCTATCAGCATGAGATTGACAAACTGGTGGCGGAAAAAGGTTATCAGAGCTGGGATGTGATCAGCATGCGGTCGGACAACCCGCAGCGTGCGGAATTGCGCACCAAATTTTTATCCGAGCATATCCATCACGAAGATGAAGTGCGGTTCTTCGTTGAGGGCGCGGGACTGTTTTGCCTGCACCTGCAAGGTAAAATTTTCCAGATCCTGTGCGAGAAAAACGATCTGCTCTCTGTGCCTGCCGGCACCGCGCATTGGTTCGACATGGGGCCGGAGCCGCATTTCACCGCGATCCGTCTGTTCGATAACCCGGAAGGTTGGATCGCGCATTTTACCGGCGATAAGATCGCGGATGCGTATCCGAAACTGGCGGGCTGAACCTGCAAAGAAAAACATTATCCGCGCCAGTTTGACTGGCGCTTTTTAGCTTATGTTAAATAGCGCCGCATGTCGGCTTATTCGTGACCATACTACTTTTCCAGCCATGTCATCTCTTCTTCCGTCGAGCGCCGGTTAAGCGCCTTGTTCCGATGTGGATATCGGCCAAATTTATCGATGGTCCGCTTGTGCGCTATTTCAAATTTGAGAGAGTCTTCACTCCCGAATTTCTTATACAGTTTGATCGCAATCTCATGAATAGCAGAAGACTCGGCGTGCATGTAAGGCAAAAGCGCAACGTCCCTTTTCTCAACGGGAAGCAGGTTAAAGTCAGGCTGTTTGACCAGTTCCTGCGCCAGAATCAGCGCCATGCCGTCGGATGCATAAGCGGCGGGATGATGGCGAAACAGATTTCGCGAAAACTGGTCTAGGACAATGATCTCGGCAAGCCGTCCTGAAAGCGTCTCGCGCCATTCAAAAAGTTCTCCGCGCACCGCGGCGCCATGCACTTCTGAAAAGCGGCGACGAATCAGCTCATCAAATGCCGGATCAGCGTCAAACCACCGGGCGGGAGATATTTCATCAAACCAGAATTTAAGAATTTCGTTATCTGCTTTTGCTATTTCTTTCTTCATGACGCTCCCCGTGATTTTGGGTGTCACACCAAGTCTGAAGCGACACAGCGTATTGTTTTTTATGTAATTTTAATTATGTTCAAACAGGCTGATATATCAAGTTTCAGCGGAAAACATCCTGGTCCGGGACAGAGATGACCTTGCCGACGAGGGGATTCGGCAGCCCACACAAGAAGCTGAACGGCACAAAGCGCTAACACGCCAATCTGTCGATTGGCGTTGATATCCATCATACTTTCTTTAGCCCAGCGGTGAGTTGAATATCCCGTCCTTCACCGCCTGGGGCGTCACCACGCCGGTATCCAGTACCCAGCCGCTGATAAGGCGCGCCGGTGTGACGTCAAACGCCGGGTTATACACCGGGGCGTTTTGCGGCGCCCACTGGCAACGGCCGAAACTGCCTGCGACGCCGGTTACCTCCGCAGCGGCGCGTTGTTCAATCGGGATGGCGCGACCCTCCGGGCAGGCCGCATCGTGTGTGGTGTGCGGCGCGGCGACGTAAAACGGAATCTGGTGATAGTGCGCCAGTACCGCGAGATTGTAAGTGCCTATCTTGTTGGCGATGTCGCCATTGGCGGCGATGCGATCGGCGCCGACCCATACGGCATCGACTTTGCCTTGCGCCATCAGGCTGGCGGCCATGGAGTCACAAATCAACTGATACGGGATGCCCAATTCACCCAACTCCCAGGCGGTCAATCGTCCTCCCTGTAGCAACGGGCGGGTTTCATCGACCCAAACCTGAGCCACGTTTCCAGCTTGATGGGCCCGCAACAGCACGCCGATGGCGGTGCCGATCCCGGCGGTCGCCAGTCCGCCGGTATTACAGTGGGTCAGCAGGCGGCTATTGGGGTTCACCAGCGTGGCGCCGTGGTCGGCAATCTGTTCGCACAGCGCGCGGTCTTCTTCAACCAGGCGTAACGCTTCCTGCGTCATGGCACTGACGAACTGCGGCTGTGCCAGCGCCTGTTTCATGCGGTCCAGATTATTCATCAGATTCACTGCCGTGGGGCGCGTCGCGCGCAGCGTTTCAAGCGCCAGCGCCAACTGCGGCTGGCTCAATCCCGCTTCCGCCAGAAGAGCAAGCAGCAGGCTGGCGGATAAGCCGATCAGCGGCGCACCGCGTACGCGCAGCGTCTGAATATGTTCCACCAGCGACGTCACGTCAGGGCAGGGGCACCAGCGTTTCTCTTGTGGCAACGCCTGTTGATCGAGAACCCACAACTGATTATCAAGGATTTTCAGGCTGGTTGTGTTGAGTGTCTGCATGAGTGGTTAAATCCATGTTGCGTTATTGCACCGATTTTCTTATTCTGCCAATATGTGCAATGGATGTATAGACGTCCAAACGCTTTTATGTCTAAAACAGCGAATGAGCGCAGAATAATGAGAGGTTGGCATGTCACTTTACCGCACGTTTACGGCGAATGACGCCGTGGAATATGCCCGCCAGTATGGTGGGGTGAGCGACCCGCATTCGCTGGTCGCGGCTGAGGAAATTGGCGACGGTAATTTAAATCTGGTATTTAAAATCCGGGATACGCAGGGCGTCAGCAGGGTGATCGTTAAACAGGCGCTTCCCTACGTGCGCTGCGTGGGCGAGTCGTGGCCGTTGACGTTGGATCGCGCCCGCATTGAAGCGGAAACGCTGCTGGCCCATGCCCGGTTCTGCCCACAGCATACGGTAACGGTGTTGCATCACGATGCTGAGCTGGCGGTGATGGTGCAGGAGGATCTTTCCGATCACCGTATCTGGCGTAGCGAATTGATTCAGGGGGCCGACTACCCGCAGGCGGCGGCTCAACTGGGCGAATATCTGGCGCAGGCGCTGTTCCATCATTCTGACTTTTATCAGTCTCCTCACGATAAGAAAGCGGCGGTGAACCGGTTCACCAACCCTGAACTGTGTCAGATCACCGAAGATCTGTTCTTCACCGATCCGTATATCGACCACGAAAGGAATCGCTTTGACGCCGTGCTGTTTGAGGATGTGCAGGCATTGCGTGACGATCATGCGCTGAAATTGGCGGTGGCCGAACTTAAACATCGCTTTTTGAGCAGGGCGGAAGCCTTGCTGCACGGGGATATTCACAGCGGTTCGATTTTTGTGGCGCAAGGGCGCCTGAAAGCGATCGACGCCGAGTTTGGCTTCTATGGGCCGATAGGCTTTGATGTGGGAACGGCGATTGGGAATCTGCTGCTTAACTATTGCGGCTTGCCAGGCCTGCTGGCGCCGCGTGAAGCGGCGGCTGCCCGCGAGCAGCGGCTGGAGGATATCCGCACGCTGTGGACGACCTTTGCGGCGCGTTTCCTGTCGCTGAGCCGGCACAATGGCCGTGAGCCTTCGCTGGCGGCGCCTGGCTATGCCGAGCTGTTTTTACAGCAGGTATGGCAGGATGCCATCGGCTATTGCGGCACCGAACTGATTCGCCGCACGATTGGGCTGGCGCATGTGGCCGATCTCGATAACATTCAACATGATGAGGCCAGAGCGGAATGTCAGCGTCATGCGCTATCGCTGGGGCGGACGCTGATTCTGGCTGCGCCGCATATCGCCAGCGCTGACGCTTTGCTGGCGCGGGTACGGCAAAGCGACGCCTGACATATATATATAAAGAGAAAGGGCTATTTCTTCCCCTTTTCCAGCATCGCTTTCAGATCGGCGAAAGGATTATGGGTGGCGAGGCCGACGTCTTTTTGGGCATCCTCGCCGGCGATCACGGTTGAACCGTAACTATCCGCATCGGTATATTTTGAGTGCTCGTGATCGTGGCAATATAGGCACAGCATTTCCCAGTTGCTGCCATCTTCCGGGTTGTTGCTGTGGTCATGATCGATATGATGCACGGTTAATTCGCGCAGATTAGAATAAACGAACTCACGCGAACAGCGGCCGCAGACCCACGGAAAGAGTTTGAGGGCTTTTTCTCGATAGCCGCTTTCGAGCTTCGCGTAGTTTTTTGGAATATAGGCCATTGGCGTGATGTCTTTTTGTATAGGGAACGATCATTTTAATCCGGTTGGCCTACAGTATAAAGAGGTATAAATGTGCAGGACGATATGTTTTCGTCAAGGGAGTGTTTAGTCGTGACGCGGCGTACGGATCGAATCAGGATGCGGCTAAGGTGTTTTGTATTTAGCGATAATATTAAATACAGTGCGTTAACCAACCTATACTATGAATAGAAGCCAAATATTCATGCACATTGAGGATATAACATAGGGGTAGAAAAGGTTATTGGTATTAAGGTCGAATAATTTAATAAAAAAATGATGCTTATGTTGATTTTTTTGGTTGGGGCAGTT
This sequence comes from Brenneria rubrifaciens, assembly GCF_005484945.1. Lineage (NCBI taxonomy): Bacteria > Pseudomonadati > Pseudomonadota > Gammaproteobacteria > Enterobacterales > Pectobacteriaceae > Brenneria > Brenneria rubrifaciens. Next base: position 911,821 of record NZ_CP034035.1, read on the forward strand.
GTCTCTGGTTTATTTATTAATCTCGGTTTACCATAGATGAAAAAAAATATTATTAAGTATAATCTATTTTCTTTTGAAGAAATAAATAAAATATCATTTATTTCATATGATTATGTTGTTTATTATGATTCGCCGGATGGGACAACGCGCCAACCACGAACCGCGCTTGACAAAATGATACCGCGCTACAAAATGGTACAGAGAACACCATTTCTTTTCCGCTCAAACAAGTTAGAGCGTCCTACAGAAAGTAATATATTCTGAACGTCGCCGTCTTAGCTTCTAACCGCCACAATTATTTTATTTTTGTCAAAAATAAGCGCCTCGTAATTGTTGGCGATAATGACAAAACGGTGAGTTTTGAACCCTAAAGTGGCCGATCACGCCGCCGCCGTTTTCTTCTGTGGTGCCAGTGCTGACTGCGGCTTTCCTGCCGCCAGCGCATCCGCGGCAAAATCGTCAACGTTAATCGAACGCAGACGGCTGGCTTCGGCTTTGATCAGGGTGTTGGCTTCCTCGGTGGTGATATTCCCCTCCGCCAATGCCTGTTCCGCCAACCGATCCAATCGCATAAACGGCAGGTGCGTGCCGCTGGCTTTTGATAAATGCTGGTGGATGGGCTCCGCCGCGATAATATCCCTCAGCGCTTCTTCCAACAGACCAACCGGGTTATGTTCGCTGGCGACCAGATATTGCCCGCGTCCCAGACGGCTGCGCGTGGCCGATGGGGTTTGCAGCAGTTTCGCCACTTCATGGTCCAGACGATCTGAGGGTGGATCGCTATGGCGGCCCAACGGGAAGAGAATAAACCTCAGCAGGGCCGCGACCACGCGGTTCGGAAAGTTGCGCAACAAGTCGGCTATCGCTTGCCCGGCCTGATGGAGACTGTTTTGCACTCCCCAGTGAACCAGCGGCAGATCGGCTTTCTGACGGCCTTCCTCGTCGTAGCGTTTCAGCGTCGCGGAGGCCAGATAAAGCTGGCTGAGAACATCGCCCAAGCGTGCCGAGATGCGCTCCCGGCGCTTCAGGCCGCCACCCAGCATGACCATGGAAATATCCGCCAGCAGCGCCAGATTCGCGCTCAGCCGATTCAGACGCTGATAATAATGACGCGTTTGGTCACTGACCGGCGCATGACTCAGGCGGCCGCCGGTCAGCCCCAGCCACAGGCTGCGAATGGTATTGCTGCCAACATGCCCGATGTGCCCGAACAGCGCGCGGTCAAAGCGTGGCATATCTTTATCTCGCGCCGCCGCCATCTCGTCCAGCACATACGGGTGGCAGCGGATCGCGCCCTGGCCGAATATAATCATACTGCGGGTCAGAATGTTCGCGCCTTCCACGGTAATGGCAATGGGCGAACCCTGATAACTGCGGGCGAGGAAGTTGGCGGGGCCGAGGCAAATCCCTTTTCCGCCGGCAATGTCCATCGCATCCATCACGGATCGCTGACCACGGTGGGTACAGTGATATTTTACAATCGCGGACAGCACCGCAGGTTTCTCACCCTGCATAATGCCGCTGGTAATCAGCGTAGACGCGGCGTCCATGACATAGGCGTTACCGGCTATACGCGCCAGCGGCTCTTCAATCCCCTCCATTTTACCGATGGAGACTTTGAACTGGCGGCGTAAATAGGCATACGCGCCGATACCGAGCGCGATCGATTTCAGGCTGCCGGTGGCGTTGGCGGGCAGCGTAATGCCGCGCCCGACGGACAGGCATTCCATCAGCATCCGCCAACCCTGTCCGGCCATGCCCGGACCACCGATGATGTAATCCAGCGGAACGAAAACATTTTCACCCTGCGTCGGTCCATTCTGGAAAGGAATGTTCAACGGGAAATGACGGCGTCCAATCTGCACCCCATCGGTATCCGTGGGGATCAGCGCACAGGTTATGCCCACATCTTCGGTCTCACCCAGCAGATGATCCGGGTCATAGAGTTTAAAAGCCAGACCGAGGACAGTGGCGATCGGCGCCAGCGTGATGTAGCGTTTATTCCAGGTCAGGCGCATGCCCAGCAACTGTTCACCCTGCCAATTGCCATAACACACCACGCCGCTATCCGGGATAGACCCGGCATCGGAACCGGCTTCGGGGCTGGTTAATGCAAAGCAGGGGATCTCCTCACCGCGGGCCAGACGTGGCAAATAGCGATCTTTTTGTTCGTCGGTGCCGTAGTGTTGCAGCAGTTCACCGGGGCCGAGCGAGTTCGGCACGCCGACGGTAATCGACAAAATACTGGAAACGCCTGCCAGTTTTTGCAGCACCTGTGCCTGCGCGTAGGCTGAGAACGCCAGGCCGTCGTACTGCTTTTTGATGATCATGGCGAAGAAGCGGTGCTGCTTGAGAAATGCCCACAGTTGCGGCGGCAGATCGGCGCGTTCATGGGTGATCTCGAAGTCATTCGCCATACGGCAGGCTTCTTCCACCGGGCCGTCAAGAAATGCCTGTTCTTCGGGGGACAGGCGTGGTTGCGGGTAGCCGTGCAGTTTTTTCCAGACGGGCGCGCCGCGGAAAAGATCGCCTTCCCACCAGGTGGTTCCTGCGTCAATGGCTTCTTTTTCCGTACTGGACATCGGTGGCATGACTTTCTTAAACAGGCGCAGAGCGGACGTGGAAAAAAGCCGACGACGAATCGATAATACGTTAAACGGTATCAGCGCAATCACCAGCGGGAGCAGCAACCAGACTGGCCACAACAGCATGGCGGACATGGCGGCAAAGTAGGCAACAAGCATCGCGCTGCTAACCGTCAGGTTGATACGGTGATAGAACATGGCACCGATAATAATCAGCAAGAGAAAAATACTGACAGCAACCATAGTGCGTCTCCCGCGTTGGCGTCGACGTAACCCTTTTACCCGCGATTTGCTCAACATCTGAAGCGAACATAGCGGTTGATTGAATGATTGACTGAGATCTAAGAGGTCTGACCTGTTAATCTTTATTGGTTGTAATGCATTGGCTTGTTTTTATCAATTTATTTACATCATAATTACAACTTAACTCACAAACTTGGCAGCCGTTCAAGGATTTCAGATTAGCGTCAGCGTCGTGTGATTGCGCGCTTCTCGCAGTTTCCACGATCCGTTACACTGCATGGCAGAACCGAATGACGCCACCGGAAACAATGAGAGGATTCCATGTATCAGGACTTAATCCGTAATGAACTGAAAGAAGCGGCACTCACGCTGAATAACTTTTTGAGCGATAACGCGAATATTCAATCGATTCAAAAAGCGGCGGTATTGCTGGCCGACGCGTTTAAGGCGGGGGGAAAGGTCATTTCCTGCGGTAATGGCGGTTCACACTGTGATGCGATGCATTTTGCTGAAGAACTCACGGGCCGCTACCGGGAAAACCGCCGCGGCTATCCGGCGATCGCCATTTCCGATCCCAGCCATCTTTCTTGTGTCAGCAACGATTTCGGCTATGATTTCGTATTCTCCCGTTATGTTGAATCGCTGGGGCGTGAAGGCGATGTGTTGTTGGGCATTTCCACATCCGGCAATTCCGGCAACATCATCAAAGCGATTGCCGCCGCGAAAGTTAAAGGCATGAAGGTGATTACGCTGACGGGAAAAGACGGCGGTAAAATGGCCGGAACTGCGGACATCGAAATTCGTGTTCCCCACTTCGGCTACGCGGATCGTATTCAGGAAATTCATATCAAGGCGATCCATATCATGATTCAGCTGATTGAAAAAGAGATGGCCGGCAAATAGGAAGAAGTGCGCGTGCCGAAGAGGTAGGAGAGTCAAGATGTGTGAACTGCTTGGGATGAGCGCGAATGTACCAACGGATATCTGTTTCAGTTTTACCGGACTGATACAGCGTGGCGGCCGTACGGGGCCGCACCGGGACGGCTGGGGAATCACCTTTTATGAAGGGAATGGCTGTCGTACCTTCAAAGATCCGCAGCCAAGCTACAATTCGCCGATTGCCCGGTTGGTGCAGGATTATCCCATCAAGTCTTGCGCGGTGGTATCGCACATCCGCCAGGCCAATCGCGGCGCGGTATCGCTGGAAAACACGCATCCCTTTACCCGTGAGTTGTGGGGCAGAAACTGGACGTTTGCCCACAACGGGCAATTGAAAGGTTATCACTCGTTAAAAACGGGGATGTTTCGGCCTGTCGGTCAAACCGACAGCGAGTTTGCCTTCTGCTGGCTGCTGCATCAATTGTCACAGCGCTACCCCCGTACGCCGGGAAACTGGCCGGCGGTGTTTCGCTATATCGCGAGACAGGCGGAGGTTTTGCGCAAGATGGGCGTGTTTAACATGCTGCTGTCGGATGGGCGCTTTGTGATGGGGTACTGCTCGACCCGGCTGCACTGGATCACCCGCCGCGCGCCGTTTGGCAAAGCGACGCTGTTGGATCAGGATGTGGAAATCGATTTTCAGCAACAAACGACGCCGAATGATGTCGTCACCGTGCTGGCAACACAGCCGCTGACTGGAAATGAAACCTGGCACCAAATCATGCCAGGCGAGTTTGTCTTATTCCGCTTTGGTGAGCGCGTAATTTAACATTGACTTGCGGGTCGTCAGCGGCGGGCTAACGACATACTGACCGTTGAATACCGTGACTGATGGCGCCTGGTAGTGCTGGTTGAAATAGGCGTAACCCGGCTGCAATTGGCGCCAAAAGCGGTAATAGTTTGAATTGCGGTGGCGCTGCATGTTTTGTTCCGTCATGCGGAACGGATAAATCGCCACATCGATTTTCGTCTGCCCGTTGCGCAGCGCCTGTTCAGCAAAACGATAAATTTCATCGATATAATTATTCGTCATGGCGTAGCAGCCGACGGACACGCATTCGCCGTGAATCATCAGATACCGGCCGGAATACCCTTGCGATTTGTCATATTCGTTAGGGAAACCGATGTTAATCGCCCGGTAATATTGGCTGTCCGGTTTAAGCTGATCAATATTCACCTGATAAAATCCTTCAGGGCTTTTTAAATCGCCTTCGGTGCGTTTTGGACCTAATCCGCCTGAATATTTACAAATGGGATAACGCTCTAATAAACGGTATCCACCGCTTATCTGAGCATAGAGTTCTAATACTCGCTCTTCCTTAAATATCTGAATATAGATCGGCGAGCCTAATAATTGCTGTTTTGATGCTTTTGCTATTGGCACGGGCGCACTGGCTGCGCTGGTAACCACAATAGAAGGCAAAAAAAACCAGATCGCAAAAGACAACGCGATTTTTTGCATTATGGGTCCTGATGAAATAAAAAACTGTATTACATACGGTTGAGTGGCGTCCCGTATTCCTTTGCCTTTAGGCGAATGAAAAACGGATTCACATTATCATCGCTTCCATTTTAATCAAGCCTGAACGCCATTTTTTAATAACGTTTATGCTAATTCTACAACTTGTCTGCCTTCTCAATTGACTGTATGTTTATACAGATAATTAAGGGGTGTACATGCGAAAAATCATTCATGTGGATATGGATTGCTTCTACGCAGCCATTGAGATGCGTGACAACCCGTGCCTGCGCGATATCCCGCTGGCGATTGGCGCCAGTGCCGATCGGCGCGGTGTGATCAGCACGGCGAATTATCCTGCGCGGCGTTATGGTGTTCGCAGCGCCATGGCTACCGCCGCCGCGTTACGCCTTTGCCCCCATCTGACCTTGCTTCCCGGCAGAATGGAGGTCTACAAGGCGGCGTCCCGCCAGATTCGTGAAATTTTTTCCCGTTATACCTCGCTTATTGAACCGCTTTCTCTGGATGAAGCTTATCTGGATGTCACCGATAGCCCCTATTGCAATGGTTCCGCGACGCTGATAGCAGAAGAAATTCGTCAGGCGATTTTCAGGGAACTGAATCTGACGGCATCGGCGGGGGTGGCCCCCATCAAATTTCTTGCCAAAGTCGCCTCCGAGATCAATAAACCCAATGGCCAATATGTGATCCCGCCCGACCGGGTAGATGCGTTTATTTCGCAGTTGCCGCTGGAGAAAATCCCCGGCGTGGGTAAAGTCACCGCAAAACGGCTGGAAGAAAAGGGGATGTTGACCTGTGCCGATGTGCGTCGCTATGAGCTGGCGGAACTGCTGAAAAGTTTCGGCAAATTCGGCCGTATTCTGTGGGAGCGTTGCCATGGCATTGATGAGCGGCCAGTCTCGCCCGACCGATTGCGCAAGTCGGTGGGCGTCGAGAAAACGCTGGTGCAGGATATTCATCACTGGCATGAGTGTGAAGGGCTGATCGAGCAGCTTTATCAGGAGCTTGAACAGCGTTTAAAGCGGGTTAAACCGGATCTGCTTATTGCCCGGCAGGGCGTGAAGCTGAAGTTTGATGATTTTCGGCAAACGACGCAGGAGCATGCGTGGCCGGTATTGAACAAGCAGGATCTCGTTACGCTGGCGCGGCAAACCTGGGAGGAGCGGCGCGCGGGGCGCGGCGTTCGGCTGGTGGGGTTGCACGTTACGCTGCTCGACCCGCAAATTGAACGGCAACTGGTGCTTAACTGGGAATAAGCGGTGGCGCAAAATAAAGAAGGCGGCTTTTGCCGGCCGCCTCTGTTTTTCTTACTTCACGCGATTAAGCGCGTTCAGGAATCGCTTTCAGCAGCGCGGTTAGCAGTTGCCAGTATTGACCGACGCTGGCGATATGGACTTGCTCATCGGGTGAGTGCGGGCCGGTAATGGTTGGCCCGATAGAAACCATATCCATATCTGGATACGGTTTCTTGAACAGGCCGCATTCCAGTCCGGCGTGGATCACCATAATGCTTGGCGTCTTGCCGAACAGCTTCTGGTAAGTTTCGCGCACCAGTTGCATAACCTGTGAGCTTGCATCCGGTTGCCAGCCTGGGTAGCCGCCTTTCGGCGTGGTATGCGCACCTGCCAGTTGTCCCAACGCGGTAAGCATACTTACGACGTAGTCTTTGCCACTGTCGATCAGTGAACGAACCAGGCAGACAATTTTGGCTTCCTGCTCGTTCATGGTGACGACGCCCAGGTTCAATGAGGTTTCCACCACGCCCTTCACCGTATCACTCATGCGGATCACGCCGTTCGGCGTCGAGTTCAGCAACGCCAGCAGACGATCGCGGCTGTCTTTGGTCAGTGCTTCTGCCTGAGCGTCAGAGGTTTCTACCCGTACGTTCAGGTTTTTCTCGACGGCCGACAGCTCATTATTCAGCGTGGATAGATATTCCTGGCTTACGGTTTTCAACCGATCAACATTGGCCGCAGGCAACGCCAGCGTAGCAAAGGATTCGCGAGGAATGGCGTTACGCAGCGTACCGCCGTTCAGATCAAGAAGACGGAGATCCAGCTTGTCCGCCTGTTCAAACAGGAAACGGGCCAACAGTTTGTTGGCGTTACCCAGCCCAAGATGAATATCACAGCCAGAGTGACCGCCTTTCAGCCCTTTGATAGTCAGCTTCAGCGTCTGGTAACCCGCCGGCAGCGCTTCGCGCGCCAGCGGCAAACGGGTAATGAAGTCGATGCCGCCGGCACATCCCATGTAGACTTCGCCTTCTTCTTCCGAATCGGTGTTAATCAGGATTTCGCCTTGAAGCCAGTTTGGTTGCAAACCAAAAGCGCCATCCATACCGGACTCCTCGGTCATGGTCAGCAGGACTTCCAGCGGGCCGTGTTTGACGCCGTTATCCGCCAGCACCGCCAGCGCCGACGCCATACCGATACCGTTGTCGGCGCCCAGCGTCGTACCACGGGCCTTCACCCACTCGCCATCAATGTACGGCTGGATCGGGTCTTTGGTGAAATCATGCACGGTGTCGTTATTCTTCTGCGGCACCATATCCAGATGAGCCTGTAGCACCACCGGTTTACGGTTTTCCATGCCTAACGTTGCCGCTTTGCGTAACAGGATATTGCCTACCCGATCGCGTTCGGCATGAATGCCTTTTTCTTTCGCCCACTCAAGGATGTGCGACGCCAGCGCTTCTTCATGGTAAGACGGGTGGGGAATAGAACAGATCTTGGCGAAAATGTCCCACAGCGGTTGTGGGGAAAGTTGAGACAATTCAGACACTCTTTGCGTCTCCTTTTCAGCAGGCCAGTCGGCGTCTTTTGCTCAGGCGCGACAGGGAGAAAATTAATCACGGTCAGCCATCCGATATGGCAGTTGGAACAGAATATCACTTTCTCCCGCGAGCAGGGCAAATTGGCGTGAAAAACAAAATCAACTGCATTGGCCGCCTTCGACATCTCTTTTTCTTCGGCGATGGTTTTATACTGACTTATCACCCAATTTTGATTGGGACGGCGCCGGTCGCGTGGAAACCCGGTTACGGGGCTGAGAAACACTGGTTTTTATGGCGTTGGATATCTATAATCTCGCGCAACCTTTTTCCCCTCAGACTCAAATTAAGCCAATTTCAATTCGGCTGGGATGATAGATATTATGAGCGAAAAGTACGTCGTAACTTGGGATATGTTGCAAATCCAGGCTCGCAAACTGGCACAGCGTTTAGTGCCTGCCGAACAATGGAAAGGCATCATTGCCGTTAGCCGCGGCGGATTGGTTCCCGCCGCTTTGCTGGCGCGTGAGCTGGGTATCCGCCATGTTGATACCGTTTGCATCTCCAGCTATGACCACGATAACCAGCGCGAAATGAAAGTGCTCAAGCGTGCGGAGGGAGAGGGTGACGGCTTTATCGTGGTTGACGATCTGGTTGATACCGGTGGTACGGCTAAAGCGATTCGCGACATGTATCCGAAAGCGCGTTTTGTCACCATTTTCGCCAAACCCGCTGGCAAACCGCTGGTTGACGACTATATCGTCGATATCCCGCAGGATACCTGGATTGAGCAGCCGTGGGACATGGGCGTGGTGTTTGTTCCGCCATTGTCCGGCCGTTAACGTTATCTGGCCTCTATTCCTATGCCCGGTTTGACCGGGCATTGTTGTTTATGGCGGGCGGCTGAACGTTGCGTTTACCTCGCGTGGATTAACGAGCCATTTATCTCCTCGCCGATTTGATCTGAACGTGTGTTTCTGTGTTCTGCCGTTTGTCTTCAACATCATGAGTTCGTTACACTCTGGTTTTACGGCAATAGTCCGGTTGTCCGCTGACGGCGGTTTACATTAACGGAGGCTGCTTTGGCGAAAGCTAATCTGTCTGAAACCCTATTCAAACCATCCTTTAAACATGCGGAAACCTCCACGCTGGTAAAACGGACGCGTCATACCTCGGAAGCGCTGGGTGTGCACTACACGCTGGAAGGCGAGCATACCCGTAGCTGGTATCGCATGCTCAACCGGTTGATGTGGATCTGGCGGGGCGTTGATCCGTGGGATATCGAAGAGGTGCTGTCTCGTATCGCGGTGAGCAAAGCGGAAAGAAGCCGCGAACATTTACTGGATACCGTGATTGGTTACCGTAGCGGCAACTGGATTTATGAGTGGGTAAAGCAGGGCGCAAGCTGGCAGCAGCAGGCAATGGATGGCACAGACGACGCCCAAAACGGTCAGTGGTGGCTGAACGCCGCCAACCTCTACAGCATTGCCGCTTATCCTTATATTAAAGGTGATGAGCTGGCAGAGCAGGCACAGACGCTGGCTAACCGCGCTTACGAAGAAGCCGCGAAGTATCTACCCTATGAGTTGAAAGAGCTCTCTTTCCCGATTCAAGGCGGCGGTTCTTTAATCGGCTTCCTGCACTTACCTCAGTCGGGCAAAGCGCCTTTCCCGACGATCCTGATGTGCGGCAGTCTGGATGTGCTGCAAAGTGATTATTACCGCCTGTTCCGTGATTATCTGGCTCCCGCTGGTATGGCGATGTTGACCATCGATGTTCCGTCCGTCGGTTTTTCGTCTCGCTGGAAACTGGATCAGGATTCGAGCTTCCTGCATCAACAGGTATTGCGGGCGTTACCTGACGTGCCGTGGGTTGACCACTGTCGTGTCGGCGCATTTGGTTTCCGCTTTGGGGCCAATATCGCGGTACGGCTGGCGTATCTCGAATCCCAGCGTTTACGCGCTGTCGCCTGCCTGGGGCCGGTGGTTCATCACTTACTGTGCGATGCGCAGCGCCAGCAACAGGTGCCGGATATGTTTATGGATGTGTTGGCCAGCCGGTTGGGAATGCCATTTTCTACCGATATGGCACTGAAAATCGAACTGGGGCGTTATTCTCTTAAGACGCAAGGGTTGCTGGGGCGCCGCTGTCCTACGCCGATGCTTGCCGGCTACTGGGATAACGATTTGGTGAGCCCGAAAGAAGAGGCCAGCCTGATCGCCAATTCGTCCGCGCAGGGGAAACTGTTGCCCGTTAATTTCTCGCCGGTTTATCAAAATTTCCATCGCGCATTGCAGCAAATCAGCGGTTGGTTAGGGGATAAACTCAACCAGTGAATTGATAAATCGCCATTCTCTGCTAAAAAGAATGTTCAACCTAAGGAGATTGCCGATGATGTTACCGAGTGGACACCCAAAGAGCAGGCTCATAAAAAGCTTTATATCGCTGGGGCCGTATTTGCGTGAAGCACAGTGCGAAGGCGAACGCTTTTTCTTCGATTGTCTGGCCGTATGCGTCAACGTCAAACCCGCGCCTGAGAAACGGGAGTTCTGGGGTTGGTGGTTAACGCTGAAAGATCAGGGAAATACCTTTACTTATGACTACCATTTTGGTCTGTACGATAAAAGCGGCAACTGGCGCGAAGAGAAAATTGAAGATAAGGACGTGATCGCTCAGCTTGAAAACGCCAGACAAGCATTCCATGTGCGTCTGGAAAAAATGCTGCAATCGCTGGAACCCGCCTGTGCATTAGTCGCTCGACCGTGATGCTTCCCCTTTGTTCCCCCATTTATTCGCAGGTTTTCGCGTTAAGCCTGTTGGCATAACGCGTCTGTCCTGTTACAACGTTTTCCTGATTTGTCTTTTTTTATGACTTCTAACGGCAGAAAAATTATGAGTGGCAGCCAGACTTTGGTTGTGAAACTTGGCACCAGCGTGCTGACTGGCGGTTCACGCCGTCTTAACCGTGCCCATATTGTTGAACTGGTTCGCCAGTGCGCGCAGCAACATGCGGCAGGACACCGAATTGTGATTGTCACGTCAGGGGCGATTGCCGCCGGTCGTGAGCACTTAGGTTACCCGGACCTCCCCGCCACCATTGCGACCAAACAACTGCTTGCCGCCGTGGGGCAGAGCCGCCTGATCCAACTGTGGGAACAGTTGTTTTCCATTTATGGTATCCATATTGGTCAGATGTTGTTGACCCGTGCGGATCTGGAAGATCGCGAGCGCTTTCTGAACGCGCGTGACACGATGCGGGCGCTGCTGGATAACCATATTGTCCCGGTAATTAACGAAAATGATGCGGTTGCCACCGCCGAAATCAAAGTGGGCGACAACGATAACCTCTCCGCGCTGGCCGCTATTCTCGCCGATGCGGATAAACTGCTGCTGCTGACCGATCAGGCCGGGCTGTTTACCGCCGATCCGCGTAAAAATCCTGATGCGGAATTGATCCGTGAAGTGACCGGAATTAACGATGCCCTGCGCAGCATTGCGGGCGACAGCGTATCAGGATTGGGCACGGGTGGAATGTCGACCAAGCTTCAGGCGGCGGATGTGGCTTGTCGCGCGGGCATTGATGTGGTGATTGCCGCGGGAAGTAAGCCGGCCGTCATCGGTGATGTGATTGCGGATGTATCGGTCGGCACGCGTTTTCATGCGCTGGACGCGCCGCTGGAAAGCCGCAAACGCTGGATCTTCGGTGCTCCGCCGGCCGGAGAAATCACGGTGGATGACGGCGCGTTATCGGCCATTCTTGAACGTGGCAGTTCCCTGTTGCCTAAAGGCATTCGCGAAGTGATGGGGAACTTCTCCCGTGGCGAGGTTATCCGTATTCGTAGTCTGGCGGGACGCGATGTGGCCCATGCCGTCACCCGTTACAACAGTGATGCGCTGCGCATGATTGCCGGACACCACTCCCAGCAGATTGCCGACATTCTCGGTTATGAATATGGCCCGGTGGCGCTTCATCGGGACGACATGATTATCAATTAAGGAGCAAGCCATGCTTGAACAGATGGGCAAAGCGGCAAAAGCGGCGTCTTATCAGTTGGCGGTGCTGAGCACGGCGGAGAAAGATCGCGCATTGTCAACGATCGCGGATTTACTGGAAGCGGAGAGTGCGACGATACTGGCGGCCAACGAACGGGATCTGGCCGATGCGCGGCAGAATGGCATGAGCGACGCATTACAGGATCGGCTGTTGCTGACGCCCGCGCGTCTGGCGGCTATCGCCAACGATGTGCGTCAGGTGTGCCGTTTAACCGACCCGGTCGGTCGGATAATGGAGGGCAGCATACTGGATAACGGCCTCAAACTGGAGCGTCGGCGCGTACCGCTTGGCGTGGTTGCCGTAATTTATGAAGCGCGTCCTAACGTCACGATTGACGTGGCTTCCTTGTGCCTGAAAACGGGTAACGCAGTCATTTTGCGCGGCGGTAAAGAGACTTATCGCACCAATGCGGCCACGGTAAACGTGATCCAACAGGCGCTGGCGCAATGTGGCCTGCCCGCCGCGGCAGTCCAGGCGATTGAAAGCCCGGATCGTGAACAGGTAAACCAGCTACTGAAACTGGATCGCTACGTGGATATGCTCATTCCTCGCGGCGGTGCAGGTCTGCATAAACTGTGCCGTGAGCAATCGACGATCCCGGTCATTACGGGGGGCATCGGGGTATGTCACATCTATGCTGACGAGAGTATCGATTTTGACAAAGCGCTGACGGTTATTGAGAGCGCCAAAGTTCAGCGTCCCAGCGCCTGTAACAGCCTGGAAACCCTGCTGGTTCAGAAAAGCATTGCGGCAACTTTCCTGACCGCGCTGAGCAAGAGAATGGCGCAGGTCGGCGTGACCTTGCACGCCAGCACATTGGCGATGCCCTACCTGAGTGACGGACCGGCGAAAGTTATCGCGCTGGAAGAGGCTAATTACGATGACGAGTGGCTTTCCAACGATCTGAATGTCACGCTGGTGGACGATCTGGATCAGGCTATTGCTCATATTCGTCAGCATGGCACACAACATTCTGATGCCATTCTTACGCGTTCCTTAAGCAACGCCGAACGTTTTGTTCGGGAAGTGGATTCCTCGGCGGTTTACGTCAATGCCAGCACTCGCTTCACCGATGGCGGACAGTTTGGTTTGGGCGCGGAAGTCGCGGTCAGCACGCAAAAATTACATGCACGCGGCCCGATGGGATTGGAAGCTCTAACCACCTATAAATGGATCGGTTATGGTGAGGATCTGGTTCGTTCCTAACCCCGCTTTTATGGCGGGCTCTCCCAGCCCGCCCCTTTGGGCCATTGCTCTGCAACGTTGAAAAATGCGCCTGCGTTTTCAGCCTGAAAGTTATAGGATTCTCAATTATTAGTTTGGAAAATTATCAGAGAATCCTTCTCGTATCTAAGCCGATTATAAAATCGACAGACGACGGCTAATCGCTTGACTTAATCTGTCGTTTTCACTAGTTTGTCACCCCGTAGTTCACGTCAGACTCCCGCCATGACGATCCCAAAAGCCGATATAGCTCAGTTGGTAGAGCAGCGCATTCGTAATGCGAAGGTCGTAGGTTCGACTCCTATTATCGGCACCATCCTACCTATTTTAACGTCTCCCGAAGTCTACTCAAAAAACCTTTAAACCCTTATAATACGCGGTTTCACGGCCCTTGTTGTCTCTGCTCGTCTACTCACGTTCACAGAAATCTACGGTGAGTTGGGGGCATCGCTGGGGGCATATCGTGTTCGGTCTAGGGGAGATGCCCCCAAATGAAGCTCAATGCCAGACAGGTAGAGACTGCCAAGCCCAAAGATAAACCCTACAAGATGGCTGATGGTGGTGGCCTCTACTTATTGGTTAAAACCAACGGGGCACGCTACTGGCGTTTAAAGTATCGTATCGATGGAAAGGAAAAGTTATTGGCGCTGGGGGTATATCCCGATGTGTCCTTGGCTGATGCCAGAGCAAAACGTGATGAAGCTCGAAAGGGTATCGCTGGGGGTATCGATCCTTTAGAGGCTAAAAAAGAACTGAAGTGGTCAACTAAAACTGGCCACCGCTTTAGAGTTTTTCCAGTATCGGTTTTCCGATTCGTTTGGTGGTAACCCACCGTTATATTCGTGTGGCCTGAGCGCACTGTAATACCCAACGATATAGTCCGTTATTGCACTGGTAGCATCGTTGAAGCTTGTGTAACCAGTCACCGGCACCCACTCGTTCTTCAGACTTCTAAAGAAGCGTTCCATCGGACTATTATCCCAGCAGTTTCCACGACGACTCATACTCTGCCTGATCCGGTACCGCCACAGTGACTGCCGGAACTGCCTGCTTGTGTAATGGCTGCCCTGATCGCTGTGGAACATCACCCCGGCTGGTTTGCCGCGAACTTCCCACGCCATTTCTAGCGCTTTGATGGTCAGTCTGCTGTCCGGTGAGAACGACATTGCCCAGCCCACCGGTTTCCTCGCGAACAGGTCGAGAACAACGGCGAGGTATGCCCAGCGCTTACCTGTCCAGATATACGTCACGTCGCCGCACCACACCTGATTAGGCTCTGTCACTGCGAACTGACGCTCAAGGTGATTCGGGATAGCGATGTGTTCATGGCCACCGCGTTTATACCGATGGATGGGCTGCTGACAACTGACCAGCCCCAGCTCTTTCATGAGTCTGCCGGCAAGCCAGCGCCCCATCAGGAAGCCTCTGAGCGTTGCCATTGCGGCGATACTCCTTGCCCCGGCTGAGCCATGACTAATGTTGTATAGTTCCTGAACCTGACTGCGTAACTCTGTATGCTTTCTGTCCGGCTTATCAGGACGGCATTTCCAGTATTTATAGCTGCTGCGGTGAACCCCAAATACGTGACAGAGTGTAGCCACGGGATAACGCGCCCTGAGTTTTCCGATTAACGAGAACTGTTCAGGGAGTCTGACATCAAGAGCGCGGTAGCCTTTTTTAATATTTCATTTTCCATTTCAATACGTTGTAGTTTTTTCTTCAACTCACGTATTTCAATTTGCTCCGGGGTAATAGGGGAAGCTTTCGGTGTTTTTCCCTGTCGTTCATCCCGTAATTGTCTGACCCATCGGGTCATTGTTGAAAGGCCAATATCCATGGCTTTTGCTGCTTCAGCAACGGTGTAGCTCTGCTCGACAACCAACTGAGCTGCTTCACGTTTGAACTCTGCACTAAAATTTCTTTTTTTCATTGGAGCACCTGTGTTGTTCTGAGGTGAGCATATCACCTCTGTTCAGGTGGCCAAATTCAGTGTGCCACTTCAATCCGGCATTTATACGCAGCGATAATGGGCCAGAACTCACTGCCGCTGCTCTAGCCGAGTGGGCAGAATTGCACGGTGTGATACTCGATTTTATTCAGCCAGGCAGGCCGATGCAGAACGGATTTATTGAGCGATTTAACAAAACGCTACGAACAGAAATACTCGATATGTATCTGTTCAGAACACTGTCAGAAGTCCGCGTGCTAACAGAAGACTGGCGCGCAGAATATAACGAAGAACGTCTGCATAGCTCACTGGGTGATATGCCACCCGTTATCTATGCGAGGCAAAAACTGGCCGGAGATCCTCATTGGCGGTGGTACTAAAAACCGGAGGGACTACACAACCAGTCGAGCCTTTCCCAGAGAATGAACGTCAAGATCTCTTTGACCTGTGGTTGTTTGGTTTCGATAACGGCGTAGATCAACGCTCTGCACTGGTCGATGATTTCTTCCTGATCTAACGGGGTGTTATCGAACATAAAGCACCTCCGCAGCCTCTTGCCCGAACTGATTAAAATAACCTTTACCTGACTGCTTAATGTGCTGATCTTCCAGAAGGGAATTGCTAGACTTGCTGATAGCCATATCGTTAACTCCATAACGGTGTGGTTAGCCCCTGTCTGGTATTCCACTACCTTTCGGGGGCGAAACGGATGATGTGTATGAGATTCTGTGATAGGGTACGTACCTATAAAATTCATCATAGTTAAAAAGGTACGTACATGTCAACGATTAAACGTGATACGAAAAAATCTTCATCAACAGGTAAATCTCCAACCTTCCAGATACGCATCTCGCCTGAGCTGCGTGAGCAGCTTGATGAGGTAGTTGCAAAAGAAGGTGTCAGTCTCGGCAACTGGTTCAAGGAGCTTGCACGTAAAGAGCTTCGCAAGCAGGGGATTGAGCCGAAGGGGTGATGGTTTAGTTGGTTAGCAGAATAAACAACCAAGGGAATGGATGATGGATAAAAGAACATTAATCTTAAAATCAGGGTTGACTGTCAGGGAGCTACTTCGCCTGAAAAATAATTACGTCTATGTTAAAAGCGATGATTTCAAATTTAATACCCCAATGAAGAAAGCCGAGTCCTTTGTAGGCTATATTTTTATAGTCGCACGTTTATGCTGGGAAGCAATGTATCTTCCTGTCTTCATGAGCTTCTTTTTTGCAATTTATGCTTACTATGATAGTGATAATGTGATTGCCTTTGTCAAAACTTTTTTTATTATTTATTCGATATCGATTTTTTGCGTATTAAAAGTTGAGGCTAATCATTATAATATACATATGATTACGGTTTTAAAATTAATTAAATTTAAATTGATGATTTCTTTTGCTAACTGATTTTATTTTAACGTTATTCAGCGGCGATATTGGTTGATCAGGAATGACTTGTATTATGAGCGAGGGAGCGTGTAATGAATAAAAGAGTGTTAATCTTAAAATCAGGATTGAGTGTCAGAGAATTACTTCGCCTGAAAAATAACTATGTAGATACAAAAAATAGGGCTTATGGAAAAAATATAAAAATAAAAGACATTGAGTCTTTTTCTGATTATATTTATTTCATCGCATATCTGTGCTGGAATGAAATGCTGATGCTTTTTCTTATGTCTTTGGGGTTTGCTATTTATGGTTACTATGAGTATGGTGTTGTAATAAACAGTATAAAAATATTTTTATTAATTTATGGAATTTCGGTTATCAGTTTTATGAAAGCTAAAAGTGAAAACTACAAAATCACAATGATTATGATGATTAAATTAATCCCTTTGCGGGTTTTAAATTCATTTAATTATTTAGTCAGGTTTTAAATGATATGTAATTTTTATACTTGTGGAAGTTAGCAATGACATTTGTCATTGCTACAGGGGGGAGATAATACCTTTAGGCTAAAGAATCACTTATCACCTAAGTGGTAATTTTCATCTGTAAATTCAGCATATATTTTGTAGGCAGAACCCCCTACCATATAAACCTTCATTATGCTACTTGCGGCAGTATATTTAGGCTTGAAGTCTGAATGCGCATACTTAAATAATTTTGTTATTCTGGGTCTTTCCAGAAATCCCCTTGATAATAATCGGGTAGGACTGTCGACTAAGACTGGTGTTCTTAAAGAGGCGTAAATTGTGAGTGTCAAATCACCAGCGCTATACAAGGCATCTCCGGCATCATCGTTATATCCTGCAAGAGAAGCAAGACCTCTGTATATGTGTCTGACTGGTCCTGCACTATATTTACCATCAAATATTATAGGGGTTGCTGACTCATAAGCATTATTGATTCCGTGGGAGATTAATAAAACTCCAAATGACTTGAAATGTTTGACATTGAGATATCTCCCTAATTGATTTAATCGATATCCTGCAAATGCCTGAAAACCACCCGATACAACACCAGATGCAATTTTTGTGTATTTTAAAACACCCTGGTCTTC